>JBBAOD010000314.1:0-2805 GCA_040401635.1 Phycisphaerales bacterium
AGGTTCCGCCTTCGGCAACCACCGTGGCGAATCCATCCGGGAGGCGATCGATGAATGACTCTGCATACGCGCGACGCGCTGCAAGCCGCACGGCTTCATCCGGCGGCGTGTCATGACCAAAGCGGATGTTCTCCGTGATGCTGCCGCGGATCAAGAATGCGTCTTGGGTCACCACGCCCACTTGCGCGCGCACGGTCTTCAACCCGTGCTGGGCAATGTCCGCGCCGTCCACCAGCACTCGACCCTTGCTTGGCACAAAGAGGCGTGAAAGCATGGAAAGAAGCGTGGTCTTGCCGCAGCCGTTGCCGCCGACAAAGGCAACACGTTCGCCATGTTGAATGACCAGGTTCACGTCCTGCAATGCGTCAACATCGGCGCCTGCGTAGCGGAACGAAACATCTTCAAATCGAATTTCACGCGCGTGCGGGGGCAGTGGCTGCTTGCGGCGTTCGCCTGCATCTTCACGGCCGACCTTCATCACTTCCTCAAGCCGCTCGGCGGGTGCTGATGCAGCCTGAATATCGTTGACAAATCCAGCGATCGGCTTCAGCGAGCCACCAGCAGCGGCCAAAGCACCCAGCGAAAGTACAAAGGTGTCGAATGCCAATTTGCCGTCGATGATTTGCCGCGCAGCAATCAGCGCCAACACGCAAATGGCAACAATAGCGATTGACTCAACAATGGGCGAAGACATGGATTGCGCAAAGCGCACGCGCATCTCTTCACGAAGGACGATCGCATTCACTGCATCAAATCGGCGAATCGCTTCTGCCTCGGCGGTTGCTGATTTGACGGCGCGCATTCCTTGCATGCTTTCATTGGAAACACGCAACAAGTCCGCCTGCGCGCGCAGTGAACCGCGCACACCCTTACGAATGCGCTTACCAAACTTTCGCAACGGAAACGCCAGCACCGGCACAGCAACCAGCGCCACCAGGGTGATCCGCCAGTCAAACCACACCGCCGCCAAGAACGCTGCGCCACCCTTGGTGATTTGCGCCACGGTCTTGCCGGTGAGCGCCACTAATCCGCGCTGCAATTCAGCGCTGTCGCGCACAGTGCGGCTCACCAGGTCAGAGGCGCCGCGCTGCAACACCGTACTCAGCGGCAGGTTCACGGCATGCTTAAAGACATCGTGACGAATTTCCGTGACCGTGCGCACGCACAGTGTCAACGCTAAGTATTGGTGACCAAAGTTTGCGGCAGCTCCAACGGCCGTCATTACCAGTAGCCCAACGAACACCACCACCACGCCTCCGAATGCATCCTTTGGTAAGAGCTCAGTGAATTCCGGTGGCACCCACGAAGCGTTCTGGTTGATCCACTGCCCAAGCGACTGATTCTTGCGGAGCAGAAACTCTAAGACTGGCGCGAGCGCCAACAATCCAGCACCGAGCCCACCAGCTGAGATAAGCGCCAAACCCATCGCTGTGGCAAGGCGTGCCTTGTGATTGAGCAGTCGAGCTGCAAAGTGCCAAAATGCGTGCATTGAGTAAGAGTATTCGATCGATGAACGCCCTGCACGGCGCTGCCCGGCGCTGCACGGCGCTGCACGACGCTGCATGCCGCTGCACGGCTCAGTGCATCATTGCGGCTGAATCATGCGTGCCAAGTCCGCCCAGAAAGCCGGGTAGCTCTTTGCGACACAACCCGGATCAACAATCTGCACGCCGCTGACCTGCAATCCAAGCACTGCAAATGCCATAGCGATCCGGTGATCACGGACAGTTTGGATGAGTGCGCTTGTGCCCAAGGCGCGGCGACGCTCGGCGCTCATGGGCGTAATGATCAACGAATCGCCTTCGATCCGCGCCCCGGCGCCCATGGCAATCAGGCCGTCGCGGAGTGCCGCGAGGCGGTCGCTTTCCTTGACGCGCAGCGTGGACAGACCATCGAGCCTGGTTTCACCGTCCGCAAGCGCGGCGATAGCGGCCACTGCTAACGCCCCATCGGGAGCGCCGGACAGGTTGAATTGACCACCGCGCAGCGGCGACTGACTATCAACAACCGCGCAGGCGACGCGTGTTGCGCCCTGTTCCATTGGCGATGGCACGATGAGGGCACCCATTGCACCAATCGCTTGGATCGCGAGCATGTCAGGCTGTCGACTCTGGTGCGGCAGTCCAAGCAGTTCAACCACACTCCCTGGAATGATGGCGGCTGCAGCGGCCCAGTAAATCGCGCTCGATGCGTCCGCTTCGATGTGCACTTCTGGACGCGCGCGCGGCGGTCCGTATGGAACAGTGATCGCAGTGAGCTGCCCAGTGGCATCGCGCGATTCAGCCACTGCAACGCCCCAGCGGCGAAGTTCATCGACCGTCAATTCCAAGTAACTCTGGCTGGTGGGTTGCTCCGTGAACTCCACGCGTAGTCCGTCACGAAACCACGGCGCGCACAGCAAGAGTCCGCTGACGCACTGACTTGTTGATGTGCGTGAAACACGCACCATGCCACCATGTGGCGCTGCGACCCCGGGAGTCACCGTCAGTGGCAGTGCAGCGTTCGTGCCTGATCCGGTGCTGTTGACGCCAACGCCAAGTGCCGCGAGGAGCGTCACTCCATCAGCAACGGGTCGCTGACGCATGCGCGCGCTGCCGTCAATAGTGACTGGCGCGCGTGCAAGCGATGCAGCGGCCATCATGAATCGCGTGGGAGTTCCGCCGTCACCAAGATTGATGTGCACCGGAATAGCAGCAGCAAATCGGCCGCCGCATCCGAGAACATGCACGGAATCGCCGGTCACCGTGATGACACAACCGAGCACACGCAGCGCTTCGATCAAACCGTCCGTATCGTCGGAGCGCA
>JBBAOD010000315.1:0-2791 GCA_040401635.1 Phycisphaerales bacterium
GCCGCTTACCGAGGATCCCGTGCTCACTGCGGGGGCTCGAACACGGAAGGCACTTGGAGGCTAGGGGTTGGAACCTGTTCCTGTGGCCGCAGGCGGTCCGGAACAAATTTGCGGGCGCAGCACCGTTAGAACGGTGTTTTTTCACTCGTCATGAAAATATGAAAAAATGAATGATGGCTGGGGGGGGGGTAGATCTCGTTCTTGTATGTGGAGCGTTACATCAGCCGCAGTTCAAGCCTGCAAGTGATCAACGCAATTCAAGAAGCGCTTGTCCCGGTAGGGCAAACGTGTGGAACAACCGCGCCGACGGTTTCGGCGATCTCACGTCTACACGGGAGTGTGGGCACAACCGGGCGAGAGCCCAGCATGGAGTTTCAGATGCGTAACAAGACTTTCATTTCTTCGATGGTTGGTATTGCTGCGGCCGTGGCCGTGGTTGGTTCGGCGGCGCAGGCGGCGATCGTGTGGACTAATCCGACTAACACAGGCGTTTATTCATCCTTCAACCAAAACAACTTGTACAACAACGACACCGAAGGGTCCAACACCCTCTCAGGAGCCAATGTATTCCTGGCACGGACTAGGACGGTTAGCGGCGCCACCGCTTCGTGGACCGCAACAACGACGACCTCCGGCTTCTCGGTGGTAGCCAACTCAACTGAAGCCTCGTACGGTGTGGTGTCCTGGCGGTCGTTCACCGTGTCCGAGTCGCCGTTGAATGTCGACCTCACGTGGAGTGGGAACACAGGTATCTATCTCTACACTCAATCCGCCGGGACTCTCAATCAGGTCCAAGGCATCACCTCATCTTCGGGTTCTACGGCGATCACACTTGCCTTGGGCGACTACGTCATCATTAGCAATCTGGGGGGCACTGCGACCCCGTCGTCCTTCAACTTCTCGGTCCCCGCCCCTGGCGCCCTCGCGCTGCTCGGCGCAGCAGGTCTCGTCGGCGCCCGTCGCCGTCGCGCCTGACATCACTCTGCACTCCACGCTGGCTTCGGCCGGCGTCCACACTCCACGCCCCCTGGCGCTTACGCGTCTGGGGGCGTGTGTGCTTTGGCGCGCTCCACTATCCGCAGTCTGTTGATCTCCGGCAACGCATCCTGGCCGCAAGCGCCGGAGAGGACAGGGCCGCGCTCAGCGGCCGTCCTCGTAAGGCGGATGCGGGCCAGTACGCAGGCGCAATGCCTCAACGCTGACCAGCACGACGTCGTGATGCAGCAAATCAACCCAGCAAGAGACCGTTCCCCCCGCATCCCCGATGCAAATTCCCGCCGCGGTAGTCTTCGCGAATGACCGCCGCGCCCGCATCAACTGCCGTTCCTGCCATCGATCCAATCGCCGGTACCCCCGCTGACGTCCCGCTCATCGATCGCTTGGCGATCACCACCATTCGCACGCTGTCCATGGATGCCGTCCAAGCCGCTAACAGCGGACATCCCGGCGCGCCGATGGGTCTTGCGCCGGTGGGATATGCGCTGTGGAAGGACTCGCTCAACTATGACCCCGCCGCGCCGCACTGGCCAAATCGTGATCGATTCGTCCTCTCGAACGGCCACGCATGCATGTTGCTCTATTCGCTCCTACACCTCGCCGGTGTGATCGATACGGATGCAGCCGGTGCACCAACTGGTCGCCTTGCGGTGACGCTGGATGACATTCAAAAATTCCGCCAAGTTGGTTCGCGTTGCCCAGGACATCCAGAGTTTGGCGTGACGACCGGTATCGAAACAACTACTGGTCCGCTCGGTCAGGGACTCGGTAACTCGGTCGGCATGGCCATCGCCGGTAAGTTCCTTGCCGCGCGTTACAACACGCCAGCGCAAGAGCTCTTTGATTACCACGTCTTTGCCATCTGCGGTGACGGCTGCCTGATGGAAGGTATTTCGCATGAAGCCGCAAGTGCCGCGGGCCACATGCGCTTGGGAAATCTGTGCTGGATTTTTGACAATAATGGCATCACTATTGACGGCAGCACGGAGCTCTCATGCTCTGACTATGTCACCGCGCGTTTCCATGGCTATGGCTGGAACGTGCAACATGTCAAGGATGCCAACGATGTTGATGCACTGGCTCAGGCGTTCGCTTCTGCGCGTGCCACCACTGATCGCCCAACGATGATCATTGTTGATAGCCATATTGGCTGGGGTTCACCGGAGGTGCAGGACAAATCCAAGGCCCACGGCGAGCCACTGGGCGAGGCGGAAATTGCCAAGACCAAGACGTTCTATCGTTGGCCGTTGGAACCAAAATTCCTGGTGCCGGCTGGCGTGCGTGAGCGCTTCGCAGAAACAATGGGTGCTCGCGGCGCTGCCAAGCGTGCGGCGTGGAATTCCACTTGGACCGCGTATCAGACCGCACATCCGGAGCGCGCCCAGGAATTGCAGACCATGTGGCGCGGCGATTTGCCTGCGGGTTGGGACGCGGGCATTGCACCGTTCCCCGCTGATCCCAAGGGCGACGCCACGCGCTCGACGGGTGGCAAGGTGATCAACTCCATCATGGAACGTATCCCGTGGATGATTGGCGGTAGCGCCGATCTCACCCCGAGTAACAAGACCTTCCTGAAGGGCGCGGGCACATTCAACGCGCCGGAATTTGGCGGCACCTATGACGGCCGCAACATGCACTTTGGAATTCGCGAGCATGCCATGGGCGCCATGGTCAATGGCATGACACTCAGCGGTCTGCGCGCCTTTGGCTCGGGCTTCTTGGTCTTCACCGATTACATGCGCACGGCGATCCGCCTCAGTGCGTTCATGAAAATTCCGTGTCTGTGGGTATTCAC
>JBBAOD010000316.1:0-1822 GCA_040401635.1 Phycisphaerales bacterium
GGTGAATGGTGCGCAGCCAACCAATTCCTCCATTGAGTTGCGACGCGCGATCTATCCATCAAACGGCGGAACGCCGACGTGGACCGTGGTCGATCGATTTGAGAATGAATTGGATCCCACGCTTGACGGTCAAAGCGGCCAGCGCGTTACCGACCTCATCAATCGCCTGTACATCGATGGTTCTGGAGGCTCCCTTCCGCCGCCACCGTCGATCGTGTGCCGCTCCGGCAGCCTCGCGATTGACGGCATTCGTCTCCAAACTGGTGACTACTTCACTACATGGGCACGCGGAGCTCGACAGTGGCTCTTTGACACGCAGAACGGCGTGACACCAACGCCTCCCGGCCGCGGCATCATCACAATGGACGAACGCACTCCGCGCTACGCATTCGCGCGGACCACTGGAGTCATGGCCTCAAGTTCGCCAACGGGCGGCTCGGTGGGACGTGACACCTTTGTAGGAGGCGTGCAGGAGGGCGTTGGTCGCAAGGGCGAGATCATTGCCAACGCTACCAGTCTTCCGGACGGGAATTCCACTGGCGCTGCGCAGAGTCTTTGGATGTCTGCTCAGTACTACAACATCTGGGGCGAGAACAAGCGCGGCAAGCCGACCTTCTTCCCAACCCGCATTCCAGAGAGCGCGCAGGCGCGCACCTATCAGTACCCAGCATGGCAGTTGACCAATGCCACGCCGCCCACTGGTATGACCCTGAATTACGGCGAGAAGGGCGTCTCTGCTGCCAAGTTCGTCAACGGCTCGGATCCAACAAATTTCACCGCGCCATATCGCTTCTTCCAGAAGGATGCCGACTTTGATCAGGCGGCAGAGATCTTGGACGTTCCATTGTGGGGCACGCTCGTGCAGCGCACTGGAAGCGGTCGTGCCTACGCCACGCTCGCGGAGATTCTTGCGCAGCCGCAGGAATCGACTGCAACGCTCTACTTCCCCAAGTTCCCCAAGCCCGCGACGTCGAACGGCGTCCTGAGCTATGGCGCCAATCAAACGCATTACAACCGCCTGCAACTTGAGCCAGCGCAGTACGACACCGTGGCGCCAACGGGTGGCCGCCCGACGCTCTTGAGTGGTATTCAAACCATGCCGCCGCCGATCGAGGGCGCGGTCACTACAACAACGCCTGCGCAGCAGAACGGCATCGGGTTCAACAGCCGTCTGCCGGGTGGTGCCGCGCTCTTGGACGCGTTCGTTGTTGATGATCGTGGTGCTTCGCCGTTTGATAGTTGGACAACAACCAGCGCTCCGGACGGCGTCATCGACTTCGGCGAGCGAGCTGCTGCGGAGAACCGTCGCCTGCGTTTGGCACGCAACTTTGAAGGCAAGCTCACGCCAGGGCTCATCAATATCAACACTGCGCCGATCGAGGTGCTGCATGCCATGCCGCAGATGATGCGCCTGGTGTACGACGATGATTTCCCGATCACAAAGACCGTGGATTCCGACCCAGCAACGCTCAATGCATCAAGTTCAGGCGCAGCAAATTCCGCGCTCAGTAAGCGGCGCCTTGTGCGCGATCCGTCGGCATGGCAATCAGCACCGTATGACATGGGCGGAGGTCTGCCGGGCACAGGGAATCCCACTTCCATTCTCTTTGATTACGGCGTGGCAGCTCCGCGCGTTCGCGTTGCCGAAGCAATGGAACTCTGGCGCAACAAGGGCAACGTTACGCCCGACCTCAGCACCAACCAGTTCCAGAACATGCCGAGCTATTACAGCCGCGGACTTGATCTGCCGGATGCATCGAATCACCGTGAGTGGGCGCCGGGCATACGCAGTGAGCGTGGCTTCGACAGTATCGGCGAGTTG
>JBBAOD010000316.1:1832-2775 GCA_040401635.1 Phycisphaerales bacterium
ACCAAGGGTGCAGAATTCGCCCCACCGACATCAAGCGATGCTGACGGTAACGGCACGCCCGATGTCGAGGACATTGCCAAGGGCAAGGTTCTTGATGTCAATCGCAACAATGTGGCTGACAGCGCCGATTCTGCAGGTCTTGTTGGTTCAAGTTGGAACCAGGCCGAAGGTTGGTCGATTCGCTTTGCGGGTAATGATCCGTACCGCACCAAGTGGGACGACCCAACCTGGGGCGCCGGCCGACGTTCGTCGGTTGGTACCGGACCGCAATCAGCGGGTGGTTCCGCGCTCGCCTACCGCACCGAAGGCATCCCCAAGGCCCTCGCTGCCGGAGCAGCGCAGGTCTATCCGCTCACTGGTCGCACGGCGATTGACAAACATCTGTTGGTCACTGCCACGGATGATCGCAACACGGGCACAGTCAATGAAGTGAACGACCCGTCCAACGACTCGCTGGGCACACAGTTCATTGAAACCAAGGCCTATCACTACGACATGACCTCGGGCGATGCTGTGGAACAGAATCAGATGCTTCGCGGCATCTCCAATATTGTCACCACGCGAAGCGACGTCTTCACCATCTGGCTTCGCATCCGCACCATCAAGCAGGACACGCTCACTGGCCAATGGAACGGCACCGATCCGGAGTCGATTGTTGATGACTCCCGTTACATGATGACCATCGACCGCTCGTCAGTCGACCGCCCCGGCGAGCAGCCCCGCATCGTGAGTTTCGTAAAGGTCCCGAACTAGCAATTAGGTGCCATTCACCCCGGTCCAAACCCGCTCCCCTGGCCGCACTCGCCGGAGAGGACAGGGCCGCGCTCAGCGGCCGTCCTCGTAAGGCGAATGCGAGCCAGTACGAACGCCGGTTTGTAAACACGCTCACCCTGGCCGCACTCGCCGGAGAGGACAGGGCCGCGCTCAGCGGCCGTCCTCGTAA
>JBBAOD010000317.1:0-2769 GCA_040401635.1 Phycisphaerales bacterium
CATGCACGAAGTTCCGTCCGATTGAGCGCCTCGTGCCGGGGGTTTCGATGAACAACGGGAACAACGGGAACAACGCGCGAGATGCGAGCGATGCCAGACCTGTGGCACCCGCAGATAGTCGCCCCCGGGGCGCTCGCAAACCCAGCCGCTCCCTGTTCACCCTCCACCCCCTCCGCACCTGGTGGCACAATCGCTCGCTCGTTGACGTCCATGGTTGGCGCGTCTCCGTGATCACCCAACTCCCTGATTCTTCCGTTGCCATGTCGCCTCCGATGCTCGAGGCAATCGCCGCACTGAAATTGCCTTGGAAAGTGCGCGATCCAGACTCAGGAATCGTGTTTCTCCTGTGCCCACCCGGAAAGTGCACGATCGGATCTTCCTCCGATGAAGAAGGCCACAAAGACGACGAAACACTGATCGCCTGCAATATCAAGCACCCGTTCTATCTTGCTGAAACCACCACTACACAAGAACAGTGGGAACGCATCACTGGCGCCAACCCGAGCGTTCATGTTGGACCGAAACTCCCTGTTGAAAATGTCAGCGTCAATGACTGCATCGCCTTCACACGTGCATGCGGACCTGGCTTTCGATTCCCGCACGAAGTCGAATGGGAGTACGTCTGCCGCGCTGGGTCTGACACCCCATTCAGCCACGCAAACTTCCTCGATGCAGATGTCGTGAACTACAACGGACGCTACCCCTACCGCGATGGGCCACCCGGACCGGATCGACGGCAGACTGTCGACGCAGGCAGCATGCCCGCCAACGTCTGGGGGTTTCATGAGATGCACGGGAATGTTTGGGAGTGGTGCGTCGCCGCCGCCACGCGTGTATCGCTTGCATCTGCGGATGGCGATGCCAACGTACCAGCTGTTATGCGCGGCGGTTCATGGGCGAACCACGCGCACAACTGCCGCAGTGCATCGCGGATCACGCGAGCCTCGGATTACTCGCGTAAAACTGCCGGATTTCGAATGGCACGGGGCCTTTAGAACAACAACTGCAACTGCGCCCGCACCACCACGCCGCCGTTCCCTGTCCCGGTACCGGTTGCACGCCAATCAGTGCCCGCAATCGGCTCTCCAAAGAGTCCGTTCGAGAACTGAATGGAATCGAAGGCCCACCCGGCATCAAGAGTGAACTTCACGTCGTTCTTATTGAAGTAGTAGTTGAAACCCACCGTCGCCAGGTTGAGCGTTTGCCGACTGAGCGCGGAATTCACGTCCGATGCCGCTTGTCCGGAATTCACACGCAGAAATTCATAGCGCGCTATCAGCTCCAGCGCATCTGCCACGAAGAACCCACCCTGAATCACAGCACCGTAAGACAGACTGCCCTCGATCCCCTGCGCAACAGAAGCATTTCCTCCGTCATAGAGGTAGTTACCCAGAAACGCACTCCAAAGACTCCACCCGTTACCGCGGAGGTTGAAGTCCGCCGTGTAAGTGAGAAGCGTTAGCTGGTCATTCGTAGTAGGCGAAATCTGACCATTGCCAATCGATGGGCGACCGTCGGGCGGATTTCCCGGCGCGTGCTGCCAGTTCACCGCCGCGCCCACCATCGCCGCAAACGGACTTCCGCGCCAGCCCTGCATGTCTTTGAACTGACCCCAATCGCCGTCAAGTTTGTATTCGACACGACCAGTGAATGCCCAATCGATCACTTCGCCATTTGGCTGAATGGCAGCAAGATTTCGATTGGCGCCACCATCGTTGTACGAGGCGTACGTGCGAAGCTTCTCTGCCTCCCAGCCAAGCAGAATGCCCTGAATCCATTTGGTGTTGTAGTACTGATTCACCAACGAACGCTCTGCAAACTGCTGCGTCCGGCTCGAAGTGTTCTCTTCGTAATTGAAGAAGTTCTTCCACTGCCCAGCGCGCAGGAAGAATCCATCACCAAGCGCCTTCTGAATGAATACATCCTCAAGGTTGAAGGGATTGTTGAGGTTTCCGCCATCGCGGTCAGATGCAAACTGCACGCGGTAGGTCCAACTTGGATCAAACACATGACCAAAGAAATTGATTCGCACGCGCCGCAACTCAAAGCCGCTTTCGTTCTGCGCACCGGCCTGTCGTTGTTCGGAATTCAATGAACTTCGGGTCGCGTACGCATAGGAAAATCGCGACTGCACCTGTCCACCGATATTCATCCGATAGTTTCCATCAGCGCTTGCGAGATAGAACCCATTGTCGTAGCCCGCAACCGCACTATCACTGCGGAATGAAGAGCGATTGGCCGAGTCACTGAGCGCGTCGGTCACAATGCTCCGAATCTGTTGTGCACGCTGCGCGGTCAGCCAAACTTCACCGTTCTCTGACTTCAGCTCCTCAATCTTCTTCTCTTGCTCTTCGGTCTTACGCCGGAGCGCTGCCACCTCTGACTGCAAGCGATCAAATCGGTCCATGGTCGAATCTGGAGTGGCAACTCGCTCAGGCGCTGCTGGCTCAGGCGCCGAGGGCGAAGCGGGAGGATCGGTATCCCTGCACCACGCCGGAAGCGCGACAACACCCAGCGCACTCGCAACGGCGATGAACAGGGTTGTGGGCATTACACCGAGCGGCATATGCAGGCAAGGTACCTGCGCGAAACAGTCGTCACAACTGCGGTACTCACATCCCCCCCGCTTCAAATGGAGCCGTCATTATGCCACTGAACGAGCAGTGCCCGCCGAACAGCACCCGATTACGCTGCGTAGGTCATGACACACCTGAAGCCGACAGACCATTCGATCCCCGCATCACTCGAACGTGTGACCACGTGGGTTAC
>JBBAOD010000318.1:0-2764 GCA_040401635.1 Phycisphaerales bacterium
ACAAGTGGCAGCGTTCGTTGGATTTCCTTTGCTGCTCGTTGCGGCCATTCGTTGGAATTCGCGCCCCATTGCGCGGCCGCGCGTTCGCTTTCAGCATGGCACGGAAACGTGGATCGCCGAGCCAGGCCAGTTGCGGATCGTGACGCGCGGCAAGCATGACGGTCGCGAGACAGTGATTCCCGCCCGGGGGATTTCCACGGTCACGTTCGGCCAGCGCTTCATCTCTGACAACTCCATGCCAGTGCAGACTGACCAGTTGAGTATGCGCGGCACTGCAGCGCAGCTTGGTCTAACTGGCGAGCGGCATCTATCCGTGCCGCTCCCCGCCGAAGTGGATCAAGAGAACGTGGTTGCCAATATCAAAGCGGCGCTGGCGTCTTAAATTGCAACCGGATCAAGGAAGGGATTACAGCTTCTGCGCCGCCCGCACCGGCTTGACCACCGTCATGGCGTCCTGCGTCCTGCGCATTTCCTCCGCCGCAGCGAAGTCTTCGCCGAAACGCACCAAGCGCAAGCTGTTGGCAATCACAAACACGTACGCCGTTGCCTGATAGAACGGGGTCACCCAAATATCAATGCGACCGGTTGCCGCAAGCGCCAATCCAACCAGCGCCAGCAACAGACTTGCGCCAATGTTCATCGCCACAATGCCCTTGGCCTTGCGCGCCAGTTCCAACAAGAACGGAATGCTGCGCAGATCATCATTCATCAACGCAACACCCGCGCTGTTGGTTGCAATATCACTTCCAGAAAGTCCCATGGCAACGCCAACATCCGCGCTTGCCAACATCGGGCCGTCATTGATTCCGTCGCCCACTACCAGCGTGCGATTTCCCTTGCGAATCAGGTACTTCAATTCCTCGTGCTTCTCCTCAGGCAAGCACTCGGCTTCAATTGCATCGACGCCCACGGCTTCGCCCACGCGCTTTGCAACACTCAGGCGGTCGCCCGTGAACATCACCACGCGGCGCACTCCAAGACGGCGCAGTTCAGCCACCGTCTCCGCCGCGTTGCGACGCAACTTGTCCTCAAGACCAACTGCACCCAAATAGCGATCGCCGAGCATTACGTGCACGCCGCTCATGCCTTCAAGCTTCTCTTCAACTGATTTCACCTGCGCCGCAGCGCCGGCGTTCAATTCTGCAATCCACATACCGCGCCCTGCAAACACCATGCCTGCTGGCGTTGATGCCTGCACGCCGCGACCAGGAATTTCCTTGTAGTCACTGACGGCAATCGGTGCAATGCGTGCGCGCGCCGCTGTGTCCATGATGCTGCGCGCGAGCGGGTGATTGGAACTCTGCTCGGCGTCAGCAGCCGCTTGCAACAACGCAGCACCGTCGGCACCTTCAGCAGGCACCAAGCGACTCACTGCAAATTTGCCCGTGGTCAGCGTGCCCGTCTTGTCCATCACCACGGTGTCAACCGAGCCGGCAGCTTCAAGCGTGCTCGTCTGCTTCACCATGATTCCTAAGCGCGCCGCAGCAGCAAACGCCGCAACCATCGCCGTTGGATATGCAATCAGCAGCGCGCCCGGCGTAGTCACCACCAGCACAGTAATCGCACGGACCGCAGCGGCATCGCGCGTTGCCTGATCAGCACTCTTTGAAGTGAAGAACCACACCAGCCCGGCCACCATCAGCACCACGGGAACGTAATAATTGGAAAGCTTCTCAATGAGTTCCTGCCGCGCAGTCTTGGACTTCTCCGCCTCGCGAATCAGATTCTCAACCTTACCGATGGTGGTCTCGCCAGCAACAGCAGTCACATTGATATCAATCTGACCGGTGATGTTCGTGGTACCTGCATACACCTGCGTTCCAGGCAGCGCTTCAACCGGCACACTTTCACCAGTCAGCGAAGCCTGATTGATCGAAGTACTGCCAACTGTCACCACGCCGTCAGCCGGCAGATTCTCGCCGGGGCGCACGCGCACCGTCATGCCAACGCGCACCTGCGCGAGCGGCATCTGTCGCTCCGTGCCATCAGCACCCACCGCGCGCGCTTCACCGGGAGTGAGTTCCACCAGTTCGCGGATCGCCCGTTGTGCGCCCCACGCAGTGCGGCTCAGAATCAGTTCCGCAAGCCACAAGAAGAACGCAAGGAATCCGGCTTGCAGGAAGAAGTTGTTGGCCATGGCGGCCAGCACGGCCAAACTTGCCAGCGCGTTGCCACTGGGGCGACCTTCGCGCAGTTCGCGCACCGCGCCAGTGAAGAGCGGGGTTGCAACAATGATGGCGCCAATAGCGGCCGGGATCTGTGTGACATTCTCAGCAAAGTCAAAGAGCGAACGCCCAAGCCATGACACCAACAGCAACATGCCACCTGAGAGTGCCACTACCAATCGTCGTTCAAGTTGGCTGCCACCAGAGGCAAGCGCCTCGGCAGCGGAGGGGCGTCGGGGCTGCTGGTCAGCGGAATTCAAGCCAGCAAGAGGCGCAGGTGCAGTGCTCATGGATGGAATAGTACGCCGTCACCGCCCGGTTGGGTCAGTGTTTCGCCCGGCCCATCATGCCGCACATTTCAGGTTGAAATCGCGATTATCCCACCCGTTCGGCGCCTGCTTCGCGCCCCATCAGGTCGCGGATGGCGTGAGCCGGGGTGGTGCCGTGAAAGAGAATCGACTCCACCGCGCGCACGATGGGCATATCCACCCCGTGTCGCTCGGCAAGTGCAAGCAATGCGTGCGATGTCGCAACGCCCTCAACCACTGAGTCGGTTCGAGCCAAATACTCCGCAAGCCCTTCGCCCCGTCCGATGGCTT
>JBBAOD010000319.1:0-2762 GCA_040401635.1 Phycisphaerales bacterium
TAGTGGATCTGATGGGCGGCAAGGAAGAGTTTGCGCGCATGCTTGACACGGTCTTTGTGGTTCCACCCATCTTTGATGATTCGTATTACGGACAAGTGATTCACGAAATCCGCGAAATGCAGATCATGAACATGGGCAATTACGCGCATGGAAATCAGCCCATTCAGCACATGATTTACCTTTACAACTACGCCGGGCAGCCATGGAAGGCGCAGAAGTGGGTGCGCGAAGTGATGAACCGGTTGTATGCCCCAACGCCGGACGGCTATTGCGGCGACGAAGACAATGGACAGACCTCGGCCTGGTATGTCTTCTCTGCCATGGGCTTCTATCCGGTGACTCCTGGGGCCGATCAGTATGTCCTCGGTGCGCCGCTCTTCAAGAAAGTGACCGTGAAGCTCCAAAATGGCAAGCAAGTGACTTTGAACGCTCCTGACAACAGTGCCGACAACAAGTACATTCAGTCGATGACTGTGAACGGAGCCGAATACAGCAAGAACTGGCTGAGCTTTTCTGACTTGATGAAGGGCGCCACCATCGACTTCAAGATGGGTGATCAGCCAAACATGAAACGCGGAATTGACGAAAAGGACGTTCCTTATTCGTTGACCAATGAGGTGACGAAATAGGGACCCAATCTCACTTGGAAATTGCGCTCGAATTTTCTTATAGACAGGAATTAACGTAATGATGAATGCCCCCGCCCGCAGCGACAATCGTTTCGCCTTCATGACCGTCACTGCGCTGTTCTTCATGTGGGGGTTCATTTCCTGCATGAACGATCTGCTGATCCCGAAGTTCAAGGCAGACTTCAACCTCACGCAGTTTCAGGCGAACCTGGTTCAGTTTGCATTCTTCGGCGCCTACTTCCTGGTGTCCCTTGCCTACTTCCTGATCTCTGCAGCCAAGGGCGATCCCATCAACAAGATCGGTTACAAGAACGGTCTTGTACTTGGACTCGTCATCGCTGGAATCGGCTGCCTGCTCTTCTATCCAGCGGCGGAGACCAAGCAGTATGTGTTGTTCCTTGGAGCACTCATCGTTCTCGGCTCTGGAATCACCATCATTCAGATCGCAGCGAATCCCTATGTCACCATTCTCGGCCCGGAGGCAACCGCTCCATCGCGGCTCAATCTCTCGCAAGGCCTGAACTCGCTTGGCTACGTGATTACGCCGCTCGTTGGCGGCGTCCTTCTCTTTGGATCGAAGGAGCTTTACACCAGCGCTGGTGGCGTCGATGCGGTCAAGGTCCCCTATGTCGGACTTGGCATTGCCTTCATCCTGCTGGCGGTGGTGTTCAAACTGATCTCGCTGCCCAACTTCCGCCAAGAAGGCAAGGTTGAGGCAGGCGTGAAGGTGTTCCGCCACAAGCACTTCGTTTGGGGATGGCTCGCCATCTTCTTCTATGTTGGCAGCGAAGTAACCGTTGGCAGCATCCTGATCAACTACCTGAACGACCCGAGCGTGATGGGCATGCCAGAGGAGACTTCGGCGAAGTACCTCTCGTTCTACTGGGGCGGCACAATGATCGGTCGCCTCATGGGTGCCATCTCGCTGAGCGGCATCCAACAGTCCCGCAAGTATGTGTTCATGGTGCTCGCAGCAGTCGGCGCGACTGCCGTGATCTTTGCCAACGCAACCTTCAAGGAAAGCCTGACCCACGGTCATTACATTGATCCGGCGACGATCCTCCCCTATGTCGGAATGGTTGCTCTCAGCTTCGCCTTCTTCGTTCTTGGCAAATCCAACCCAGGCAAGATGGTTGGACTGTTCGCCTTGGTTGCGATGGGTCTCACGGCACTCTCCATGGGCGCGAAGGGTGAATTCGCCCTCTGGTCGATCATCGGTATTGGCTTGTTCAATTCGATCATGTGGTCGAACATCTTCAGTCTCTCGATCCGTGGTCTTGGTAAAGACACCAGCCAGGGCAGTTCACTGTTGGTCATGATGATCGTTGGCGGTGCAATCATGCCACTCATCCAAGGCGCCTTGATGGATGCCTTTGGTGTGCGAACGTCACTTGCGATCGTGTTGGTGGGCTATGCCTACCTCGTGTTCTTCGGCTTCTATGGAGCCCGAGCGGACGAGCCAACTGGCGATACAGCAAAGTCGTTGAGCGCTGGCACCTGATGATCCGTCCCTGAATACCGACTCACCACTGTAAACGTTCCATGGACCTCGCTTCGGATTCCAGAATCGTCATGACGCTCGATGCGGGCGGCACGAACCTGCGCTTTTCTGCGCTGCGCGGTGGCAAGCCCGTTTCGGAGACGGTATCGCTGCCATCGAATGGCGATGATTTAGAGCGATGCCTCGCCAATATTGTGGACGGCTTCAACCGAGTGAAGGCACTCTGCCCGCAGCTGCCGTCTGCGATCAGTTTCGCCTTCCCCGGTCCGGCTGACTATCCGAACGGCATCATTGGCGATCTTGGCAACCTCCCCGGATTCCGGGGCGGGGTGGCGCTCGGGCCGATGCTTGAGGAGAAGTTCGGCATCCCGGTGTTCATGAATAACGATGGCGACCTCTTTGTCTACGGCGAGGCGATCGGTGGTCTCCTTCCTCATGTCAACGGATTGCTCGAGAAAGCCGGCAGTCCCAAGCGTTACAAGAATCTCTTTGGAGTGACCCTCGGCACTGGCTTCGGCGGCGGCATCGTTCGTAACGGTGAAATCTTGCTCGGAGACAATTCGGTTGCGGGCGAAGTCTGGCTGCTACGAAACAAGTTCCATCCGACCATGAATGCGGAAGAGGGCGCCATC
>JBBAOD010000320.1:0-2734 GCA_040401635.1 Phycisphaerales bacterium
ACGATTCCCGAGTTGGATCTCTTTGAGACTGGTTCGTCTGCCGAAGTGACGGGTGGTCTTCCGTCGGTCATCCAGATCACTTCGCACGCGGGCACGAATGGCGGCGGTCAAGCTGGCGCCTTCATCGGTATCGGAAACAACTCCACGTACTCGACGCAGAGCCAAAACATCACCTCAAGTGAGCCCACACTCACGGTGCAGGGCACGGGCAACACCTACCTGGGGATGAATATCACTTTGCCGTTCACGCTGACTTACGTGATTTCGAGCACGCAGATTCAGTTGACCGCCACACAGGGTTCGGTGACATCGGTGGTGAATTACACGCCCACCACTGGCGGTGTGAAGGATTGGACTAAGTACAAGTATTTCAGCGCGGTCATTGGCGTCAATGATGGCTACATCGCTGGTTCCTACAACGGAATGGCGGTCAGTACGGTGCGCGCCAGTACCTTCCAGTTCTGGAAGGCGTCCGGCCTGCTCTTTGAACTGAGTACGGACGGCGGCGCTACCTATTCGCAGTGCCAACAGCTGGATACGTACACCTCCGGCTACCACTATTCGACGAGCGATTGCCCGATTGAGTCGCGACCGCTCACGGTGGCGACACCCTGAGCCCCTTTGATGATGGGTGCAGTGGGGGGCTCGCCGCTGCTAGACTCGGCGTTTCGCCTCCGTAGCTCAATTGGTAGAGCACGTGATTTGTAATCTCGAGGTTACCGGTTCAAGTCCGGTCGGCGGCTTTCGGCTTTGGAACGATCATGAAAGTCACTATTGAAATCGTCGATCAGTCTCACGCAACGTTGGCGATTCTTGATGGGCACTTGGATTCCATTCATTACGAACGCGTCGAGCGTGAGGTGGTTGCGGCCATCGAGTCAACGACGCATCGTTCCTTGGTTCTTGACTTCGGCGATGTTTCGTTTGTGAGTAGCGCGGGGTTGCGCACGCTCATCAATCTCATCAAGCGCACTCGAACGCGGGGCGGAACGGTGTGGCTTGCGGCCGTGCGTCCTCCGGTTCAGCAGGTGTTTGAATTGAGCGGACTGACTTCGTTGTTCCGCTCAACACCAGCACGCGCTGAAGCGCTGCGCGAAGCCGGCGCAGCTGGACCGGGGACGGCTCCGGTGGCGGGCGTTACGAAATAACGGCGACTGGTGGGCTCGCTGGGCAGATCAATACTTGTGTGCTGGCGACGCGCTCTTCAAGATCAGCGCGGATGGCTTCGATGCGTGATTGCACTTCGCGCATCCGTAGTTCTGGCTCAAATTCCAAGAAGATTTCTACATACACATGTGGGCCGGAGCGGCGCGATCGTACTTTGAGAATCCGCTCGTATGCGTCGATGTGTTGCACGAGACCGCGCATGATTTGGATCTGCACGGTTTCTTCAACTGCAGCGTCCAGGAGATCTGGGACTGACGACGATGTCATGCCCCATGCGGCGTGCAGCAGGAAGCAGACGCCAACGAGCGATGCGATCGGATCGATGTACCACGCCCATTCATCGGCGCGGAAGAGGAGCGCAAAGAGCAGGCCGGCACCCATGAGCGTGTCGAAACTTCCTTTGGCGAACCACAGTTTCGCTTGCGACTGCATGATGGCAGACGGTTGCGTGCGCGCGGCGGCGCGGGTGCGCATCCAGATGACGAAACTGATGACTGCGTAGATTCCGAAGAGGATCACGCCGGGAAGGGTGCCTTCGGGCTGCAGCGGTTTCTGCAGATGTTGCGCGGCGTGCGCGGTGATGTAGAGCGCGGCCAAGACCATCATGCCGCCGATGGCGATCGAGACCAGGTTCTCGAGCTTGCCGATGCCGTACGCGAAGCGGTGGTTGGGCGAGCGGCGCACGGCGCGTACGGTGAGGAACGCGGCGAGCACGGCGAGTGTGTCCGTGCCTTCCTTCAGCACATCGCCAAGGATGGTGACGGAGTTGGAGTTGAAGGCAACGGTGCCCATCAACGCGAGGTCGATGGTGCAGAAGGTGAGCGCGAGTTTAAGGCTGCTTTCGCGGGCGCCGGGGCCGTGTGCGGACATGTATGCGTTATATCTGTATGGGGTTGATTCGGGGTGCTGCGAGGGCTTCGAACACTGATAACGATGGAAGATTGAGAGTATTGAAGGGGTTGGAAGTCGGGATGGTCTTGATACAATCCCCGTCCCGATGGTCTTGCCATCCGGGCGTGCTCGGCGATTCGAGCGACATGTAGTGCGGGCGGATACTCAAGTGGCCAACGAGGGCAGACTGTAAATCTGCTGGCTTACGCCTACGGGGGTTCGAGTCCCTCTCCGCCCATTACGCTCCAGAGCACGGTCGCCTTCGGCGAGCGTGCTCTGTCGCTGCATGGCGGGGAGCGTCCCGGCTTGCGCCGGTCCGCGCGCGGCTGCGCCGCGCCGGGCCTGTACGGCGCTCGCTGCGCGAGCGTCGAGTCCTTTTGGGTGGCGGACGGCTTGGCGGACGGCTCGCTGCGCGAGCGTCCGGGGGGCGGGGATTTATGTTGGCGGGGGTCTTTAATAGTTCCAGCGTTCGAGGTTGCGGCGCGGCGCGAACCATACCCAGTCGGTCGTGGGTGCATCCGTGGGCGCAAACTGCGACACCTGCACATCGGGGATGGTGGAAGCCAGCGGCCCCTCCGGGTTCCCGAAGGTCGTCGGTACGCGCCGCGTGAGGTCGCCGCGGTCATCTACGCCGTCGCGACCGACGGACCAGATGCGGAAACCGTCGCCATCGTTT
>JBBAOD010000321.1:0-503 GCA_040401635.1 Phycisphaerales bacterium
TACCTTGACCTTGGCCATGTTGCGTTCATTTGTGGCCGACCGCGTCGCGGCGATCTTGACACTGGTGGCTCCGTTGGCGTTCTTTTCGCTGATTGCGCTGTTCTACCGGCACTTAGAGGCCACGGATGGATTTCGATTTGAAATTGCAGTGGTTGATGAGTCTGGTTGCGCTGACGCGCGGATCTTTGCGGAGGCGATGCAGTCATGTGCCATGCAACGCGTGCATGTTTCCGAAGTCCATGGCTCGGAACCAAGTAACAATGGCGTATTGGCAACGGTGCACATTCCCATTGGATTCAGTCGGTCTGATCCACGCGTCCTTGTAGAGGCGGCTTCGCCGCTCCCAGGTGCTTCCGATGCTGCGCTGCAGCTCGTAAACGCAGCCAACGCACGCGCCTTTGCAGTGGATCTTCCTGCGGTCACGGTGCAAGTGACATCGCTCAACGGCATGTTGGTTCGTGGTAGTGCGGCAGGTATTGCCTTGATCTTCATCATGTTCTCAT
>JBBAOD010000321.1:513-2732 GCA_040401635.1 Phycisphaerales bacterium
TCGGTTGCGATCACTTGGCGTTAGTGCGGCTGCTTCCACTGCGGCGCGCATCGTGGCGATTTCAGTCATTGCTTGGTGCCAGTTGGCATTGACACTGGCATGGGCGGCGCTGGCATTTCAGTTGGTTCCTGGATCCGTGCTTGCCTTGCTATTCGCTAGCTTGGTTGCATCAGTCACCAGTGCGGCATTCTTCGTCGCTCTTGCCGCGCTGTGCGGATCTCGCGCTCGATTTGTTGCCATCGCTCCAGTAATCACCTTGGTACTGAGCGCGCTGTCCGGAAGCATGATTCCACGCATATTGCTGCCTACATCGATCGCCTCTGTTGGCGGCTGGCTGTTCCCAGCATGGGCGATCGACGCATGCAGCGCAGCCATTGAGGGACGATTTGATGGGCAGTCCATCGCCTTGCTAGCGGCCATGTCCATTGCCTCGACCGTGGTAGCGCTCATCATTGCGCCGCGGAGTGCGCGCTCATGAGCTCCGCCATTGCCATCGTTCGCGCGGCAGCGTGCGGCGCCATGGGCGCTAATATTGCAGCCATGGTGGATGCATTGCGCACGGATCGCAGTGGTGTTGGACCGTCGGACATGTTGGAGCAAGTGCCCGCGGTGGCGGCGGGCGTCGGGGAGGTCCCTCTTGGGATTCGGCACGGCGCGCACGGCGTGCACGGCGACATGGCGCGCGAAGATGCCAGCGCTCCAGAGGGCGTTCATCACGATGACCGCGCCGAGCAGTTACTCCGGCGCACGCTTGAACAGCTACTTGGCGATGACCCATCGGCAACCATCGGGGTGGATCCGAGCCGGGCCATGGTGGTGGTCGGTACCACGCTCGCGGGTATGCGTCACTGTGGCGCGGCCATGCGATTGGAAGGTGCCGATCGCGCAACCGAAGCATTGCATTCGTATGCAAGAATTCCTGCTGGATCCGTACTGCGTCGCGCCATTGATGGTCTGCCGATTGCAGGCGGTGCCATCTCCGTGTCCTGTGCGTGTGCCTCGGCGCTCAGTGCGATCGCGCACGGCTGTGCGTTGCTTCGCTCCGGAGAAGCGTCCTGCGTCATTGCTGGTGGATACGACCCAATCTCTGAGTTTGCATACGGTGGTTTCTCCGCATTGCAGTTGGTGGCCACCGGACCGCTGAGTCCGTTCGCTGCAGACCGTGAGGGCATGAAGCTTGGCGAAGGGTGTGCGCTGGTTGTTTTGCGGCTGCTGTCCGACGCACATGCGCGCGGGGAAGTTCCCATTGCAGTCATTGAGGCCATTGGCGAGTCGAGTGACGCGCACCACCTGACGCAACCGCATCCGGAGGGGCGGGGTGCTGCGACGGCGCTCGCAGCGGCGGTTGCTCAGGGACTTCCTGACCTCTTGATTGCACACGCCACCGGCACCGCAGGAAATGACGCAGCGGAGTACCAGGCCTACCGCGCAGCGTTTGGTGCAGACCTCCCGCGTGTGGCAGTGACTGCGCTGAAGAGCCGCTTCGGTCACCCGCTCGGTGCGGCGGGGGCTTTGGAGTTGTTGGCGGTGCTTGCATGCGCGGATGCTGGATTTGTTCCCGCAGGGCTGGGCCGTCCGGTTAATCGAAACGCATTTCCTGATATTGACCTTTTGCAACAGAACCCGCGCTACAGCGAGCCGCGACGAGTGACAGTGCTGGCCGCTGGCTTTGGGGGTGCCAATGTTGCCGTGTCAGTGCTTCGCGGCGACCAAGCGCTGGTGCCAGCACCGACAGCGCCCACGGGTGGCGCTCCGCGCGTGGTGATCCGAGCGATCGGGTGCGTCACTGCCGGTGGTCGTGGATTGTCTGGATTGCAGCGACTTGCTGATTGCGGCGCTCGCGACGTTTCCGAAGAGACGCTCGCTCCGCTCCTTGACCGTGCGCGAACGCGCCGGTTTGCGTTGCTGCCCCGACTGATGCTCGCGGCGTGTCGCGATCTGTGTGACGCAGTCGGGATGTCAGCGCATGATCTGGCCTCCACGCCGCTCCTGGCAGCGTCGTGGCATGGCGCGGCGGCGTTCACGGAACAGTATTACCGTGATCTGCTCGCTTCCGGCATCAATCTTGCCAATCCGATGCTGTTTGCGGAGTCCGTTCCCAATGTGGGCAGCGCACACGTGTCACTTGGATTGGGCATGACAGCTGCAAGTGCCACGGTCATTGGTACCCGGACCGCTGGGTTGGAGGCGATGTTCTTGGCATCGTGCCGCATTCGTTC
>JBBAOD010000322.1:0-2717 GCA_040401635.1 Phycisphaerales bacterium
CAGCAGCGGTGGCATTGCCATCGTTGTCGATGTCAAACTTGCCGTGCACCAAGAATTTGTAGCGGTAGTCCGGGCTAAAGATGACGTTGGCAATCACATCGTCCTTGACGATGGGACGCGGGCGCGGCGCGTAGCGGGTGTTCTCAGGAATCACGCGCGCGGTGGAGGTGTTCTCTTCCACCTTCAGCACCTGCACGCGTGCTTTGCCGGGGATCAGGTCGCCAGTACTTGGGTTGTACTGAATGGCGCTGGGACTGTCATAGACATCAAAGGTCATTCCAGGCTGCACGCGTTGCTTGGAGCCGATGGAGATGAAGATCTCGCCGTTCTGGCCGGTGACATCAATCACGCGTCCGTCAGCAAGCGATGCGGCGTTCTCAGGCTTGACGCGGTACTGGTCAACGGTCTTCTGCAGCACTTCAACCTTGCCGGAGAGTTCCGCGCGTGAACTGGAGACGTTGTCGATCTGACCCTGCAGGTCAGCCATCTCATTGCGATGGCGCTGGTCCATGTCGTCCTGATACTTCTTGACGGTGGCAACCGTTTCCTTCACGTCGTCGCCGTACTTCTGGCTGGAGGTGCGGTACGTTGCGATATCGCCTTCAACGCGCTTGCTTGCGGCTTGCGCGCCTTCAGTGGCCTTCTTGGCTTCGTCGCGTGATGCGGTGGCATCGGACTGCGAAGCAGCCATCTGCTTCTTCAGGTTGGAATTGTCTTGGCTGAGCTGCTCAGTGCGGCTGCGCAGCGTCTCCAACTCAATCTTCAGGCTGGTCACGCCTTCGGCTCCAAGGGACTTCTTAATGTCTTCCACTGGGCTGTCGGCGGACTGGCTTGGATCGCCAGTGACAAAGCTGGTGAGCGAGCTGTAGGCAGTCTTGAGCTTGCCTTCCTTCGCTTGGGCGGCCCGGGCGGTGTCGCTTGATTCCTTCGCCTTGACCTTCGCATCGTTCATTTCGATGTTGAAGTAGATGGTCGAGGCCAAGAGGCCAACGGTCAGAATGACGAAGATGACGAGGCCGACAACGAGGCCGGTCGTGCGCTGATTCATGTCTTACGAACCTCCAACAGGCCGTGGCAGGTGAACATCACTATGGGCGCGGCGTCGGCCGAAACCCTTGAGAACGCGCAGTGTCCGGAAACCGGGGCTCCGCGTCAAGTGATGAGTACGGAGCGAACGGCAGGGGAGTTGCGCTCGCCGAGTTGTAGTGCGGACTTTGCTTCCGGAAACTTAGGCCCGCGTGGTCTGCAGGGCTTCGTCAAGAGTGGTCAACCCGGCCCGGACTTTTTCCAGGGCGTCCACCCGCAGGAGTGCAAGATCGCCGGATCGCAGGGCGGATTCGACAATTTTGCCGCTGCTCGCCCGGGTCATCACCAGTTCGCGGGTGGCTTCGGTGGTGGTCAGGAGTTCATAAATACCCACCCGGCCGCGGTAGCCGGTTCCCCGGCATTCCCGGCAGCCGACGGCGCGCGGAATGCCCTCCGGCGGCACCGCTCCAAAGTCGGGCGGCAGATCCGCGTGTTTGGGAGTGATGCGCTCCACGCAGTGAATGCACACGCGACGCACCAAGCGCTGCGCCAGAATGCCTTCCACGGTGCTTGCCACCAAGAACGGTTCCACGCCCATATCAAGCAGTCGTGTGGCGGCGCCAGCGCTGTCATTGGTGTGCAGCGTGCTGAACACTAAGTGACCAGTGAGCGAGGCTTGCACGGCGGCGTCGGCGGTTTCCTTGTCGCGGATTTCGCCAATCATCACTACGTCCGGATCGTGACGCAAGATGGCGCGCAGGCCGGCAGCAAAGTCCAGACCCACCTGATGGCTCACCTGAATTTGATTGACGCCAGCAACGTGGTACTCCACCGGATCTTCCACGGTGATGGCTTTCACTTCCGGCGTGACGATGCGGCGCAGCGATGCATACAACGTGGTGGACTTTCCACTTCCGGTGGGGCCAGTCACCAGCATGATTCCGTGGGGACGTTCAATCAGCGCGTTCCAACGAGTTTCAATGCCGGTGGGCATGCCAAGATCGCTGAGCCCGGTGAGTACGGCGCTCTTTGAAAGGATGCGCAATACCACGCCTTCACCAAAGAGCATGGGGATCACGCTGACGCGCAGGTCATGCTCTTGGCCCTTGATTCGTAGGGAAATTCGGCCGTCTTGCGGCCGACGCTTCTCGGCGATGTTCAGGTTCGCCATGATCTTCAAACGACTGACGATGGCGTTGCGGAATCGCCGCACCGTGGGCGGAACGCCAGCATCTACCAGCACGCCGTCGATGCGGTAGCGGATCGCGAGGTCTTGTTCGTACGGCTCGATGTGAACATCGGTGGCGCGTTCGCGCACGGCTTCGACAAGGAGATCATTGACGAGGCGCACCACGCTGGCTTCTTGTGCTTGCGCTGTCTCATCAGTGTCAAGACTGGCGTGTTCAAGTTCAACACCGCTGTGTCCGCCGCCGAGCGCGTCGAGCGTGTCGCCTGCAACGCCGTAGTGTTGCCGAATGTATTTCTGTAGATCTTCTTCATCGGCAAGCACCAGTTCGATGGCGTGACCGGTGACGATGCGCAGTTCATCAAAGCTTGCCAGGTCGGTGGGGTCACTGGTAGCTACGCGCAGCGTTCCGTTGGCGCGTGAGACCGGTGCGCATCGCAACTTGAAGATCACCTTTGGGGGAAGCAGTCGCAACGTGGCTGCGTCGGGGACGGCTTCGGTCAGA
>JBBAOD010000323.1:0-2702 GCA_040401635.1 Phycisphaerales bacterium
ATCGATCCATGTACTCCTCTTTAGATTTAGACCCGATGCCTCATCTTCCCACTGACAGCCTGTTGGCCACCGCGATTGCCGCGGTGGTTCCTGCATTACCCGCCGCCCGCCTCCTCGGCGAGACGTTGGCATCAGTGCCGCCCATCGAGAAGGGCGATGGTTCGCCCGTGACCGCGGCCGACTATGTGTTGCAAGCGCTGGTGGTGGCGGGACTGCGCGCTCGCTCCGTGGACGGACGCGTTTCACTGTTAGGAGAAGAGCACGCTGATGTGCTGGCTACCAGCGGGCGCCCCGACGTTGAGCGATTGGTAGTCGATGCCATTCGCAGCATGCTCGGCTGGCGCGATCGCGCTGCGGCACTGCGCATGATTGATGGTGATGAACCACGCGCTGGTGAGCCGTACTGGACGATCGACCCGATTGATGGAACCAAAGGATTTCTTCTCGGCATGCAGTGCTCGGTGTGCCTGGCGCGCATTGAAGGAAGCCGCACCACGGTGGGCGTGTTGGGCTGCCCGCGCATGGGCCCGCGTGGTGATATGGCAGTGCATACGGGTGGTCCTGGCGTGATCTACGCGGCAGCGCGCGGGATGGGAGCGTTCGAATGCGATGCATCAGGCGCCGTGCAGTCACGATTAACGCTCAACGCGTGGAACGGATCGGCACCGCGTTGGGCGCGTTCATTGAATCGCAGTAAGAGTGCGGTGCCTTCGCGGCTTGAGCCATGCATTGCGGCGCTCGGGCCGTTCACTAATCAAGAGATGGATAGTCAGTGCAAATACGCGCTTCTGGCGCGCGGCGATGCTGACTTGGTGATTCGGATGCCGCGCGCGCCCGGACATTCAGAGTGCATCTGGGATCACGCATCCGGCACGCTGATTGCAGAAGTAGCAGGCGCGTGCATCACCGACGCGCACGGGCGCGAGCTTGATTTCTCGCACGGCGAAACGCTCTCGGCGAATGTCGGCATCGTGTGTACTGCCCGCGGCTTGGAAGCGCGCGTGTTGCCAGCCCTGGCGGCGCTTGCGGGAGCGGTGCCAGCGTGATCGCTCCGAAGCCAGCACGTCAAACGTTGACCGGCTGGGCATTTGCGCTGGCGGTGATGGTGGTGCTGCCAGTATCACTCATTGCCGTCATCTGGATCGCCGCGCAGATTGCACGTGATCAATGGGTCTGGAGCCAGTGCGTGTTCTGGGTGCCGGCGTGGATGATGTGTGTGGTGTTCGCGTTCGGTGCGTGGATGGCGCGGCGCGCATTTGGAACGCCGTTGCCAGCGCGCGTCTTGTGTATTGCATTGACTGCTGTAGCGACCTGGAGTGCGGCGCGATTCCTTCGACATGATGTTGGTTGGCAACCAGTAGCGGCGACTGCTACGTCTGACGATGTGGTGATTACTCACTGGAATCCGCAGTGGCCTGGCGACAATGCGCTAGCGTGTGGTCGCGCGCTCGCTGGGGTGATTGGCGATGTGGCGGTCATCACTAGCCCGGGCTCCATGTTTCGATCGGTTGTTCGGGATGAGTGGCTGCCGGATGGAATGCGCGGCGTTGATCTTGGAGTTGTTGCCATTGCGTCGCGCCTTCCTATCTTGGAGTGCCGGGTCCTGTGTCATGAATCGATCGCGCGCATCGGTACGGTGTGGCTCGCATGGATGGTGGTGCAGTCGCCCACCGGTGCGCCGATTCACATTCTGGCCGTTGACCTGCCATCGGCTCCGTGGGTGGCGCGCGGTCGATTAGCGAACGCAGTCCATGATGTTCTGCGGCGCGTAGCGTTGCCTGCTGCGCCGGATATTGTCCTTGGTGATTTCAATTGCACGCCCGGCAGTTGGGTGATCGCCGAACTTGCGAATGGTTGTAGTCCCGCCCCGCCATGGCGCGCGAGCGGTTGGCTGTGCACCTTTGAACGTCCGTGGGCGCTGTTGCGGATCGATCAGATGCTGGCAGGTGAGCGGCTGGCGTGGCGCGGATATCGCACTTTTGACCTGGGATTTAGTGAGCACCGCGCGCAGCAGGGGGTGCTGACGAATCCGCGTGTTGAGAAGTAGAGGTCAGTAGTGATCGCTGATCGCGCATCATGGTGGTGCTGATATCAGCGTGAGTCGACGGCTGCGCAGCGTTGCTGCATCAGGGGTTCGCAACTGGCGGCTGTGGGTTAATTTCATCCCAGATGGTGTCGAAGTTTATCGTTGATGACGCTGCTGATGATGCGCCCGCAATCACCGCGTTCTCTGGAATCTTGTTGCGCAACTGATTACCCGTGTCAGCCCACCACTCGATGCTGAGGTCAGCCATCATTCGGTTGAGACCGGTTTCGTGATTGAAATCGGAACGGGTTCGCAGTCCATCGGTGAGGAGGAGAACGTCACTGCCGGAGTCGATGGTGATCTCTGTCTCACGGGAGTCGTCCAGTGCTGCGCGCAATTGCCGAAGGATGTGCCCGGAGTAGTGATAGTTCGTATAGATCTGCACACTGGCCGAGTCCTTGCTTGCGTAGTCCTCTGCGTAGCGACCAAAGGAATGGTCGCCGTGATGGCTTGGGCAGTAGAGGCATTGGCAGTTGCCGAGGTATCCACCCTTGACCAGGAGTCCTAATCCATCCCAACCAGCGGTCCCCGTGGCACCTGCCTGCAAGCGCGAGGCCATCAACTCTTGCCGCAATGGGTGCTCGCCCTTGGCATTGATGCTCGGTGGAATCCGGCT
>JBBAOD010000324.1:0-2631 GCA_040401635.1 Phycisphaerales bacterium
ACCATGCGGTGGATGGCATTGAACAATTCACGCACGTTGCCGGTCCAGTCGTAACCAATCAGCCGCATCATCACTGGCTGTGGTACCAGCGGGCGCGGACGACCAAGCTCCGCCGCGTACTTGCCGACTGCGTGATTCACCAGCAGCGGAATGTCCTCGCGCCGTTCGCGAAGCGGGGGAATGACGATCTCCGCACCGCGGATTCGATAGTAGAGATCCTCGCGAAAGCGCCCATCCTTTGACATCTGTGACAAGTCACGATTGGTGGCACTGACGAAACGAACATCGGTCTTGCGCTGCTCATTTGAACCAAGCCGCACGAGGTCGCCGGTTTCAAGGACGCGCAGCAATTTGGGCTGCATGGTGAGCGGCATGTCCCCGATTTCGTCAAGGAACAGGGTGCCTTTGTCTGCAAATTCAAATACACCTTCGCGATCCTTGTCGGCGCCGGTGAATGCACCGCGCACGTGTCCAAAAAGTTGGTCTTCCAGCAAACTCTCGGACTGACCGGCTGCGTTGAATGTCACGTAGCGACGGGCCGCGCGGCGACTGGCCTTATGAATGGCGGCAGCCACCAGCTCCTTGCCGGTACCACTCTCCCCGCGCACCAGCACCGGGATGGAACTTGGGGCAACTTGGCGGATCAAAGCCACCACTTGGCGCATAGCCGGGCTGTCGCCAATGATGCCTTCAAAGCCAAACGCCGCATCAAGTTCGCCCTTCAAACGGCTGTTTTGATGGCGCAAGACCACGGTTTCCGCGGCGCGCTGCACCAGGTTGCGGAACACCACCAGGTCAATGGGCTTCTCAATGAAGTCGTATGCCCCGCCCTGCAAGGCGCGCTTGGCGGTGGGAATGTCCCCGTGCGCGGTCACCATGATCGTCTCGGCATCCGGCTGCAGGCGCTTGGCCAATTCCAACACTTCCAGTCCAGCGGTTGGTGATTCCATCACCAAGTCGGTGACGATGACGTCAAAGGCCCCGTGACGCAATTCATCCTCGGCCTCAGCCCGGCTGTGGCGAATAGTGCAGACATGACCCGGTTTTTTAAGGGCGTCCGCCATGGTCTCGGCGTGCCCCCGATCGTCATCGACCAAGAGAACCTGCGCGTGGATATCTGTATTGCCCGCCATGAGAGCCCGGATTGTAGGGGTGACCTGCCCCATCCCGGCGGGCAAGTGTCCCGAAAGAACGCCTGTCATGCCAAAACAATGAGGATTTTCCACCCCCCGTGCCGATATCTTGGACGTGAACGACATTGACCTCGCCTACATCTCGACCGCAGGAGCTCGCACCACTCACCGGAGCACCGCCCGAGATGCCGTCGCGGATCCAAAGGATGAATCTGTGAGCACACTGTTTGAGAGCACCGGCCCGAGCCTGAAGGACCTTGAAGTCCCCGACTTCGCAGGTCGGCGCGTGTGGTTGGTTGGTATCGGTGGATGCGGAATGAGTGGGCTGGCACAGATGCTCAAGCGTCGTGGCGCGGAAGTTTCCGGCAGTGATATGTCGGCGAGTTCGGCGACCGAGGCACTGGAGTCTGAAGGCATCACCGTGCGCATCGGTCACGCCGCAGAGCAACTGCCTGCGCCGTGCGACCTGGTCATTGCCAGCGCCGCCATCAAGAGCGAACATCCGGAAGTTGACGAAGCGCGTCGCCGCGGTATTGACGTGGTTAGTTACGCGGAAGCCATCGGTCTGGTGCAGAAGGGACGCACTGGTGTCAGCATCGCCGGCACGCACGGCAAGAGTTCTACAAGTTCAATGCTCTCCTACGTGCTCATTGAGTGCGGACTTGATCCAAGTTTGATTGTTGGTGCAACGTGCGCGCAGATTGGTGGCGGTAGTCGGACTGGCTCGGACACCATTCCTGCGGGTACGCAACGCGGTCGACCAGGCATTCTTGTTGCAGAGGCATGCGAGTTCAATCGCAGCTTCCACCATCATCATCCGGTGATTGGCCTCATCAACAATGTTGAAGAAGATCACCTGGAAATCTACGGAAATCTTGAGAACATCATCAAGGCGTTCCATGAATTCGCAGCACTGATTCCAGCAGCAAAGCATGGCGGAAAGTTGTTGATTGCCGCTGATGGTGCGCATCGACGCGACGTGGCCAGTGGCCTGTCATGCGCCGTGTCTACGTTCGGTTGGTCGCCCAGTGCTGACTACCACGTTCAATACGATCCGCGTACTGGCCTCAGCACCATTCTTGTTGGCGGTCAAGCCGTCTGCAGCTGGGTGGGTCGCATGCCCGGCGACCACATGGCGCTCAACGGTGCCGCGGCAGCAATCTTGGCACACTGGCTCGGCGCGGAGTGGAACGCCATCGGCACTGCGCTCGGAAACTTCCTTGGTCTTGATCGGCGCATGCAGAACTTGGGCGAACGCACCATGCGTCATGGCGGCGTGGTCACGGTGTTCGATGACTATGGTCACCACCCCACCGAGTGCGAAACCACGCTCAAGGCGTTGCGGACACGCTTCGAACCCAAGCGCCTCATCTGCGTCTTCCAACCGCATCAACACAGTCGCACGCGATTCCTTCTTGAGCACTTTGCAAAGAGCTTCTCGAACGCCGACATGGTGATCGTGCCGGACATCTACTTTGTGCGCGATAGTGAAGAGGAG
>JBBAOD010000325.1:0-2618 GCA_040401635.1 Phycisphaerales bacterium
AACGACCCGGACCAGCCGAAGGGAACCTAGCGCCCCGGGATGAATCGATCCCGGAACGAGTGCTCGTTGATACGAGCGCGTGGATTGCGCATCAGCGCTGGTTCGACCCGCAGTTGCACGCGTTGCTGACCGCAGAAGCCGCGGTGACGCATGAGGTGGTCATCGGTGAACTGACGCTTGGATGCGGGGCGAAGGCCAGCGTGCTCGCCTCCGGTGCGTCGCGGCTCGGTCGCGCGCAGCGTGTGGAGGACGAGACGGTGCATTCCTTCATCGTTCGAAATGATCTCCGCTGCTGTGGCCTGAGTTGGCCGGACGCCTGCCTCCTAGCGTCTGCCTCATCGGAGGGCGGGGTGCGTCTCTACACCCACGACCGAGCCATGGCGAAAGCGGCGGCGCGCCTCGGCGTGGGTTGGCCGTGACGGTCAACCGCCGCACGGGCCCCAGTTAGCGAGCAGCATGCCTAGATCTGCGCCATTCACGAATCCGTCCCTATTGAGGTCTGAATTCGTGGTTGGCGTCACGGCGCCCCATTCGCTGAGGAGTACGCCAAGATCGCCGCCGTCGATGATGTGATTCACGTAGATGTCACCGATACAGCAGCTGTTGCCGGGCTCGCAGCAGTCGGGGATGTTGTTGGTGTTGGTATCGGCGAGTTGACCGGTGAGGATCTGGCCGTAGTCGACGATGCCGTCGGAGTTGCAGTCGGCGGACCATTCTAAAATCGCTCCGACAAGACCGGGGCAATCTCGCAAGTCACCGATGTGTCCGACTCTGTTTATGCCAAGAAAGTACTCGTCTGACCCGCAGCAGCCCGGATTGCCGGACATCCATGTCACTGAACCGGGAGTGAATGCCTCGTCGGTCGTCCATCTCCACCCGAGGTAGAGATCACTGGTTGAGGTACGGAAGCCGCCGATTGCGACTGTGATCCCGTCGCTTTCGCTGAGCACGAACTGCGTGCAGAATTGTGCCTCGCCCTCAGTGAGTACGGACGCCAAGTGACAGCCTTGTGCTCTGGCGGCGGAATCTGCTTCGCTCCAGCAGTTTGCCTCTGTCCGCTGGTACCAATGCCCATTCCCCCCATCCTCCACGCGCCACTGCACTGCATCCCCCGCAAGCGCGCCGTTCGCTGTCACTACTGCCGTCACTGCCATCACCGCCACGCGTGCAGAATTCTTCAGGTTCATCGCCGGATCTCCGCCCCGTGCGCCTGGATCGCGACCGGCTCCGAACATCGGGCCAGCAGCAGCGGTGGGCTCTCCGAACGATCCACCGTCGGCGCCCGCATGCGCGACCGTATCAGGAAGACTTTGATTCATACGGTTACCGACCCATAAGCAGGCAAGGGTGGCGACCGCAATCGCCGCTGCAGGGGTGTTGCGGCGTATCAGAGCGGCGGTGGTCGTTGCAGAATCCTCCGGCGCGCCATGCGCTGCCCCGGCGAACTCCGAAAACTCCCCATCCCCGACCACCGCAGAAAGCCGCGCGGCCGTGCTTTCGTCAATCACCGCCTTCGCGCCGCGGGGCCGTGGTCCGTCCGTCGGATGCAAGTTCTTCTCCACGGGGACAACGATCCGCCGCAATGTCCGCCATGCATAGGGGATTCCAAACATTCCAAATCTGCGGCGCTCGTTCACCCGACATCGCCCAAGGCCACGCGAAGCTTTGGAAGGTCGCTCCGGCATATCTCGAGTGTGATCGCCAAGTCGACGCCGTCGTAGCCGTGGATCAGCTGGTTGCGCGTGTCCTTGAGCTCTCGCCAGGGAACATTCGGGTGAAGTTTGCGAACCTCCGGCGGCACCCGCGTCGATGCCTCGCCGATCAGTTCTACCAACCGCACGAGTGCAAGCGAACGCAATCGATCTGCCGCAAGCGTCTCGGTCGTGAACCCCAAGGCCACTGCCTCCGCTTCCCGTGCGTAGGAAATCATCTGCTCAATGGCAATCCGTGGATCATGCCGCGTCATAGAGCGTCACTGCGCCGTTGAGGGCGCTGTCCCGGATGCGGTCGTCAAGCATCGCGCGTGTCAGCAGATCAACCGGTCTACCCAGGATCGCCTCAAATTGGCGATGTAATCCGAAGAACGCGATGCCCGGCGTGCGGTCCGGGGCGAAGTCAACCACGAGGTCGACATCGCTGCTCGCCGGATCGAAGTCTGCTCGCGCTGCCGAACCGAACATGTCGAGACGCACGATCCCATGCTCGCGGCAGAGCGCGCATAGGTTTCGGAGCTTGGCTTCGTCGACATGCAAGGACATACGCCCATGGTAGAAGGTCGAGCGCGCCTTGCCAACCATGTTGTATCCGGACACATCAACACCGCGGCTGATGAATCAACCCCCGCCCACCGCCCGCTGCACTTCCTGCACCGTTCGGTTCATCTCGCTCTCGCGCACGCCCTCGGCGCGCAATACTTCGCGCAGGGCCGCGGCCATTCGCTGCGAGACCAGCCGCGTGGCGCCGGCGCACTGTTGCGCGCTCATGCCGACGGATGGTCCGATGGTGTCATACCCCTCGCCTTCGATGACGCGTCGACGAAAGACGTCGTACTTATCAAGGCGATCCTCTTTGGAAAGTTCGGCGTGCGCCTGCGTGTGCGCAGCATCAAGGACGGCGAT
>JBBAOD010000326.1:0-2601 GCA_040401635.1 Phycisphaerales bacterium
GTGGGTTACCGCTGATCAACTCACCGCCGGCGGCGCACCGACTCATTCCGTCCTACGACTGCTCACCGCTCTGCTGCGACTGGAATCAACGGACCGTGCCGACACGTTGAAGTCTGCATTTGCTGCAACGATTGAAGGTGGCGCGGCGCCGAACACTCCCACCTATGACTCGTTCGTCGCGGCACTGCATGAGTTACTCGGTCGAGCCAACTACCGGGAAATTTCTGGCGCAGAATTCCAAGAGGCCTTCGATTCCGAAGCGCTTTCATCAGTCAAGATCCAGGTTGATATGACTGCGTTCGCTGCACTGCATATCTTTGCGCGTGGCAAAGAGCGCCGCACCGAAACCGTGCGCTCACTCTTTGGTTTGCGCAAACGGCGCGTTGAGTTTGATGTTCTTGAGCGCGTCTTTGTTTTCTCAAGTCTTGCGCAGAGTGACGGCGCGTTGAACCTCAAGCTCTTTGGAAACATCCCTGTGCCTGACATGGAAATGCTGCTTCCAAACTGCAAAGTGAAGATGCGCCGGATTGACCAAGCGGTGGTGTTCCTTCCTGCCACCATCAGCGTTGTACTTGCAGCGTCGAAGGTGCTGTTCTCGCTCACTGCCATTTGGAGCGCCATTCAGTTCTACACCGGGCTTTCGAAAGACGAACCGATTGTGTCCGGCGGTTGGGGACTGGTAGCCGCTGGATCGTTCACGCTGCTTGGCATCACCATGGGCGCGTACACCAAGTATCAAAAGCGTCGCCTTGAATACGCGAATGCGCATTCACGAACGCTGTACTTCCAAACGCTCGACAGCGAATCCGGTGCGTTCCTACGCGTGCTTGACGAGGCCTTTGAGGAGGAAGCCAAGGAGGCGGTGTTGGCATATGCGTTCCTCCTTGCACACGGGCCAAGCACTGAAACAGGACTCGATGAACGCGTTGAGAAGTGGCTGCGCACCAAGATCGGCGCGCCGGTCGACTTTGAAGTGGACGATGCACTTGCTAAGTTGGCGCGATTGGGCGTTGCCACACGTGCGGGCGACGTATGGACTGCCATGCCAGCCGAAACCGCCACCGAGCGCCTCCGCGCGCAATGGGTGGGAACGGCTGATCGGTAACTGAGCAGGCACAGCGCCGCGCGGGACGCAGATCAATGGTTCAACGGCCACCCTGCCGATGAACCGTCTATGAATACAACCATTTCCGGGCTGGGTTTTAGTTGGAAGTCGCTTACTGCCTCTGTTGCGATCGTTGGCGGTGCAGCGGCCATTCTTGCCGCGGGGAGTGCCACTGCGCCCAACCCGGGTCGCTGCGTTGCCATGGGTCTCGACACCAGCGGGCGCGAATCGCGACTACCAAAGCAAGTGATTGCTAATGCCACCAACCTCACCATTCGCGGTTCCATTCCATGTATGGACCAGGTGATGGCATGGACTGTCGCAGGGCCGTACCGCGCGTTCGAAGATGGAACCGTGGAGATGCTGGCGTCGCCAGTACCGCCCTGCCAAGGTGGCGACTACTACGTGTGGATTGCGTTTCCGAAGTAAGCGCCGAGCAGTCAGCGTTTATGCAGCGGAAGTCTTCGGGTTGGGGCCAAAGCGGTTCGTGCCGGGCGTGCTGTCCAGCACCATGAAGATGAAGAAGATGATGCTGCCGATCAATGGGAGCATGTGAATGAATATCCACAGTCCGGTGCGATCCGTGTCATGCAGGCGGCGGAATACGACGGCCAACCACGGCAGCGCGACTACCACACTGTAAAGACCGCATAAGGCGCCTGGACCGTATTCAAACGCAGTGTGTCCCATCATGCGATCGATAGCCAGCAGGCCGGCATACACAAAGAAGTTCACAATCATGAACATCCAGTATTCCATCCGTCGAGCGCGGCCGGAGAAGCCGACATAGTTCTTAAGGACGGCGAGGTACCAGTTCATGCGATGGCCTTTCGATTGATCCGCCGGACATGCGGTCTGTTGGAGTGAATTCCGGCGCGATGCCGGCAGTCGATGATGCAAAGCTCTGCATCACCGATGGTTGCGATGCTATGCGGAAAAATGCCCCAAATGCGCGCCCCACGACAGGTCATGCACAATCTGATGATCCGTCAAGATCCGCGCCAATTTCACTTGCGCGCGCGGCGCTAGGAATTACCATCGGACCCGCTCGCACGTTCCGGAGCTCTGCTCAATTCGAAACCACCGGCCGACTGCGGACGCTCCACGCTCGCATCGGAGGGACATGCTCACGCACCAACCACTTGAAGGAGAGACTCATGGACGAGTCACGCAAGGTTTACATCCGCGCTCACGCCAAGAGCAACGCAACGACGCTTGATCACACGCATCTCGTTGCGCCGACCCTGAGTCATCTTGGAGAATGTCCCGCCATTGGCCATGCGCTGGCATCGATCGTTGAGCAATCGCTGCAGAGTGGTAAGCGCTTTCCGCATACGCTCCTGATTGGTGATGCGGATAGTTCAAAGCGCGTGATCGCAGCGACGATCGCCGCAGAGATGGTCGTGCCATTTCATTACGTGGACTTAGTGCAGATCCGTAGCGGCGATGCATTGCACGCGGTGCTCCGTCAGGTGACTGCCGGTGCGATAGTCCTG
>JBBAOD010000327.1:0-2599 GCA_040401635.1 Phycisphaerales bacterium
ATGCGCTTGATGGCCTGCTGCAGCGGGATGCCGGGGGTGAGCGTGTAGTCCTCGCGGTCCAGGTGGCGGCGCGCAATCATGTCCCGTAGGTCGCCGGTCTTGGGGCGGTCGATGAACCCGTTGTCAGTCATCCAGAAGTCATTGAACATCTTGCTCAGGTACTTGGCGCCCGAGTCGCAGATGAAAGTGACCACATTCTTAGGCTCTTTTTGCTCGCGGCAGTAGCGCAGCGCCGCGCACAGCAGGGTGCCAACGCTTGATCCTGCCAAGATGCCTTCCTTGCGCAGCAGTTCGCGCGCAGTGTGGAACGCATCGCCGTCAGAGACAGCAAACGCCTTGGTGACGAGTTTCAAATCGCAGATCGACGGCACGAAATCCTCGCCGATTCCTTCCACCAGCCAGCTGCCAGGCTCCACGTGCTTGCCTTCATTCACAAGCGGGGTCAAAATTGAACCAACTGGGTCCGCCAGGATCATCTGAATGTTGGGGTTCTTGCTGCGCAGGTAATGACCAACGCCGCTGAGCGTTCCGCCCGATCCAACGCCCACGACCACCGCATCGACCTTGCCATCAAGCTGCTCCCAGATCTCGGGACCGGTGGAGTTCAGATGTGCGGCAGCGTTGGCGTCGTTCGAAAATTGATTGATGTAGAACGCGCCTGGCCGCGATGCCGCTAACCGCGCCGCAACGTCTTGGTAGTACTCGGGGTGACCCTTGGCGACATCGCTTCGCGTCATCACCACTTCCGCACCCATGGCGCGCAGGTGGCTGATCTTCTCGTCGCTCATCTTGTCCGGGACCACCACGCTGAGGGTGTAACCCTTCTGGGCGGCAACCAAGGCGAGCGCCAGTCCGGTGTTGCCGGCGGTGGCTTCCACAATGTGCCCGCCGGGCTTCAGCCGTCCGTCCTTCTCGGCCGCCTCAATCATGGACACAGCAATCCGGTCCTTGATTGAATTACCCGGATTCAGTGACTCCATCTTCACGAAGAGGCGACATGGGCCGGTATCAAGGTGCTTGAGTTCAAGCATCGGCGTGTTGCCGATCATCTCAAGGACGTTGCCGAAGACGGGAGCGCGCTGCTGCATCGACGCAGTCTACGGGCGCGCTCATCCCTCCCGGCGCGGTAGAACACGCCCATGCGATGGGAACCGCCAGCTGATCCGCGTGAATTGGTCGTCGAGGAGCACCTCGGCGTTCTGGAATTGCGTGGGCCTGCGGATCGCCCCGGCACCGGTGCGCGCGTTGATCTGGGCGCGGTGGCTGCCAAGGGCTTCCGCCGGTTGCCGCTGGTTCGTTGCATGGGCGAGCGAGTACGCACCGTGGCCGACGCCACCGCCGGACTCCTTGGCGATGCGTGGCTCTTGGCGCTTGCAGGATTTCAGGTCACCGCGTTCGAGCGTTCGCCGCGGGTGGCGCAGCTGGTGCGCGATGGACTTGCGCGTGCAGCGATTGATCCGCGCGTTGATCAGACCATACTTGCGCGCCTCCACTTCGTTGAGGGCGATGCCGCTGCGCTGCTCGGGGATCGATCATTTGACGCCATCCTTGTTGACCCAATGTTCCCACCGAAAGTAAAGGCCAGCGCGCTGTCTCGTAAAGACGTTCGCTTACTCCGCACCGCTGTCGGTGATGATCTTGATGCTGCGCATCTTCTTGCGGCTGCTCGTCGCGCGGCACGCATGCGCGTGTGCGTGAAGCGTGCCGACGACGCACCGGATATTGCAGACGCGCCCGCTCCAGACGTTCGCTTTGAAGGAAAGACCGCCCGGTTTGATGTCTATCTCACGCACGAGGTTTCACCATGAGCTCCCCCTGGTTCCATGCGCCACAACTGCCCTCTGCAGGCATGATTCTTGCACTTGATCGCGACGAAGCAAAGCACGCGGTTGGTGTTCGGCGCCTCAGTTCTGGCGATGCCGTGACGATCTTTGATGGCATGGGTGGCATCGCTCACGCGGTTCTCACTGGCGATCGCAACAGTGATGGCGGCGTGCTGGTGCGTGTCGATCGAGTCGAGCGCATCTCGCGCACGGGTACTGATCTCCTGGTTGGCGTTGCTCCGCCAAAGGGTGATCGATTCTCCACCATGCTTGACATGCTTGGTCAGCTTGGCGTCACTGGCATTGTGCCGCTCGAAACGGATCACGGCGTCATCGATGCGGCTGCGATCAATCGCACGCGCGCTGAGCGGATCTTGCTGGAAGCGTGCAAGCAGAGTCGCGGCGCATGGTTGCCGTCGATCGCCCCGGCCATGACCGTCGCAAACTTTGTACGTCTCGCAGCATCAAGCGGGCGAACGGTGCTCATTGCAGATCAGGGCGGCGTGTCGACGGCAACATGCACCGCGGAGCGCGTGGCGGTTGCCATCGGACCCGAGGGCGGATTCAGTGCGGCAGAGTTAGCAGTGGCGTGCACTGCGGGCGAGGTCCGCGTGGACCTTGGCCCCGCCATCCTCCGTGTGGAGGCGGCGGCAGTGTCGATGGCGGCGGCGTTTCGCGCGCGGCCGACCGGGTAAATGGAGCGCACCGGTCTCGAACCGGTAACCTCCGCCTTGCAAAGGCGGCGCTCTCCCAGCTGAGCTATGGCCCCTCAGGCT
>JBBAOD010000328.1:0-2595 GCA_040401635.1 Phycisphaerales bacterium
ATGGCGACGCTCATCGCCAGCATCAGCGTTGCCGGAACGTACTTCAACACACCTTCGCCCACCTTCGGGTGCATGACAACCGCACCCAACATGAGCACCACAACCACTGCCGCCGCCGGCAGCACGACGGGCGGATACGCCAGTCCCACTAAGAGCAGCACACCGCAGATGATCTTCAGACCACCGACGATGTAGAACATCGAAGCGGGCAGCCCGTAGGTCGCAAACTCTTCCTTCAGGTTCTTCGCTTCGCCGCCGCGATAGGCAGTTGCGCTCCCACGACGCAGGAGCCACACGTTTAAGAGACCGAGGCCAACGATGACTTGGAGAATGGAGCCGATGATGGGCATGGGTTCTAAGATATCCGATGACCGGAATCCTCGTCGGGCGTAGCATGAGTCCCTCATCCCCCCAATGCAGACCGCCTTCGAAATCGCCCGAGCACTATCGGCTGTTGCGTTCCTCTTCTATGGGGTCGTCTGCCTCTTCTCACCGCGCATGGAAGTGGAGTTCCAGCGTTACGGACTTGCGCGGTACCGCATGCTGGTGGGCGCGTTGGAGTTCCTAGGGGCGGTCGGGCTATTGGTGGGCTATTTCAGCCGTCCCGTACTGATTGTTGCCGCAGCGGGCCTTGCGCTCACCATGCTGATGGGCATCGCCACGCGCATCCGCGTCGGAGACTCGCTCGTCCAGGCCCTCCCGGCAATCGTGCTGCTGATCCTCAACGCTTTCGTGCTTGGGGTCGCCATCACGTGACCGGGTCGGTCTCCTCGTCGCTCATCGCGCCTGTGTCACATCCCACGGAAATTTCGATGAATCTTACGAATCAGTAGCCAACTGCACACCAGAACCACTGGTGCACTGAATCCTGCCACCATTTCTGGGTTCAGGTTGATGCCATAGGCCTTGGCCGCTTTCGTCAAGTAATAGAGCAGGCTCACCACGTAATAGGTGATAGCTGCAACGGAGAGACCTTCAACGGTTGTTTGCAACTGCAGTTGTAACGCTTGTCCACGGGTTAACTTTTCAAGCAACTCTTGGTTGTGAGCCTCAGCTGCAATTTCAACTCGTGTTCGGAGCAATGCACTGGCGCGCGCCACTCGTTCCGCCAAGGCTTCCAGACGCTCGGATGTTGCATTGACGGTAGCGACCGCTGGCGCTAATCGGCGTTGTATGTATTCACCCATGGTTTGAATGCCGGACAATGGTTTTTCGCGCATTTCGGAGATTCGCTCGCGCACAATGGCGTCGTAAGCGCGCGCTGCACTGAAGCGATAGCTGTGCTCAGCGGTCGCACTTTCCACCTGAGCAGCAAGGCTTGCAAGATGGTTGAGTAACACCTCATCGCTGTCAGAGTTTGCCTCGATCCGTGCAGTGATATCTACCAGTTGCGCTTCTGCCTCAAAGAGTTTGCTCGACAACTGCTTTGCAATGGGCAAACTCAGTAATGCCATGATTCGATAGGTCTCCAGCTCCAGCAGTCGCTGGGCAACGCGACCCGCGCGATTCTCTGAAGTTGCCGAAGAGGTCAACACCAGCATCCGGACAAATCCGTCATCACCGATCCGTAAGTTGGTGATCAAATGCGAATGGGGTTGATCACCCGTGGTGCGACCCAAGGTGCCGCCAATGACTGTTCCATGACCAAGCCATTGCTTGGCTTTGAAGATGGAGTCCGGATCATCCATGCCCTCATTGAGCATGGCAAGTTGGATAGCAGTGATCGTCTTGCCGGGGATGTTCTTGAGCCAATCAACGCCAGTGGCCACATGGGTTGCTAGGTCCGGCAGCTGACTTCCCCAATGCGCGTTCTCTGGAAGTGATTGAATGATGGTGTACCGAGTGAACTCTGTGTGGCGCTCCCAAATGACCTTGAAGTGATCGCACTGAAGTTGCAAGAAATTGCCCTTCATCTGCTCAACGCTCAAGTGGGTATGCCCGGTTAACAAACGAAGGTGCTGGCATTCATCCGCAATACTTACCTTGGCGTTGAGAACCGCAACATAGATCACCAGCGCCGGCAGTTTGAATGTGGCGGAAGGACGGCTGTGTATCTCGTTATGTAATGCCAGTCGTTGTGAATCACTGGGAGGTAGGTACGAATCAGATGCTTGGATCATGGGTTACTCAAGGTGTTGCGCGGCGTTGCAAAGCCCGCTTCGGGAACATCCAATTCAAACTCAATCAAGCCAGAGCTTCTGGTAGCTGCCCGCGGGGTCGTACACATCCGCTTGACGGGTGATGTTAAACCGTCGGTTCTCCCGGGGATCGTTACCCACTCCAGCTAAGTATGCCCAATTTCCCCAATTGGAATAGACGTCGTAATCCACCAAGGTCTCCTCAAAGTATTGAGCCCCAAGGCGCCAGTCCAGGCCAAGTTCATGCACAAAGTAGCTCGCTACATTCTGTCGGCCGCGGTTACTCATGAATCCGGTCAGAAGCAGCTCGCGCATGTTGGCGTCGATGAACCGATTGCCGGTGGTGCCGCTCGCCCACGCTTGGAAATCGGCGCTGTTGCGGCCCCATGAGCGGGGTGTCCTGCGACGCGCAATCCCATCAATCGAGAACAGGGCAGTGCCGAATTTCTCCATGACC
>JBBAOD010000329.1:0-2593 GCA_040401635.1 Phycisphaerales bacterium
AGAATCACTGCCGCACCGGGCTCGTCAACGTCACCGCAGGTAGTGACGGTGGTCCGCAATATTGACCAGTCAAACTCGTCGGCGTGGTTGACGGGAACTCGGTATTGGCAGGCAGGTAGCACGGTTTCGCTTTTTGTTGACTCACGAGTTTCGTTAGTTTAGGAGAACTCTGATGGGTGTGTGGACCACTGCGGTGAAAACGTGGGCGGCAGGTAACCGCTTGACGGGAACGTTGCTGAATGCGCAGTTGCGGGACTTTGCTAATGCGTTCGGTCCACGCACGTCATACACGCCAGCGGTGACGGCGTCGGGTACAGCGTTCGCTATCGGCAACGGCACAATCAGCGGCGTATATTCGCAGGTACAAAATGAGGTGCGTGGGAACGCCACCATTAACATCGGGACGACAACGAACGTTGGCACGGGCGTTTATGCAATGACGTTGCCGACGGCCGCCGCGAACTATCAACTGGGCCGACCAATCGGCCAAATGGTCATCCTGCTCAGTGGCAGCATCAGCCACGTAAGAACGGCAGTGCTGATTAGTTCCACGCAAATTGGGTTTGTTGATACTGGCGGTACGCGCGTAGGCGCGGCGGCACCCGTCGCGGTCACGTCCGCCTGGTATGCCGTCCTTGAGTTTGCGTATGAGGCCGCGTAATGGCCGACGAAATCAGCGCCCAGGTACTCACCGAAATCATTGCCGTTCGCGGTGACATTGCGCAGTTGCGCGTCGATTTGGCAACGCACGGCGAGACAGTCCGCGCTCAGGCAGTGTCGTTGACGGATCACGAAACACGTTTGCGCGCAATGGAATCCGCTGACGTAATCACCCGCGCCGACCTTGAACGTGCCGCGCAAATGCGCATCGGGCAACTGTCAATCATTGTCACTGCCGTCGGTGTCATTGTTGGCGCCGTTGTTGCCGTCGTCATCGGAAACTAGGGAGAATTGTGGCATCGTCATACCCGACCGGTCTTGACTTATTCACCGCCGTTACTGGCGCAACGTCAACGTCGGCAGTTGTGGGAGGCCGCACGCACTCCCAACTACACAACGACACCGGTGACGCCGTCGAAGCCATTCAGGCCACACTTGGTTTGTCGCCGCAAGGAGCCTCAACGACAGTCGTGGCGCGCCTCAATGCCGTCGATGCTTCCCTTGCATCTATTGACACGTCCACTCTGAACGTCAAGAACTACGCTGGGTATGACTCTGCTGACGGCGCCGTCGCAATGACTGCGTGGATGAACGCTTTCTTCGACTGCTCTCAGCAACGCAAACAGCTCCTCGTCCCGCACAAGCCAGATGCTGTGAATTACAAGTGGCTGCTGACCGGTGGAATGACAACATCATCAACGTCGCTTTCTGATTCAACGGCGGCCGGAACCACAATTACCGTCGTGAACGCGAGCATGTTCCCATCAACGGTTCCGTTTCCGATTATTCTTGACGCCACAGCGGCATCAGAATCCAGTTTCACGCGCGCAGCGTCGCCTCTGAACCCGGCCAGTAATCCGGGAGCAGAATGGGCAACCGTCACAGCCATTAGCGGAACGACGCTGACGCTCGCCGCTCGCACTAGTGGTTCGCTTATTACTCAGGGCAAAGTCCACACCGGCACCTACAATGTCCTGCGCGCGCTGCCATTTCTGGACAATCTCAAGGTTAAGGGGCAGTACCCAGCCGGTTCCGAAGGCCAGCCCGTAGCCATCAGCATCACGAATTCGTCGCCTGGCATTACAACGCCGTTCTATTGGGGCGGCGGTAACGACAACACCGTTGACGGCGCTGAAGTCGAGGACATTGCTCACTGGTCCCAGGCGTTCCGATGTACGTCACCGCGGGCGCTATTCCTTGCCAACTCAATCAGCGTCTTGAAAGACTCGCGATTCAATCGCTGCCACTTCAAATGGTTCACGTCGCTGCGATTCGCGTGTAGTCGAGTGCAGCTCACAAACCTCTACATCAACAATTCGTATGCCGTGACCGAGTCGGGAAACACCGGGGCGACCGTTGCCGGTGAAGGCATCATCGACCTTTCAGGTTCGGACTCGCTGATGGCTAACGTTTACATTGACACCGACATTTATGTACCCGCAAGCAAATCCCTCATTCGCTGCAAATGGTCACAGTCAAAAATTGACTACATCTACGTGACGCCCGCCCCATGCCGACCGCTTGAGGTCACCGGGTTTATTAGCGGACTCACTCTTGACAACCTCGTATTCAACGGGCTGAATAACAAGCCTGCCGTTGCCGGTACGCTCGCCGCTCGACCAACCGCACCCAATTGCGTTGGCCTGCTGTATCGGACAACTGACCAGTCTCCGAACATCATTTCCCGTTGGGATGGATCGTCGTGGGTGACCGTGACGACAAACTCAGACACCTACGTGACGACAAGCGCAACAAGCGCAGCTAACTTGCAAGCGTCGTTCCCGGCAACGTCGAACACGGGCCGCTGGGCGCAGGTCACGACCGCGTCCGGCATTGACTCATCACAACTGTCGTTCTATTCCGACGGCACACGTTGGCGTGGACCAATGAAGACTACGCAGGACGGCAACTTCGGCACCCGCCAATTCCTCGG
>JBBAOD010000330.1:0-2592 GCA_040401635.1 Phycisphaerales bacterium
GATCGCCCCCGGCATCGGCTGCATGAGGGCAAAGAGCCCTGGGATCTCGTCGGGGCTCTCTTTGTGCTGCTCGAGCAGCGCTGGATCACAGGCGGCCATCCCCGAGGCGCAGTCCACCAGCACGTTGTCCATGTCGATGTAGAGGGTCTTCATTCGCCTGCCTCCATGCGCTTGCGCATCAGCTACGCACAATCTTGAGCGCACCTCATACACTGCACCCACGCCGCCAGCAGCACAAATGTGCCTTCTGCCGGCAGGTATAAGGAGCGCCGCCATGCGCAAATTCAATGTGGTCCTCGCGACCCTTCTTCTTGTCGTGTTTGCCGGAACCTCTACAGCGCCGGTCCAGGCCGTGGCTGGCGCGAGCGAAGATAAGGCAACGACGACGTATGTCGTAGGCACACCTGGTGAACCTATTTCCGTAACCGTTGAAGGCACGTTTACTAACCTAACGAAACCCACAACCACTTACACAACTTGCACGGGATATTACTACTCGTATTACTGGGGCTGGGAGTCATACACCTATTCCTGCCCACAAACAACGAACTGGTATCACGAACTGATTGTGCACATCGAGGCTGCGAGCACGATCACCAGCGCAAAGGTCAACGGACGAACGGTCGCAACGCGCGTAATGCGTCGCTATACCGTTGCTGGCATCAAGTACCAGGCGTTGCGCTTGGGAACGACGAAGCTCTTCTACAACGACACCGCAAACTACACGCTTACGTACAAGGTTCTCGGCGGTGCACCACGCTCTAATAATGCGACGCGTATTGGCGCTGCGTACACGTACTTCTGTCCGTCTGGCACAGGGAAGGATGGCGGCTCAGTCACCGTTAAATTCCCATCGGGATATGCTGAAATCAACCCCCTTGGAGATAACTACGCACGATCGGACTCAGGCGGTGGATCAACGTTTACCTCTGGTCAAGTTGATGACGCATTCAAAATTTTCTCGTGCCTTGAAGCAGTGAATCCGCTGCTCTATGTTTCGGATCGCTTCACTTCAGCGATGGGCACCACTGTTGAGCTTCGCGGCTGGCCGGGGGATTCGACCTGGATGAACAATGCCAAGTCGAGTCTCTCCAAGATTGTTGACGAGCTTGAATCTTTCACTGGTGTTCCGCTCGCAAAGAATGGATCCATCACGGTGCGTGAAGCGAGCACGGACGGCGAGCTTGGTGGCTATGCCGGTATGTATGAGAACAAGATTGCTCGTGTGTCGGAAGACTTTAACTACCTCACTGCAGCACATGAGCTAGCGCATGTTTGGTTCAATGATGAAAACCTAAAAGACAACTGGGCTTGGGAAGGTCTCACAGAATATGTCGCACAGCGCGCCGTAAAATCTTCAGGCGGAGATATTGGTGCCCAGCCATGTAGTGAGACATACGCCTATGACTACACCAAAGCATCCGATCCAGATGCGCAGCCAAAACTTCTCGAATGGGAGTTCTATACGTCCAGCGACTCAGCACAAGAGGGTGACGCGCTGGTTAACCGGATTCACAAGCGTTATAGACAGGCATGTGCAGCAATCGCACACTATTTGTTCTCTGAGCCTGCGGGGCAGCAACAGTTCGCCTTGCAGTCAATCATCAATGGTCTTTCGCCTGTGAGCGGTAAGCCAGACCAAGTACTCACTACACACGATGTTCTCGACGTGTTGGCACTGACGACGCAGGATCTTGATGGTGAAGATCTTGGGTTGAAATACAGTAACGACAAGGGTTTCGCCCCGTTGACGGAATCTGATCAGACCAAACTTACTGACCGTGCGGCAGCACTTAAGCTGTACGAACCGATCTGGTCTGCGTTCGTGAAGGCAGGCTGGACAATTCCGCAGGCGCTTTCGGACTCAATGAGTTCATGGTCCTTTGGCACTCTCAAGAGTGCCTTGGTGTCCATGCAGTCGGGCTATGTTGGCGGCAGTGTGGCCACGCTAGGCAATGCTCCAGCACTGATCGAGGAGAATCTTGCAGCGGCCGGATACACGTCAGGCACCGCACTTGATGAGGCGTTTGCCTCAGCAACGGATGCCGGAATCCTCGGCACAGAGATCGGCAATCTCCTGATCGCCTCAGATTCAATCCGAGATGGCCATGAACTTCTCCTTGCCGGAGTTGATCCGATTACGGCAATTGGTGGGTTCTTGCTCAATCCGCAGGGCGGTTTCGACGCGGCGGCTGAAGCGGCACTGACGGGCGATGGCGCGACTGCTCTTACTGCCGCCCAATCGGCTACGGCGGCGATCGGCAACCGTACCCTGGTGGGTGCATTGGCGCTCTTGCTGGTCTTTGGTGCCCTATTCCTGATTCGGCGACGACGCATGCAACTTGCAGGCGTTGGTGGCGGTAAAGGATTTGGTGGCTTTGGGACGCAGCTCCTGACCATTAAGAAGCGGGTTCAGAAGCTTTTCAAGGATGGTAAGAAGCGTGCTGCACGAGTAACGCGCACGAGCAAATAGCGTTAATGTCCACGCGGCGGGCCCTTTCGGCTCGCCGCGTGGACAACGACTAGGCTCGGAGGCCCCATGGATTTCGTCAGCTCGGTAAAGCGCAACATGACCACGGCGGCATATGCCCA
>JBBAOD010000331.1:0-2586 GCA_040401635.1 Phycisphaerales bacterium
AGTGGATCGGTCGAAGTGGCCGGCGTTCGCATGGACACCCTGCGCGGCGCAGCGCGAGACGAAGCACGCGGACGCAGCATTGGAATGATCTTCCAGACCTTCAACCTGTTGCACGGATTCACGGCGCTTGAGAACGTCTTTGCAGCGCTGATGTTTAGTTCGATGCCAGTGGCCGAACACGAACATCGTGCACGCACCCTGCTCTCTACGCTTGGAATTGCTGACGCGGACGCTGAGGTGGACCGGCTTTCGGTTGGCCAACAACAACGCGTGGCTGTGGCGCGAGCGTTGGCGGCACGCCCCGCTCTTGTGCTGGCTGATGAGCCAACGGCCAGCCTTGACCCAGAGAACACGGAGACTGCCATGGACCTGATCCAATCAGCATGCCGCGCCGAAGGTGCCGCGCTCCTGTGCACCAGCCACGACCCGTCAATGCGCGCGCGCTTTGCGCGGATTGAATCGATTGATGCAATGATTGCAGGAGCCGCGCGATGAGTGCAAAGACGTTGACTGACTGGCAGATCGTCATGCGCAGCTTGCGAGCGCGCCCGCTATCGACATGGATCACCATCGGCATGGTGGCGACCAGCGTTGCGCTTCTCTTGGTGCTGTTTGGAATGCGAACGGCGGCCCGCGGAGCATTCGACCGGGGCTCGGGGAATATTCACTTGCTGGTAAGCGCTGACCCAAGCCCGCTGGTGGCCGTACTCAACGGCATCTTTTATGCCAACGCCCCTTCCAAGCCAATCGCTTGGAGTAAGTACCAATCGATTCGTGGCGCGTTCCCGTATCAGTGGGCGATCCCAACCCAACAAGGCGATAGCTACCGCGGCTCTCCAACGATGGCAACATCGACTGACTTCTTTTCCAAGTTTGAGCCCGTAGCAGGCGAGCCATGGAAACTTGCAAGTGGAAAGTTCTTTGAGCGTCCGTTTGAAATTGTGCTGGGCGCCGCAGCGGCCAAGTCATCCGGCCTGCGCCTTGGTCAAGAGGTGTTTCTGACCCACGGCTCCGGGGCGAGCCGCGAAGGCAGCGAGCCGGATGAACATGCTGGTCATGTGCATACCGAGTATCCATTCAAAGTTGTTGGCGTACTTGAGCCAACCGGAAGTGCCCATGACCGCGCGCTCTTCATTGATCTTGAATCAAGTTGGATTCTGCACGCCTTCGATCGCCGCGAACGAGCAGGTATTTCAGGCATCACGACTGCAGCAGACCTGGAAGACGATGATCGCAAGGTGACCGGCATTCTGCTGCGCCTGCCAACCCGCGCCGGCAGCGATGCCAGCGCCGCGATGCAGCAGCAGTTCGACACGCTGCGGCGCGACACGGCCATCGTGGTGGCGCAGCCTGCGCAGCAGATCCAGAAGCTGTTCGAAATTGTTTCCAATGTGGACGGGATATTCATTGGAATGGCAGTGGTGGTATTGATTTCAAGCTCATTGAGCACCATGCTTGCCCTGTACAACTCCATGGCGGCGCGAACACGGCAGATCGCAGTCTTGCGAGTGTTGGGCGCGAGCCAAGGGCGCGTGTTTGGGCTGGTGTTGACGGAGAGTTTGGTCATCACCATGGCTGGCGCGGTTTCAGGGATCGTGCTGGCACTCCTTGGCGGAATCGCCGCGAGTGCGTGGCTCAAGGCGTCCATTGGGTTGGTGATTGATCCGACGCTTGACCCACGAAGTACCGTGATCGTCCTTGGTGGCGCTGTGGCGCTCGGTGGCATTGCCGGGATTTTGCCTGCGTGGCGTGCGTACCAAGTACCAGTGGCAGACAACCTTCGACCTGCAGCATGAGGAAGTGGCAATGAACGGAACCAGAATCATTTGGATTGCAGGTGCTTGCCTCGCGGGATTCGCAGTTGTACTGGCGTTGACCGGCAAAGATTCATCACCAGTGCAGTCCGCGGGTAGCGCAGCAGCGATGGCCACGAACACCGAAGCACCAAGCGCACCGAGTGCCGCCACTGGCGCTCCAACCGCCGCGGCGGTGAGTTCGTCAACGGGCGCGGCAAACCCAGCCACGCCGGCGACAACCGCCGGCGCAACTGCTGGCGCGACGTCCGGCGCGACTGCTGGCGCGACGTCTGGCGCGACGGCCGGCGCGACGGCCGGCGCCGAAAAATCTCCGATCGTTCGAGCAGCAGACGCCGTTGACTTGGGCCTTGACCAGGCGATTCACGATGCCAAGGTTGTTCCGGGAAACATCGTGCCCAAGAAGGATGCCAAGACTGGCGAGATGTTGCTCTATGCAGACGGTAAGTATGAAATTCGTGGACTCGGTACACCAGAGTCCCCATACCGCGTCAGTTGGGAGTGCCTGGCGAGCGCATCAGAGAGCTACATGCCGCGTCTGCATGAGAACGAGATTCCGCAACGGATTGCGCTCCTGCACGGCAAGGTGCTGGAGATTGATGGCTATCAAGCGTTCCCGCTGATGGTGAGTGAAACCAAGGAACTGATCGTCATGCTGAATCAGTGGGATGGATGCTGCATCGGCGTTCCACCCACGCCCTACGACGCTATTGAAGTGAAGTTGCTTGAGCCAGCCAAGCGTGGCGGTCGACATGCCGCATTTAACTTTGGC
>JBBAOD010000332.1:0-2583 GCA_040401635.1 Phycisphaerales bacterium
GCCACCAGCACCAAGTCATAGCCCATGCGCGCCAATTCGATGGCGGTGGCGGCGCCAATGCCAGCACTGGCGCCAGTGATGATGGCCACGGGGCGATCATGGCGGAGTGTTGTGCGCTGCGATTGGTGCACTACTGGCGCAGATGGAGTGGACGTTGTCACTTCCCTCACGATACCCGCCCCTCTCATCTATTCTCATCAAGATGCACCCGCACCCTTCCGCAATTCTGTCACTTGTGTTGTACGCCGCGATCGGCGGGCATTCCGAGGCGTGTTCAACCACCTCCGCACCGTTCCAACGTGCTTTGCTTGCGGATACTCAGGCGGAAAAATCCCTGCAACCGACCGCTGCTGAATCGGGAGATACTCAGAAGTTGCCAGGGATAGCGGCGAATCCCGTTGGCACACTTCACGTGGGAGAGCACGTCGTGCCGCTGGAGATTGGCGATGCGCTGCCACCGCACCAGCGCGGCATCAAACTCCGCGTTGGTGTCTGTGATCTTCCGCCGTGGACGATCGCGCCCACCGAATCCACACCCTACTGGTCCGGGCTCGGGGCGTTGGTGTGGAAGAAAACTGCTAAAAATCTGGACATCGACTACACGCTCTCCGTGCACACGCTTCCCGGTCTTCTTGAGGCGGTGTCCAAAGGTGATGTTGATATTGCCATGACGGGCGTTCCCATCATTCCCGAAAATCTCGCGCGATTTGGCATGGCGCCACCCTTTGATCAAAGTGGAATCTCCATCGCAACGCGCGTTCGTAGCGCACTCAGCTTCGCATCGGTCACTGAGCGAGTCATTGCCGCTGAGATCACCGTTTGGTTGTGTGCGCTCCTGGTATTCGCTGGCCTATTCGGGCTGCTTTTCTGGATAGTGGAGCGCAAGAAAAATCCGACCATCACTGGCTCGGGCTTACGCGGCTTCGGCGAGTCGATGTGGTGGAGCCTGACCACGCTGGCAACCGTTGGCTACGGCGACCGAGTTCCAACCACCGGCAAGGGTAAGATCATTGGTGCTATGTGGATGGCGTCCGGATTTCTATTGATGACGATTGCTGCGGCCGTATTTACTTCTGCGCTCACCGCCGCGCAACTGCAGCCCTTGGTGAAGAGTCCAGTTGAACTCATCACCTCACGCGTTGGCGTTGCCACCGGCACAACCGGGGATACGTACGTCACAGACATCAATGTTCCCGCCATACGATTTGCCACCTTTGAACAAGCGGTGGCCGCACTCCGTGAAGAGAAAATCGATGCCATCGTGGGCGCAACCACGACGCTTACCTATCTGGTGGAACAGTGTCCCGGCGACCATATCACCGTGCTCCCCCGGCCCTTGCTGCGAACCTATGTGAGCTTTGGCACTCGCTTTGGACTGGAGCCCGCCCTCGAAAAGCGTATCGACCTAGAAATTCTGAAATCTGCGGTATCAGACGAATACAGCGCCATGCGCGCCGCGATGCTCGGCCGAGTTGACACCGCATCAGAGCCGGACGAGATAGCGCGAATACGCTGAATAGAGGCACCGCGCGTCCGCTGCGCACCCTCACTGCGCCCACCAATTGGCCCCCTGCCCCGTAGCATCAACGTATGGTCGACCCTACCCCAGTGCGGACTCACGCGGACATTCGCGGCATCATCGGCATGGTGCATGTGGGTGCGCTTCCAGGAACGCCGCGTGGACATCTTTCGCCGCAAGCGTTGGTCGCGCACGCTGTTCGTGAAGCGCGCACGCTGCGTGATGCCGGGTTCGATGCAGTGCTGATTGAGAACATGCATGATCGCCCCTACTTAGGTGGCGGCATCGGCGCGGAGATCGTGGCCTGCATGTCAGCGGTATGCGCCGCGGTGCGCGCCGCCGTGGACTGCCCCATCGGAGTTCAAATTCTCGGCGGTGGTTCGCGCGAGGCCGTTGCGGTGGCGCACGCCACTGGTCTTGATTTCGTGCGCGCTGAGGGTTTCGTCTTTGCACACGTGGCTGACGAAGGCCTGATGACTGAAGCGGCCGCTGGTCCACTGTTGCGCTTCCGTAAATCAATTGGAGCCGACCGCGTGAAGGTGTTTGCAGACATCAAGAAGAAGCACGCCGCGCACGCCATCACCGCGGATATTGACATTGCTGCATGCGCTCGCGCCGCAGAGTTCTTTCTTGCCGACGGAGTGATCGTCACTGGCACCGAAACCGGCGCTGCAGTTGACGAAGCCGAACTCAACGCGGTGCGCGCAGCCAGCAAACTTCCCGTATTGACTGGAAGTGGTGCAACTCCACAGAGCGTTGCCCGGCTGCTTTCCAAGGCCGATGCTGTCATCGTTGGTAGTTATGTGAAAGAAGGCGGACGATGGGAACATGACGTTTGCCCCAAGCGTGCTGCAGAGTTTGTGAACGCAGCGCGCGGGGCGCGTCGCGTGGAGGCCCCCGGAATGGAGGCCGTTCGAGCCATGTTTAGCGGTCGCCCAAGTGGCACCTGAGGTCAACATGCTTACCTACGTGAATGGATCACTTGTCCCCGAAGAACACGCCAAGGTAAGCGTGTTTGATCGCGGATTCCTGTTTGGGGATGGCGTCTATGAGCTGGTGCGGTT
>JBBAOD010000333.1:0-1317 GCA_040401635.1 Phycisphaerales bacterium
CGCTTCCAGCCCGGTGAGAATGCGATGTGAACGATCAACATTCACGGTGCCTGCGCCATAGATCAGGTCGATCGGCTTCACCGTGATTCCACGGCTCGGTCCGGAAGTGGGCGTTTGATTCTGCCACGTTGCGCTGTGCGTGGCGCCACACATGAGTGCGCTCTTGATAGTGACGCCCTTGCGACGATTGGCGTTGCTGCTGTAGGGCAGCGTGTTGGTTGTTTCGTACATCAGGGCGGCGGCAGCGCTGACTACTGGCGTAGAGAAACTGGTGTATTGCCCGGGTGCCACCAGTTCTGGCTTCATGCGCCCTGCTCCGTCGACACCTGTTGCTACATCGCCCGCACTGTGCCCGCCGGAGGTCAGACCCACAGCGATCCCGTTGTAACCGCAGGACATCAGTGAACTCATCGCGCTACCGGTGCCGTTATTTTCTCCGCACACGAAGAGCGTGTCATCACGATTCATGGAATAGTCGGCGCGGCGCAGCACTTCATTGTCGGCGGTGACATTTCCAAACGAACCGATCCAACTGTGATTGAAGATGCGCAGCGAGCCGGGCGCTACCAACGGCAACGTGGACGGATTGCCGTAACTGAGGTTGGCACCCTGTGCAAACGATCCGGCTTCGTACACCCAGATGCGATTCACTCCAGGAGCGATACTGGTGGTTGATCCGTAGGCATTCTGACCAACGAACGTAGCGTGGCCACTGTTGCCGGAGGAGCCGCTCATGTCAGTGAATGCCTTGCCGACGAATTCTGCCTGGAGGCGATTGGGGCCGAAGTTGCCGACGGACTCAGAAGCTTCTACTTGTCCGATGCCGACATTGGCGCCCGTCGGAGTGGTCGCGCCCAATCGAGCAACCAACGCATCGCGGCCAACTTCGTCGGCCCACACGGAGGTTGGGAGCACCACCGTCACGGCGGTCAGGAAGGCGATGGCGCTGGTGGAGATTCGCATGTGTGGCTGTTTCGAATCAATAGTGAGGTTCGGTGACCGCGACGGTGTAAAGCGCGAGGCTATGGGACAAGTATTGCTTCCCACTACGGCCCGGGGCAACTTGAAAGTTCGCAAAGTTTGCAAGTTCTCGGGCTTATCGGGGTGTTTGTCCTATCCTTCTCGCCATGAGCGCCCGCATGACCGTCATCCAGACCGAACACCTCGCCACACCAGCCGCCAAGTGGCTCGCGGAGCGGGCTGATCTGGTGGTGGGCGATGCAGAGTCGGCGGCCTTCGCGGCTGCCGCCCCACGCGCCGTGGCGCTGGTGGTTCGAACCTATACGCAGGTCAATGACGCGCTGCTCGCCAGGCTTC
>JBBAOD010000333.1:1327-2582 GCA_040401635.1 Phycisphaerales bacterium
CCGGCGCTGCGGGCGGTTGGGCGCGCTGGTGTCGGACTGGACAACATTGACGAAGCTGCGTGCGCTCGCCGCGGCGTTCGTGTGTTCAACACGCCGGATGCCAACACCCAGGCCGTGGTTGAGTATGTCACGTGTTTAGTCTGCGACGCGCTGCGACCACGGTTGTTCCTGGACGCTCCGGTCAGTAAGGCGCGTTGGCATGAGATTCGTGAAGAAGTGGTGGCGCATCGGCAGATGAATGAATTGCGCATGGGCATTCTGGGATTTGGGCGCGTGGGTCGCCGAGTGGCCGATGTTGCGCGCGCGATTGGATTTGACGTGGTGTTCAATGATGTGCTGAATGTGCCTGAATCTGAACGTCGCGGGGCGCGATCGGTGAGCGCCGCTGAATTGTTTGCAACGAGCGATGTAGTGACGGTGCATATTGATGGGCGCGCTTCGAACCGGGGGTTTGTGAATGCGGCGCTGATCAATGCGATGAAACCCGATGCGTTGTTCATCAATACGAGCCGCGGCTTTGTGGTTGACCACGTGGCGCTTGCGGCACATTTGGGGGGATGTCCCGGTGCGCAGGCGATCTTGGATGTTCATGAGCCGGAGCCGATTGACGCGGCACATCCCCTGCTGGGAATTCCCAACGCGCACCTGGCGCCGCACCTGGCAAGCAGAACCGATACGGCGATGGAAGCGATGAGTTGGGTGGTGCGTGATGTTTGGGACGCGATCGCGCCCTGACATGCGTTCGGCACGTGAACTAGCAATACTGACAATACGGGGTGCACCAACGCCGCATTTCCGCGGGGCGGTTTCGTACACTTCCGAGCCACACCGCACTGAGGAGCACACACCATGTTTGAAATCAATTCCATCCACGCCCGTCAGGTACTTGATTCCCGCGGAAACCCAACGCTTGAGTGCGAAGTGACCTTGGAAGGCGGATCGTTCGGACGCGCCTTGGTTCCGAGTGGCGCGTCCACCGGCGAACATGAGGCCGTGGAACTGCGCGATGGCGACAAGAAGCAGTGGATGGGCAAAGGCGTTCTGAAGGCGGTCTCCAATGTCAACACGCGGATTGCGCCGCTGGTGCTTGGGATGGACGCACGCGACCAAGCCGCGATTGACCATTCGATGATTGAACTGGACGGTACGTCCACCAGATCAAAGTTCGGTACGAATGCAATTCTTGGAATCAGTATGGCAACCGCACACGCTGCTGCGGGGGCGTGTCGCATGCCGCTGTGGCGCTACTTGGGTG
>JBBAOD010000334.1:0-2578 GCA_040401635.1 Phycisphaerales bacterium
ACTTTCCGTGCTAGATGCTGCTGTAGACTTCGCATTTTCCATACCACCTGCGGATGCGTCTCGAACCGCCGCGCATCGACTGGATGATCCGGAAAGACTAACGACGCATCAATATCAGCCTTCTGCGCCCGCCGAATGAACTCCACCTCTGCGGGCATCAGTGTCACCAACGACTCCACCACGCTCCACGCCTGCGCTAAGAGCGCCGCAGGATCCGGTCGATCCACGGCAGCGAGCATCGGATGTAATTGTGATTCAATCGCATCGGACGTCAGCCGTCGTTCGAGCCGTGTGCGGTCATAGGTCTCGAGCGGATGATCGAGAATGAAGGACAGCGCCACGAGCCACCGATGAAGCGCAGGTGAATCCGAGAGCCCTGCTGCAATCAACGGTAACCGCGATACATCCCACGCATCACGCGGCGCTGTTCGATCGAGGAACGCGAGCAGTTTCCCAACCCACAGCTCTTCGTCAGCAACAACCGTGACGCGCGGCCGATCGAGCCCTTCCGGCTGCCATAGTTCCATCACTCGAAGTCCGGCGAGCGGTGTTCGCCACTGGTAGTTAATGTCCAATTCAACTCGATCGTCCGGTCCAAGAACAGAGCGATACGTCGCATAGAACTTGCGAACGGCGGCCGCGTCTGCCGAGTGCCGCACCTGATATCCAAGGCGACGCAGAATGTCGCCAAGCGATTGCTCTATCGCGGGGCGCGCGCGAAGCATCCCCTCTCGGTCCGCACATCCGACGAAGTTGTAATCAAGATCCACTGACATGCGCGTCGGCGCCCCGAAACCCAAATTAATCGCAGTGCCTCCCTTCAGCGCGAGCGCCTCACGAAATGCAGGATGTCGACCAACTTCGGACGCAATCTCGCCAAGACGCGTGACCTTCTCCAGCGTGGTCACTGCATATCCAGTCTCTGCAGCCCGCCGCTCTAGGAATTTAAGACTCACCGACATCGGGATCTCCCTTCCCAATTTCCTGTGGAAGGACAAGGTTCCACCGAGCGATGAAGTTGCCACCACGAGTTGCTCGAACGAGATACTGAGGGGCGTTCGGGCGGTGCTGCTCGAACCGAAGCAGGTCGGCTTCGCTGACAGCGAATGACTGAGCGTTCACTTCAAGAAACCATCCAACCGCAGCCCATAGCCGCCGGATCGCGTACAGCTCTAGCAACTTCGCCAGCAGATCGATATCAAGCGTTGCGAATCCCGCTGCCGAGGCAACAAGCTCTGACACGCCGCCTACAAGACTCGGCTGCCGAAATCCTTCGATCAGTGTGCGCTCTGGTCCCGTCGCGCGCACTATCGATCCACGACGTTCAACTCGTCGCGTGCCAAGCTCGGTCATCGCACACCGCGCAAGGGCCGTGGGATGTGGAACAGCACGGATCGAGGAACCATCAAACTCCCACTCCATGCGAGCACCACTGCAATAAAGCGTGCATGTCGACCACGCAGAATGCGCCGCCCCCAGTAATTCGAGCGCGCTGTGATGCGAGAAGATTGCATCTGGACGGGCAGCAAGTGCCACAAGGAACGGATCGACGTGGGTTGTTAGCGCCGACCGCCCGGGCGGGGTCACCACATATATCCCGCGCGATATTGATCGAATGCGTCCCGTGCGCGTGGCGTAACTGAGCCTGGCCGTCACCGCGGCAGGGCTCAGCCGTTGCCCCGCGAATGACGAGACCTCATCCAATGTGAACACCGGATGGTCAGCAAAGAACGCTCCCAATTTTACTTGCTGTTTATTGACCATCTATAGTGATTTTATACCATTTTAAACGAAAAACGTCAAGTCGAAAGTCCGCGATTTAACGTTTTTTCATTATAACTGCCAATAATCACTACTCATGGATCAGTTCCCCCACGCCCCCAGCAATACCCCCACATCGGCCCCATCCGCGTGGTTGTCGCCAGTCAGGTCAAACGCCGCGCCGACCTGCCCCCAGGCGCCGAGCAAGAGACCAAGGTCCGGGCCGTTCACCTGGCCGTCGCAATTCAGGTCTGCCACGCCGCACATCCGTTCGGTGCGTTCCGCGCCCATGTGCGCATCGAGTTGATCCACATAGAACGGAACGAACGAGTCGCCCGACCAACCGAATCCAAGGGGCCACGAATCTTCGGGATCGAACACACCGTTCGTGTCGTTGGTGGTGAAGTGAATTCCCACCAAGGCTAACCGGCCGCGCAACACCGCAAAGCTTGGACCGCCGCTGTCGCCACCAATCAGGTGACAGTCGCCCGCGCCGGTGCCGGTTCCTTCCTCTACGTGAAACCACCAGCGCATGGTGCGCGTGCGGCCAATTTCAAAGTCGTCGACCACCGCGCTGATCATCCCCGTCCCTACGCGATCCGGCGCTCCGTACGCCATGATGTGCAGGTCCATGTATGAAGCATCCGCGCCGAGCATCAACACGGGATAGGTTGCAACATGATGCGCCGGGTTAAGCGGCGCGGTGAGTTTCCCAAGCCACAGGTCGGAGGACAGGCCGCCGTAGGTCGTGTCGTACGCATCAGCGGCCACCGTGTACGCGTGCGTCACTCCGCCAAGATTGTTGTCCTCATGAAAG
>JBBAOD010000335.1:0-2567 GCA_040401635.1 Phycisphaerales bacterium
GACCCGTTGGCAAGGGGTCGATTGGGCGCGGTTGTTCAGCTCATCAATAAAGTTCCCAACATTCGCAAGCGACAGCGATTGCTGCGACTCCGGAGATCCAATAAGAAGACTCGCGTCGATGAGCGTGAGCATGCCATTTCTTCGCTCACCAAGCAGATTCACTACCCGTTGACCATGACCAATCATGGCGGCCGCTGATGTCACATGTTCCGAAAAATGACCTGACGCTTGGTCGTATGGGGAAGGAACGACCTCGATAATCGAGATGTTCATTGATGGTGTCGCCGGATGAGACGAGCGAGTGGTGTGCGCCCAAACCCGCACGTCGCCAAACCGGTCATCCACCATGGTGCTGACGTTCACGGTTCCATCAGAAGGATCCGTCACGTGATGCTCACCGCATCCTGCCGCGATTACGGACGTGGCCGCGCAGAGAACACCGCAAAGTTGGTTTCTGAAGTGATGTACGAGACTCATGGCTTTACAGAAGTAGGGATACAGCGACGCAATGTCGTTCGTGCGTGTTTGTGAGTGAAGTGGCCACACAACATCTATCGCAAATCCAAAGATGATCGGGACGATGGAGCCACGACTAGCCTGGCGATGTACTGGAATAATTCAAGACTAAATCGTTGAAATTAAAGTTGAATTTTCAACTTAGTGCGAGTCTACGCCTTTATGTGCAACAAAACCGCTATATTCCCTAGGATGTTTCGTTTGCTTCAAGTCTGGACTATCGCAAACACGCTACTTTCGGCGGCCCCGGGTCCATGATCTCACTATTCCATGCCGCAACGCTCCTCGCAGCATGCGCGCTACCGGCGCTCGCAGACAGCGAGCCTCTTGGGCAAGTGAGCGCTGCACTGGCACAGGATTCGACGCGCTCCAGTCCAAATCTCGGCATCTCCTTCAGTCGCGGAACGGCGGCGATCCAGCCCGAGCTATTGCCGATTCCAGACAGCGACGAATGGACTCGCGCGATGCGCGCGCGCATGACTGCTTGCGAGACGAATGAGCTACTCCTGTCGACCGCTGTCGAGCGCCGCGATGAGTGGCGAAGGTTGGCGTTCGAGCGGCGTAAGGTAAATCTTGAGCGAAAGTACCTCGCGATCTCCGATGAATTGGGACAAGCGGCAGCCAACGGCCGCAACACTACTGGTGACCTGGCACTCGAGGAACGAATCGCAGCAATCGAGAAATCCTCCATCGCTGAATCACTCCGGTGCGTCGACGAGGAGGTCAACCTCGTCCGAACCACCGTTGAGCAGGCACAGCCAGAGGCCGAGTGCGGGCGCAATGCAATTGCCGTTTGCGAGGAACTGATACGTGATCGATTGGCCGCTCTTGGTCCACTGCTTCTACCCGTGCCACGAAAAGACATTGATCGCGCATTCAAGCAAGTGTCGCTTTCCTGGCCCATCGAGGATGACTCCAGTACTAGCTGCTATCGTGAACGGCGCCTCGCGCTGATGAAGGGCGTGCTCCGGGGGTATCCCGAACGGCTTGATGGTGGAGTCGAGCTCGCCATCATGAGCTCGATTTCCGGCGGTCGGGGTGTATCCGAACTGACCTCCGAAGAACACGCGGATGTTGAAGCCGCAGCCGCAAGGCTCCGAACTGCCTTTGCACGCGCCGGAACATCGCAAGCGCAATTTTGGAGTCACGAATGGGAGTGGTTCACCAAAGCCCGAGCAGCACTGCCCACAGGTTCGCAAGCCGCGGCGAATCAGTTACTCGCATTTCGATTCATGCCTGCGGTCTATCCGTGTCCATTTCTAGAGACGAGCGAAGACGATGCGGCTCGGTCGCCTCACGCACTTGATCAACTCGCGGGCTATCGCGAACAAGTCGCATCCGCACTGCTCGGCGCGGAGCGCCAATGTGCTAGCTACACGGCAAATACCTTCTCACAGGTCTGGCTGGGGCCAAATTCAGACTCATATCGGCAGTTCGCCCGCTCCATGAGAGATGCCCGCGGGCGAATGTGCGAAGCCGCCGCGGGACTGTGGAATGGACTGCCGGAGAACGAGCGCGGCGAGATCGCGAAAGCAATTCCCGCCTTGGAAGCCGCACTCACGCGTGGGGGGACTCAACCGAGCTGGGACTTCAACACCGAATGGCCACCAATCCGCCCGGGAGAGCGAAAGCCGTGGTTTGTTGCGACAACCGCATCTACCGACCATTGAGCGCAGAAATCACTTCTGCTGCTAAGCGCAATGCCACGTCCTCGCTCGGTGGGCACGCCGCACCAAGGACTTCGCGCATGCTTGTCACTCGGCGGCCGTGCAGTCCGCACGGGACAATCAAGTCGAAGTGCGAGAGTTCTGGATGGACGTTGAGTGCCATGCCGTGCAGCGTTGCTGAGCGCGAAACACGAACGCCAATCGCTGCGATCTTTCGAGAGGTGGATGCCACCGCGCCCTCCTGGAGATCACCAACGCTCGGGGCGCCACTATCAACCCACACGCCAGTCGCTCCGCCCTCACGGTGACAAACGATGCCCCACGCAGCGCATGTGCGAATGGCCGCCTCCTCAAGCGCGCGAATGTACGCATGGATACCAAGAT
>JBBAOD010000336.1:0-2541 GCA_040401635.1 Phycisphaerales bacterium
TGGCGCCCAATGAATCCATGCCAGAGATGGGGCTATCGAGTTTCGGTCGTGCGTGCACTGGAGCATCGCCCGCAGCCACCAAGTCAAGATCTTCAATGAGGTCGGTCGCAGAGTGATACCGTTCGCGTTGATCCTTCGCCATCATCATTTCAATGATCATGGAAAGGCCGCCAGAAAGATTGGGTGCAATCTGGTCGGGTGGAATCAGTGGATCCCGCAGGTGTTTCTGCATCACGTCCTTCGGGGCGGTGCCGTCGAACGGGACGCGACCAGTGACCATGTGGTACAGCGTGGCGCCGAGACCGTAAATGTCAGTGGCTGGCGTGATATCGCGCGCGCGGATCTGTTCTGGCGAGATGTAATACGGAGTACCAAAGATTTTGCCTTTTTCCTCAGTAATTGCAGCAGAGTCATCGCCCGCGCGCGCCAAGCCGAGGTCGGCCAGTTTCACTACGCCGGCCTTGTTGATCATGAGATTCTTTGGTTTCACATCGCGGTGAATGAATCCCTTGGCGTGTGCGTGTTTCAGCGCGCTAGCCGCTTGTCTTGCAATGTGAATCGCTTCCATTTCTGGAATACGACGCTTGACAGTGATGCGGTCGAACACGGTGTCGCCATCGATGTACTCCATCACAAAGAAGTACTCGCCACCCGGCGCGCGACCAACGTCGTAGGCGGCCACGATGTTGGGATCGTTGAGTTTGGCCGCCGCCTTGCCTTCTTTATAGAAGCGGTCGATGTACTGAGCATCCGAGGCAAATTTCTTTGGAAGCAGTTTGATGGCCACCAGCCGATCCAGGCTGAGCTGCTTGGCCAACACCACGGTGCCCATGGCGCCAGCGCCGAGCTTCTGCATGACCTCATATCCGGGGATGGACAGCGCAGCGGTGACCGCGGGGCCAGCCATGCTCGAGCCGGACTTTGACGACGGGTCGCTTTCATCGCCGATCCAACCACGGAGTGTTTCGATCTGCTCAGCAGTGAGCACGCCGCGGCCAGTAAAGACACGAACAAATTGCGCGGCGCGTTCTTCCTTTGGAATTTGCTTGAGCACCTCAAAGGCGGCAAGTACTTGGTCGCGCGTTGCTAACCCGCGCTCGACCGCGGCCCGACCGATGAGCGTCTCAATGGAATGCCGGGCATTTGCACCGGACATGGTGGTGCCCAGGCGGGCGCGCTCCGCAGGATCCGGGGTGCTGGCTGGCTTGGGGCGGGAGTCGGACATCGTCAAACAGTTCGCGTGCGCTGCAGTGGGGTTGCTGCCGGGCTTCGAACTATACTTGTATTTCCTTGCTCGCCGCGCAGCGTCGAACTATGCACCCACTCGACGACACGGCCATGGCGGACGGGATAGCAGTTTCCAACGTTATTTTGGCGAGCGGGTCGCCGCGTCGCCGCGAACTGCTGGCTGCTGCGGGGGTTGCATTTATCGTGATGATTCCGGCAATTGATGACGCCGATGCCCCCGCCGACGACCGCGATCCGGAACGCTTCGTCATGAGTTTGGCGTGGTTTAAGGCACGACAGGTACTTGCAGACGCGGCAGCCCGATTCCCAAGCGACGGCCCGCGTTGGATACTTGCCGCTGACACGATGTGCGTTGCTGGCGGAGCGGTGATCGGCAAGCCTGCTGATGCGCAGGAAGCAGCGCGGATGGTGCGGGCATTTGTTGGCGCCACGCACGAGGTTGTCACCGGAATGTGTGTACTTGACCGGCGCACCGGTGCTCGACGGATTTTTGCGGACACGGCCCGCGTCACACTTGGTGACCTCTCTGCTGCGGCGATCGCTGACTATGCGGCCAGTGGCGCTTGGCGCGGCAAGGCTGGCGGTTACAACTACGCTGAGCGCGTTGCAGCGGGCTGGCCACTGCAGTGTGTCGGCGACCCAGAAACAGTCATGGGTCTGCCCATACGGTTGGTCCTTCCGGCACTTGGAATGCGAGGAGCATCATGAGTGAATCAATCCGATCCGGCGACAGTGCTGGAGTGGATACTGCTGCGGCAACTGGACCGATGCATCAAGCGCTGGCGCCTTTGGCGCATATGGCGGCATTTGTTTATGGATTAGGGGTTCGTGCTCGCAATTCACTCTGGGATGCCAATATCCGAAAGCCGACATCCGTTGGAATTCCGGTGATCAGTGTTGGCAATGTTTCGGTGGGTGGCACGGGAAAGACGCCGTTTGTTCGCTGGTGTGTTGAGGCTTTGCAGGCCTCCGGTCATCATCCGGTGATTGCGTTGCGCGGCTACGGGGCGCGTGATGGAGTCTCGGATGAAGCGGAAGAGTTCCGCGCCATGCTGCCTGGAGTTCCGGTGGCGGTTGGTGCGGATCGCGTGGCATCGATAGCGCGTGCACGCGCAGCGGATCAACGTATTGATTGCGCGGTACTTGATGACGCATTTCAGCATCGACAGATTGCGCGCGCCCTTGACATTGTGCTTGTGGACGCCGGAAGACCCGCGATCAACGGTGCGCTCTTACCTGCGGGTTGGCTCCGCGAGCCAGCGCGCGCGCTGCGTCGGGCCAGCATGGTGATTG
>JBBAOD010000337.1:0-2528 GCA_040401635.1 Phycisphaerales bacterium
GGTCGCACCACTGATGATCCGGCGCCCAGCGCACCTGCTGCTGAGCCGACCACCTAATCGCACTTACCTGAATACACATCGGAATACTCATGAAGCTCAAGGGAATCAACAAGTTCGAGCAGCATCTCGAGAAGATCGTGCTCGGCGTCTCGGTCATTGGGCTGCTAGCCATCGTCGGCTGGCAGTTCCTGAGCCCGCCGTCGTTCAAGCTTGGGTCACGCTCCGTACCAGCGGGCGAGGTTGATGCGCTGTTGGAGGCCAAAGCCAATGCATTGCAAGCGCGCCTGAACGACAGCGAGAAGAGCGACATCGAAATTCCGACCGACTCGGTGAAACTTGCCGCGCCAGATTTCTCTAGCGCGATCAAAGGACCAATTACCCCGGTGGAGAGCCTGGCTCGCACCGCGCCCAATTTCAATGGCGCGCTCGTGAAGGACGCGGTTTCCGCAGTCGACATCTGGTACTTCGAACCAACGGTTCCAGCGCTGCAGATGCGCGGTGTTCAGGAAACCGCCGATGCACTGACTACCGATTCTGCCAAGGATGCCGCCAAGGTCTCCAAGATTCTTGCCGCTCGCCCGGACTTCCAGAAAATCGATGGTCCCAAAGATGTGGTCTGGACCACGCCGCTCGCGCGCATTGACTTGAAACGCCTCCGTGCGGAACTCGCCGATTCGCGCAAAGACGCAACGCCACCATTGATGGCAATCCCTGGGGTTTGGTACCAAGAGACCCCATACGTGGTCGACATTGCCTTCGAGCGCCGCGAGCGCGCTGCTGATGGTTCGTGGGGCACTCCAATGGTCGTCCCCGTGTTCGCCAATCGTGCGGACGAAATCACCTTCCGTGGGCGCATCGCGAACGCCGCTGCCGACGTTCGCGACGAAGTATTTGCACTGCTCGGCTCTGATGACAATCAGAAAGAAATTCTTCAACCAACGTTCTACGACACAGTGAACGGCGCGTTCGTTTCGCCCATGTTGCTTGCTGACGCAGGCGACGGTGCAGCATCGGCAAGCGGTGCGGATGCTGGTGCAACCCGCCGCAACCTGCAGCTGCAGACCCAGTTGCAAGACAAGCAGCGTCGCGCCCTGACGCTACGGGTTGACCTGGAAAAACTTGGTGGCATCTTTGATGAGGAAGCGGAGCGTAAGAAGGAAGAGGCACGCAAGAAGGATGAGCGTGATCAAAAGGAAGCAGAGAAGGCCGGCAGCAAGGGCGGCGGCAAGGGCGGTAGCGGGCCTGGCGGTGGCGGACCTGGTGGCAGCATGAGCGGTAAGAACAATTCCACTGCCGCTGATGATCAGAAGGATGCCAAGCGAAAGCTCGCCGAGCGTAAGACCAAGTCAGCAGTTCTGCACCGCGTTGAAGCGGAAATTGCAGCTATCGAGAAGTCTCTCGGAGCGGCGCCCGGCACTGGAGCGGGCGGTCCAGCGGTGAAGGCCCCCACCTTGGGATCACTTGATGAACTACTGGTTTGGGGTCATGACTTGGAGGTCATGCCTGGTCACACCTATCAATATCGCTGCGTTGCGCGCGTTTACAACCCATTCTTCGGCAAGGGCAATCAGCTCGTGCAGAAGCAAGCAGACAAAGGTCTTGCATCGCAGTTCACTATTGATTCTGCTGCAAGCGAGTGGTCAACATCGATCACTGTCTCACCTGACGTGCGCTTCTTTGTAACACGCGCACTCGTTGCTGATGGCTCGCTGGCACTTGGCTCTGCGCAAGTAGAGGTGTACAAGTTGCTTGGTGGCCAGTGGCGCAAGTCTGAAACCAGCGTGCAGCCCGGCGAGCGAATTGGTCGCATTGACAACAAGGGTGCGCAGCCAGTTGATTTCACCACGCAGTATTTCGTCGTTGATGTTGTTGAAGATCTCGACACATCACGCGGACCAAGCACTGCAGGCAAGGATCGCCGTCCTGGACTCGTTGTTGTTGGTTCGATCACTGGTACCGGTACGGAGATTCGCGTTCCGTACACCGACTATGAGGATCCTGATCGATTGAAACTGCGCGCGCAGGCCGATGCGGCAGCCCCCGCAGGCGGCGACACCAAGGACGCGCCAGCCAACAGTGGCCCTGGTGGCGATAAACCCAAGGGTCCTGGAAGTGGTGGGGCGGGTGGCGGCAACAAACCTGGCACTGGCAAATAGCCGCAAATAGCCCTAGAAACTAGCCATATTTCGTGATTGGGCGCGCAGTGACTTGCGCGCCCAATCGCATTTTTAGTGGTTCATAACAGCGCGATTTCCCATAATCAAATCTGCAAAATTCCTGCTGAAGATGCCATCAACCCCCTTGACGTACTTTCGGATCTCTGTACCATTGCCGATCCTCCAGCCGCGAGAGTGGTTCGAGTTCTTTGACAAGTGAAGTGTTGGTCGTGCACCCCAGACACGTACGCATTTGCAGACCTCGGTTTGCAAAGAGCTGCGACTGGCAGTGCAACAATTGAATTGAATTGATTTGAATTGAATCGAGAATGATCTCGAGTATTGAGTCGTCGTTCTCGTGTGTGTTGTTCG
>JBBAOD010000338.1:0-2524 GCA_040401635.1 Phycisphaerales bacterium
GCACGCGCAATGGAAGTCATCATTTCCAGTGGCTGATCAAACTCGTGATACGCATCAACCAGTAGCACCAAATCGACGCTTGCGGCCGGCAGCATTGCATCACCGGTGTCTCCTAAAATGCCCTTGATGTTGGTGAGTTTTTCCGTGCGTGCTCGTGCTTCAAGAAACGCCAGCATCTCCGGCTGGATGTCAGTGCCGTACACGATTCCTGGTGCAACTCGCTTGGCCATGGGCACGGTGAAGTAACCGCTTCCTGCACCAATATCGGCAACCGTCATGCCCGGCTTCAGATCGAGCGCGTCCATCAGGAGATCCGTTCGCTCTTCCGATTCGCGTGTTCCGCGCTCGAGCCAATAGATGCCTTGATGGCTCATGAACGCAGCGATTTCTCGACCGTAATAGCTACGACCAATACCGTCCGCGCTGGCCTCGCACTGTGCGTAGCCCGTTGGCGCAGGCGATGGCGGGTGATCGCATCCCAATGGCATGGCAACGAGGCTTGCTGTACAGATCGCGCGCAAGAAGACGATTCGCATAGCGATAGGGTAGAGCCGAGCGATGGCGGAAGGCGTACCATCTTTAACGCATGACAGCTGTATTTTCAGATTTCGTCAGCCTGGATGACTTTGAACGCCATGCGTTTGAGGTGCTCCGCGTCTTGCCGCGCGACTATTTCCGCAGCGGTGCGTGGGCCGAAACCACCATGCATGAGAATCGTGCCGCGTGGGAGCGCCTACGGATCTGGTACCGCGTGATGCGCGATGTGTCAGCACGTTCCAGCAGTGCCACCATTTTGGGCGGAGAGGCATCCATGCCACTGTGCATCGCGCCGACCGCGCTGCATCGGATGGCGCACCCGGATGGTGAATTAGCCACGGCCCGCGCCGCCGCGCGTGCTGATGTGCCGATGATTCTTTCAAGCCTCTCGACCACCACTATTGAAGATGTGCGCGCCGCGGCAACAGAAATTGACCCATCCGCGCGCACGTGGATGCAGATGTATATCGGCCGCGATCGCGGGGCCGTGCGCGAGTTGGCGCAACGCGCTTACGCAGCGGGGTGCGATGCGCTGGTGCTGACCGTGGACACCCCGGTGTGGGGCATCCGCGAGCGGGATATTCGCAATCACTTCCGTGTGCCGGACGGCTTGAGCATCGTGCATCTGGAACGGCCGGGTGGACCAACCGGACACACCGGAAGCGGCATTCATGAGGCGTTGGCGTGGACGATTGATGCAAGCCTGACGTGGAAAGACTTTGAGTGGTTGCGCGATTCGACGCCACTGCCCGTGGTCCTCAAGGGCATTTGTCGCGCCGAAGACGCAGCACGCGGCGTGGAACTTGGTGCGAAAGCAATCTTGGTTTCCAACCACGGCGGTCGTCAACTTGATGGAGCGCCTGCAACCGTTGAGGCGCTACCGCACTGCGTTGATGCGGTCGCGGGACGCGTGCCGGTATTGGTTGATGGCGGTATCCGTCGCGGTACGGACATTCTTCGCGCGCTGGCGCTCGGTGCGCAGGCGGTGTGCGTGGGGCGACCGATTCTTTGGGGGCTTGCTACCGGTGGTGAAGAAGGCGTATCCCGCGTACTTGCCATTCTGGCGCAGGAGCTGGACGTCACACTGGCGCTCGCTGGTTGCACGGGCGTGAATGATGTCACGGATGATTTACTGCGACCGTGACGATGCGTAGCCGGGCTGGATGCGACCGGTGCGACGCTTGCTCTTCGCCATCACCGTCCGTGACCGCCACCACCGCCACCACCACCGCCGCCACGGCCGCCCATGCCGCCGCGATTCATACCGCCGTAGCCGTTCATGCCGCCGTACCCGTTCATACCGCCCCAACCGCTGAGCTGTCCGTAGCCGCGGTACCCATTCGACCATCCTCCGTATCCGTAACCGTACGGATTGACCGGACGTGACACGGTGCGGTCGTACCAACCGGTGTCTTGGTTGAAGCCGGGTAGGCCGCGGTCGTAGTCGTTGCCCCAACGTTGTGCGTAGGTGCCGCCTTGGTCGCTGATTCCCCAACCGCCGCCGTTGAAATTGCCGCCGCGTTGATAGGGTCCGCCCTCGGAGGCGCCGTTTCCTTGTTGAGCGCCATTGCCATTGTCACCGCCGTTGCCGTTCCCGCGCGTGGCGTAGTTGGTTTCGCCACGCGCGAACGCACCGCGCGGGCTGCCATCAAAGTTGTGATTGGGGTCGGGGCGGAATCCGTCCGAGTTGGTGTTGCGAGCTTGTGACGATGCCATCGGGGAATCGTCGCGCTCCTGGAAGTTGCCGCTTCCGTTGCGTTGACTTGCGCGAGCGGCGCCGTCGTGCCACGATCCATCTGGGGTTCGTGCAGGTGATTGATTCTGGCGTGCTCCGGCGGCGCCGTTTGTTGCGCCCGCTCGGCTGTCATCCGTACGGTTTCCATCACCAGCAGACTTCTGCCACGCACCGTCAGCGCGCGTGTACATCTGATCGCCGCGACGCTGCGTCACCTGACCGTTGCGATTGGTCATCACATTGTCGTTACCG
>JBBAOD010000339.1:0-2510 GCA_040401635.1 Phycisphaerales bacterium
CGTGCATACCGATGGTGATGCAACGGGCTATGAGCTGGCGCGTTGCTTGATTGAACGCGTGCGCGCGACGCGCGGCATTCGCGTGTTCGACCGCTGCTTTGTCATTGACCTTCTGCGCGCTGCGGATGGAACAGGGCGCGTGCTTGGTGCGCTGAGCTGGCATCCGCGCTACGGACTGCAGATCATCTGGGCGCGCGCAACCGTGCTTGCTTCCGGCGGAGCAGGGCAAGTGTTCCGCGAAACCACTAACCCGAAAGTTGCCACCGGCGACGGCGTTGCCATGGCGTGGCGCGCGGGCGCGGAACTCTCCGATCTTGAGTTCTTCCAGTTTCACCCCACCGCGCTGTACGTTGCCGGTGCGGGGCGCATGCTCATTAGTGAAGCGGTGCGCGGCGAGGGAGCGCATCTTGTCAATCGAAACGGCGATCGATTCATGCAGGGTCTCCATCCGATGGCGGAGCTTGCGCCGCGTGATGTTGTGAGCAAATCCATCGTTCGCCATCTTGCAGGTAGCGGCGAGAGTCATGTATTTCTTGACTGCCGGTACTTTGCGCCGGGGCGATTCGCTGAGCGCTTCCCAGGTCTGGCGCGCATGCTGGCAGGGTTCGATATCGATCCAACCCGCGATCGAATTCCGGTGACGCCAGCGGCGCATTACATGATTGGCGGAGTGCGCACGGATCTTGATGGTCGTACTTCGCTGCCGGGGCTCTGGGCGTGCGGTGAGGTGGCTGCCAACGGAGTCCATGGCGCCAATCGCTTGGCATCCAATAGTTTGCTTGATGGATTGGTGTTCGGTCGACGCGTAGCGGTTTCCATTGCACGCGAGGCGCCGCCCGAGGTGTTGCCGCGAGCGATCGTCAGCGAAGTGCACACAGCAACGCATGGCGAACTGGATTTAGCAGACATTCGCTCGAGTCTTCGCAGCGCGATGTGGCGCAACGTGGGTATCGAACGCAGTGGCGCGCACCTGACCGACGTACTTTCGATGTTTGCCTTCTGGGGCCGCTATGGAATGGACGAGGTGTTCTCCACGCCCGAAGGTTGGGAAGTGCAGAACCTGCTCACGGTGGGTCTCCTGATGACGCGCGCGGCGCTTGCGCGGAACGAGAGCCGCGGCACGCATCAACGAACCGATGTGCCTGCAACGGACCCGGCGCAAGCGCATCATGTGGCGTGGTCGATCAGTCAATTGGATCCCGTGGTGCCTGCGCTGGGATCAGCGGGTGTGGCGGCGGGACACCCGAAATGATGTGTGGACTATTCAATGCTGCGGTGCTTTCACTTGTTTCCGCGACGATGCTTTCCGCGTGCACGCCGGAGCGCGTGGAGTATCGATACCGACCGAGTTACATGGTGGACGGCGATGCGCCGAAGGAAATAGTGTTGCGGGACGGCACCAAGGTGATCTTTGTGGATCGGCCGCTCGGCGAGACGGCGATTTCCAAGGCAGGCCCAGGCACTGCGCCGTTGCCGCCGAAACTCGGCGCGGACGGCAAGCCGATTCCCGCGAAGGCATTCGAACCGCGCGAACGACTTGATGACGGCACGGTGGTGTTACGGTGCATGATGCCGGAGCACGTGGTGGCAAATACCATGGCGTGCTTTCGCAACGAGGAATATCAGTTGATGTGGGACCAACTGCTCGCGCCGGAAGCGCGTGCGGAATGGAAGCAGAACGGCGGCTTCGAGGGGTTTGACAAGTGGTGTAAGGACAACCGGCGCGTCACCATGGAGCTGCTCAACCGCATGCGTTTCAACGCGGTGGGGTCAGACGTTTCTATGAAACAAGTGGCGCCCGGCCTGACGCGCGCGACCTTGTCGCCACACCTGTGGGACCAGTTCAAGTTCCGCGTCATGGAATTCGAGCAGACCCCCGACGGCATGAAATTGCGTTCGATCCGCCCGTCGCCATAACAGCAAACAAAATGGTCCCGTTCCTCCCGGACCAATTTAAATTGGTCCACGGAGGAACGGGACGATTGTTTGCGAAATAAAATGGTCCGGGAGGAACGGGACGAATTTATGTTTCGACCATCATTGACACCGCGTTGCCGCCGCCGAGGCATAGGCTGCAGATGCCGCGCTTGCCGCCGGTGCGGTGTAGCTGGTGGATGAGCGTTACTAAGACGCGCGCGCCACTTGCGCCGATCGGGTGGCCAAGGGCTACGCCGCCGCCGCAGATGTTCAGCTTTTCGTGCGGGATTGCGAGTGGCGTGACATTGGCAAGAACCTGTGCGTTAAACGCCTCGTTCACCTCAAAGAGATCGATATCCGCAACGGTCTTGCCGGTCTTCTTCAGCAATTGCTCAATTCCAACCTTCGGCGCCGTAAACAAGTCCTTTGGCGCGACACCGGAAGTGCCGTAGCCAACAATCCGCGCCAGTACTTTCAGGCCAAGTTCCTTTGCCTTCGATTCGCTCATCACCAGCACTGCGGCTGCGCCGTCAGAAATCTGACTCGCATTTCCAGCGGTCACCGTACCGTCCTTCGTGAACGCGGCGCGCAAC
>JBBAOD010000340.1:0-2494 GCA_040401635.1 Phycisphaerales bacterium
CTGAAGTAGAAGACCGTACCAATGGCGGCTTCTGCTTTGCAAGTGGCCTTGCCGCCATCAGCACTGCGCTGGAAATGCTTGACTGCGGTGACTCGATTGTGTGCATGGATGATGTGTATGGCGGCACCAATCGCCTGTTGAACAAGGTGCGCAAGCGAAGTCAGGGCTTGAAGGTTGAGTTTGTTGATATGACTGACATTGCCAAACTTGAGGCAGCAGTGAACGCACATAAGCCCAAGATGATTTGGGTGGAAACGCCAACCAACCCGACTTTGAAACTCGTGGACTTGGCAGCGGTTGCGAAGATTGGCAAGGCATGCGGAGCCATCACGGTTTGCGATAACACCTTTGCAACTCCGCTACTGCAGCGTCCGCTCGAATTGGGCATGGATATGGTGATGCATTCCACCACCAAGTACCTCGGTGGCCACAGTGACACGGTTGGCGGCGCGCTGGTTGTCGGCGACAAAGCGCTTGCTGAGAAGTTACGCTTTATGCAGAATGCCATCGGTAGTGTCATGGGACCGTTCGATGCGTACCTCACGTTGCGCGGTATCAAGACGCTCGCGGTGCGCATGCGCCAGCACTGCACCAGTGCGGCACGTATCGCTGCGTGGCTTGAGGCGCATCCGAAAGTTGAGCGCGTTGTCTATCCAGGTCTCGCGAGCCATCCGCAGCACGCGCTTGCGGCGCGACAGATGCGCTTGGACGGCGCTCCCGCAGGAGGCGGAATGATCACCATCTTCCTCAAGGGTGGCATTGCAGAAAGCCGTCGATTCTTGGAGAACGTGCACATCTTTGCCCTCGCCGAAAGTCTTGGCGGAGTGGAAAGTCTCATTGAACACCCCGCCATCATGACCCACGCGAGCGTGCCCCCTGAGCAGCGCGTGCAACTTGGAATCAGCGATTCCCTGGTTCGCCTGAGCGTCGGAATTGAACATACGGATGACTTGCTGAAGGACCTTGAACAGGCGCTTGCGAAGGTCTGACTTGAACCAGGCATTGGCGATGCGGGTTGGAATTCCGCCGCGCCACGCAATACCCCACCCTCACGGGTCGTTCGCCTCTCCATGTCTAGCCTTGCATTCATCGCAATCTGTGCCGGCATTGCCGTAGCCCCTCCGGCCGCTGCCAACGCCCCGCCATCCGGGGTCTCCGAATCGCCCGTGGCGCCTGTGGCGGCACCCGCCCCCGGGGGAGTATTGGCCGGACCGTCGGTCGCGGTATCGCCGGCGGACGTCAAGCCCACCCTCATCGACCGCGGCTTCGATGGCATGCTCGAACCGCTCGACGCGGAACCGGAGACCGCCGCCGTGTTTCGGCTGAAACTCGCTGATGAGTCCCTCTGGGCAGTCCTGGCACGCGACGCAGCCCGCAGCAAGGCCTTCTCCGATTTCGTCACCGCACACTATGACCAGGTGCTCGCGGCTGGTTCCGACCTCCAGGCGATGCGCGCGATGGAACCCGCCGATCGCGCGGCGGCATTTGGGCGCATCCGCAAACTCTTTGCGGATATGCAGCCGTTCGCCGCGCGGGGCACGCTCATCGACGAGTGCAGCGCGATCCTCACCGCCGAGCAGCAGACCGAGGCACGCCGCATGGTGACCGAGTGGCATGCCGCGCGCAAGGCGGAACTGCGCCGAGAGGTCTTCCCAGATGTCACCGGCGAACTCGACCGACAAGCCGACGAACGCCTGGAATTCCGCATGCGCCTCGAGTCGATCGGTGGCATGGTGAAGCGCACGATCACGCAGCGCGCGGAATCTCGCAAAGCGCAGTTTGAGGATGTCACCAATCGCCTTGACCTCACCCCGGAACAGACGGAGAAGGTGCGCAACCTGTTCATGGAGATCGGCGTGCAGGAGATTCAGGGTAAGCGCGAACCGGGCGCATATTCCATGCGCGAACGGCAGCACATCTTCGGCGAACTCGCCAAGATCCTTGATGAACCACAGCGGGCCAAGCTCCGTGACCTGATCATCAACCGCGGGGCTTCGCAGCAGGCACCGTGACCGGCGCCGGTATGACTAACGGCGCGGCCTGGCGTTCCGTCCATCCCTTGCCGTCCCATACGCAACGGTTCGGATCCACGCCGAACAAGCCGCGGGGATCATTGAGATCGACTTCTGGCAGCGGACCAGCGCCGACACGCGCGAGTGCTTCGCTCCACGAACGCGGCGCGCCAGCAATTGAGCCAGCAGCGAGCGAGTGAAGTCCGTCCACTTGTGACTGCGCCATCGCTGGCGCTCCGCTGGTACGCATGGCTTCACAGTCGGCACGGAAGCGCGCACTGCCACCCTTGAGAATTTCCGGGTGACGCTCCAGCAGAGCCGCGGCGCCACCACTTGCCAATGCTTCCTTGGCACGGGTGCCCTCTCCGCGGCGATACAGCGCAAACGCGCGGACCAACGACATCACCGCTTCCGATCGCTCGGCAGCTTCAACACGCGCATCGGATGACGGATCGAGGAGAATGGCGAGTGCCAACATGCGC
>JBBAOD010000341.1:0-2489 GCA_040401635.1 Phycisphaerales bacterium
GCAGCGTGTCGTCGTACAGGGTGCCTATCGCGCGGCGCGCAGTGGCGATGCCGTCCATTCCGGCCTGGCGCTGATGCAACGCACGACATGCTTCGCGTGCCACACCATCCGCGAAAAATCAGCGGGCCCGGCATATCTGGATGTCGCCAAAAAATACGACGGCGATGCGACCGCTCCCGCAAAGCTCTCAGCCAAAATCATCTCCGGTGGCGTGGGCGTTTGGGGACAACAAACCCCGATGCCGCCGCATCCGCAGCACACGCTTGCTGAAACACAACTCATGGTGGACTGGATTCTCGACCTCGCGCACGCACCCGATGCGCAAGCCGTGACGGGAACGAGCGGCTCGCTCAGAACAAGCGTCGGCGGAGAGCGTCAGGACGGCGGCGTGTTCGTGATCACCGCCGCTTACAGCGACAGCGGCGCAGCCGGAGTGCCGCCGCTGCGCGGAACTGCCGAGCACGTCTTGCACGCGCGCAAACGCAAAGCCGCCATGAACGATGCATCGCAGGGTGTGGAAATCGTGGACTTCATGGAGGGAGGGCACGGCCTCGTCGCGCGCCTGTCGAACGACGGCTGGCTGAAATTCTCCACCGCCAATCTCGCTGGCATCGAAAGCCTCACGCTCCACCTCACGCCGCACGCTGTAGGTTTGCTCGAAGTGCGCGCCGGTTCGCCACAAGGCACGCTCGTCGCGAAAACCGAACTGCCCGAAACGACTAACGATTTCCGCGAGGTCACCATCCCCGTCACCGACCCCGGCGGCGTGAACGATCTGTTCTTCATCGCGCGCGCCAGAACACCGCAAAAGAGCGGCGTGCTCGACTTGAACTGGGTCCATTTCACCAATCGCAAAAAGTAAATCAGCCAGACTCTCCATCACCCCACTCACCGCGTATCATGAAAATCCACATTGCCCTCGCTGCATTCGCCGCCAACCTCGCCATCTCTTCGGCACAAGAGCCGCCAAGCTCCCCCGCACCCCCGCCCGCGCCGGTTGTGGACATCACCAAGCCATGGCCCAGCCCGACGACCGTGCAGGGAATCGAAATGCCCGCACCCCGTGCGAAAAAAGAAGTCGAGACCGTACTCGCCGCGGTGAAACCGATGAGCGACGAGGAAAAGAAACGCTCTTTCCGCATCGTTCTCTGCGCGGCGGAAAAAGACGCCGGGCACATCGACGTCGGCTTTCACGACTACCCGGTGTGGCGCGCACGCTGGACAAAAATTCTCGCTGAAGTTCCCGGTGTTTCCACAGAACCTGCGGACAAATGGCCGACTGCGGAACAGTTCAAAAAGGCGGACGTCATCGCCTTCTTTCACGACAACCCCGTGTGGGACGCCACCAAGGCACCCGACTTGGATGCCTTTCTCGCGCGCGGCGGCGGGCTTGTCTTTCTGCATTTTTCGATCAACGGAAACACCGAACCCAAGGCGCTCGCGGACCGCATCGGTCGCGCGTGGACCGGCAACAAATGGATGCGCGGCGACGTGAATTTGAAATACAGCCCGCACGAAATCACCAAGGGTTTCCCCGGATCCGACATTCGTCCCGAGGAACCCTATTGGAACCTGCTCGGCGAAGGCGAAGGCACCACGACCATCGCCGCCATGGATGCCGACGGCGCCGCGCAACCGCAGGCCTGGAGCGTCGAGCGCGGCGGCGGACGCATCTTCGTCTGCATCCCCTGCCACTTCACATGGACGCACGACGACCCCCTCTTCCGGGTCCTCGCCTACCGTGGCATCTGCTGGTCCGCCAAACGTCCCCTCAACCGCCTGGACGCGGCCATTTACACCGGCGCGAGAGTCGCGGAATGAGGGTTTTGAACAGCTCGCCACCGACTGTTCACGTTCACGCCTGACATGGCCGATCATTTGTCCCTTCGCATATCGTAACCCCAAAAATGAACCCACCGCCTGGCTGATAAGGCAAAATAAAGGTTGACAACGGTCGGGCGTGGCAGTAGCACGTCCCGCTTCATCAAATCCATTGGCATAACCAAGCTTGTGGAAAACCCCAAAAAACCATTATGAAAATTCCTTACGTCTACGGGCTGTCTCGCGCCGTTTTTTTCGGCACCATCTTGTCCACCTTGCTTGCCGGGCAATCCGCCCGCGCCGCAATCTACACATTCACCCCAGCGTTGGCCGGGACCTACGCTTGGACCAATGCGGGGAACTGGGATGTAAACGGAGTGCCCATATCTGCCACCGATGCCGGGGTCACGTTGTTCAGCGACACGACCACAGCCTTGGCCAATGGCACCATCACGGTGAACACGGATCCGTCGGCGCTCACACTTAACACGCTCACGATCAATGGCAAAGGCGCGGCGGCGACGGCACAAACCACAGCCAGCATCGGCACGGCCGCCAATACTTGGACGTTCGATGGAACGCCTCCGACCGTCAATCTCAATGGCGTGAATGGCAGCCAGAAGTTGGTGCCCACCTTCCTGCCAAAAATCGCGCTCAACCAGGACATC
>JBBAOD010000342.1:0-526 GCA_040401635.1 Phycisphaerales bacterium
ATGCTCGCGCGTGGCATACGACCTGCGAGCGCGCCATGAATGACAACGCGGCGGAACTTGCACGCTGTGCTCAGGCGCGCGATCCTGCAGAATTTGTAGCCATCACTGGCGGCGGGGCTGCGCAGATTCACCCGCTTTATGACTTGATATTGCGCGCTACTGGGCGGGCGACCGCCATTGAGACTGGGCATCGCGAAGGCGGTGCAAGGTGACTTTTGTAACTGGAATATTCACATGGCTGCCGGTCTTCAGCGCGCTGGTCAGTTCGATTGCGTTGGTGATGACGATCATTAATGTGCGGATCTACGTTCGCGCGCGCGTTGCTTCTGTCACGAGCGGAGATAGTGGCGATATGCGTGGGTTGCGCGAGGCGGGTAGTGATTCGCCATCCGCTGCGGCGGCGCGCGCGAGTGGAGCCTCATCGTCTGCTGTGCCAGTAGTGAGTGTGTGCATTCCAGCGCGTAACGAAGAGCGAAATATTGCCGCGGTGGTGCGCGGGGCGCTTGCCAACCAGGGCATTTCGCTT
>JBBAOD010000342.1:536-2477 GCA_040401635.1 Phycisphaerales bacterium
CTTGTTCATGATGATCAGAGCACTGACCAGACGCCAGTGATTCTTGCGGCGTTGTGTGTAGAAGACGCGCGCGTACGGGCCGTGCCCGTGCAGCCACTGCCCGCTGGTTGGAACGGCAAGCAATGGGGCTGCGAGCGCATGGGTCAGGAAGCACGCGGGGAGTGGTTGCTCTTTACAGATGCAGACGTTCGTCTCACGCCGGATTGCTTGGAGCGCGCGGTGGCAGAGGCGAAGCGTTTGAACGCTGCGCTGTTAAGCACGGTTCCACAACAGGAAACGGGCACGTTTCTTGAGCGAATGGTGGTTCCGCTCATTCACTGGATGCTCTTTAGTTGGCTGCCAATGCCGCGCATGCGCACTACCAATGACCCGGCCACAAGCGCTGGATGCGGCCAATTTCTCTTAGTGCAGCGCACCGCGTGGATGGCAGCCGGTGGGCACGCGGCATTCCGTGACAGCATGCATGACGGCATCAAGTTGCCACGCAACATTCGCCGCGCCGGATTTCATACGGATTTATACGACGGCAGTGATAGTGTTTCGTGCCGGATGTACCGATCGGCTGCGGAGACATGGCGCGGATTTACTAAGAATGCCTACGAAGGTCTTGGATCACCGCTGGTGCTGGTGGTGTTCACCACGCTAGAAGTGCTTGGCATACTGCTCCCGTGGATTTGGCTGCCAGTGATGATGGTGCGCGGGGACATGCCGCTGGGCCCAACGGTATTGGCGGCGTTTGCGATCGCTGCTCAATTGTTGCAGCGCGTCATCTTGGCGCGGCGCTTTGGGCAATCATTTGAATGCGTTGTGCTGCATCCGATCACCATCATGTTGCTGGTTGCCATTCAATGGCGCAGTTGGTGGTTACATCTCACGAAGCAGCGGGCGTGGCGTGGGCGGACGGCCGGCTGACCGCTGAGGCGCCGCCATGCGAATGCGCTGCGCCTGAGCCCGGCGCGCCTGGAGCGGTGGGCATGGCGGGCGGTGCGGTCTGCACCAGCACCATTTGCTGATAAATTCCGCTTGATTCCATCAATTCTGCATGCGTGCCCATCTCAGTGATTCGCCCGTCTTTCAGTACCACAATGCGGTCGGCATGCATGATGGTTGAGAGCCGATGCGCAATCACAAAGCTGGTACGGCCGCGCATGAGTGCTTGCAGCGCTTCTTGAATGGCGCGTTCGCTTTCAGTGTCAAGATTGGAGGTTGCTTCGTCAAGGATCAAGATGCGCGGGTCAGCAAGGAGCGCGCGCGCAATGGCGATGCGTTGCCGTTGGCCGCCAGAGAGTCGAACGCCGCGTTCGCCGATGGCGGTTTCGTAACCCTCTGGCATGGCTTCGATGAAGCCGTTTGCATTGGCGGCGTTGGCAGCCCAGTGCACGCGTTCCATTGACGCGCCGGGATCGGCGTAACGAATGTTGTCTGCAACGGTGCCATCAAAGAGGAAGACGTCCTGTTCAACGATGCCCAGGATCTTGCGGAAGGAGGCGAGTTCAATGTCGCTGAGGCTGCGTCCGTCGAGGGTGATTGTTCCTGATGTTGGCTGAAAGAAGCGAGCGATGAGGTTGCACAGGGTGGTCTTGCCTGCGCCGCTGGCGCCGACGAAGGCAGTCATCTCGCCGGGGCGCGTGGTGAAGGAGATGTCAGCCAAGACATCCGCCTCGCGGTTGGGGTAGCGGTAGCCAACGTTGCGCAATTCAATGGCGCCAGCGACCTGGGTGCGATCAAGCCGCACGGCACCGGCGCGATCGGGCATTTCTGGGCTTTCGCCTAGGAAATCAAGGGTTCGGTCCAGACCGGCTAAGTGGGTCTGCAGCCCGGTGGCGCTTTGTGCCAAGCTTTCCAACGGCGCCAAGAGCATCACCAAGTAGGTGAGGAACATGATGAGTTCGCCGGTGGTAATGCGGCCAGCCAGCACCTGTGCGCCGCCGTACCAGAGCA
>JBBAOD010000343.1:0-2475 GCA_040401635.1 Phycisphaerales bacterium
GTGGAGCGCAGCCGTCCGCGTCCGAGGGTCCCGCGCGCAACGGAGGGGGCGGTTGAACGGCTCAACTCACTTCAACCGCGCCCCGAAAATGGGGACAGGAGTGAGCGGCACCTATTTAACAGACTGCGCTAAGCCCGGAAGATCGCCCCCATGCGTTTCCCGATCAGCGCACTCGCCCCAAGCAGCGTGATCGCCAAGAGCGCCATCGCCCACACCCCCAGCGCACTGGCAATACCCGGCCCGTCCCCCAAACGCTCAAACAATGCGTAGATGGCCTTGGTGACCGGGTAGTCCGCCTCGCGCTGGGCAAGCAGCAGACTGTCGCTCACTTCCAGCATGCTGAAACTAAACGCCAGGAGCGCGCCCGCGATCAAATTCGCAGCGATCAATGGAATCACAATGGTGCGCTGCACGCGCCACTTGGACGCGCCGGCCACCTGCCCCGCGTCTTCGAATTCCGAACTGGTCTGCTGCAGCCCCGCCACCGCACTGCGCACGATGTACGGCATGCGCCGCACCGCATACGCCACCACCAGGAACGGATACGGATTGGGCGTAGCACCAATGATGCTTGCAAACGCGCCAAGCGGCGCGTCCGCCCCGCCAAACGGCCACTGCAGGCTGACCGCCACGTATCCAAAGGCCAGCACCAACCCAGGCACCGCGAGCGGCAGCATCACCAGCGCATCAAGCAGCCACGCAGCACGCAGGTTTGCGCGCACCAAGAGCCGCGCGGACGCAAACCCAACCACCAATGCACACACCACGGCGATCGCAGCCAAGAAGAGCGAATTTCGAATGCTGCCAGCTGAGAGTGGATGCGTCAGGGCTTGCACGTAGTGATCGGTAGTGAATGCGCGCGGCAGCACACTTTCGTACCACTGCCCGGGCACTGCAAGGCTCGCGATGATGACGCCGACGGCGGGCATTGCTGCAAAGAGCGCGGTGCCGGCAAAGAGTGCGATGGCTGCGAATGCGCGGATCCCCGTGAGGCGCGTCTCTTGACGGCCGATGGATGCCTTCGATTGCATGGCGAACGATGATCGACCCAGCGTCAGCTTTCCAAGGAAATAGAAGCCGATACTAAAGACCAGCATCACCACCACCAGCGCGTAGGGACGGCTGCTTGCTTCCACTTCCTTGATGCCGTTAAAGATCTGCACACTGGTGACGTCGTAGTACTCAAACATCAGCGGCGTGCCAAGCTCTGTGAAACTCCAGATGAAGACGATGGTGGCGCCCGCAAAGATGCCCGGACGAACGAGGGGCAGCGTGATCCGCCAGAATCGCGTCCACGCGCCCGCGCCGGTGCATTCGCCCGCCTCGTCAAGCGTGGGATCAAGGTTGGCAAGCGATGCAACGATGTTGAGGTAGAGGATCGGGAACAGGCTGATGGCTTCCATCACGGCGATAGCCCAGATGCCGCCGTTACCAAGCCAGTCGATATCAAGGCCGAATGCCGCGTTCAGCGCGCCCGCGCGACCCAAAAGGTGACGAACACCGATGGCGCCCACGAAAGGCGGAAGCACGAGCGGCAGAAGCAGCAAGCCGCCAAGGAAGGTCTTGCCGGGAAACGCGTACCGCGCACCCACCACCGCAAGCGGGAGCGCCATGATGATTGCCATGGTGGTGGTAATGGCCGCAATCAGCGTGGCGTTCAGCAAGCCGCGCCGAGTGGCGGGATCCTCAAAGACCGATGCAATATGGCGCAGCGTGAACCCGCCGTCATCGGTGCGGAATGCTCCACCAACGGTGAGCAGGATTGGATAGACAAGCCCCACGCCGAGGACCGCGACGATTGCAACCAAGAGGAAGGTTTGACGCCATGAGGTCCGCATCCCGAGCGGAGTCTAGTTGCGTGGCGGAGTGTTCGGACGGATTGTGCTTACGTCCACGAACCGAGAAGCAATCCGAGATCAGCGCCGTTGACCACACCGTCGTTGTTCAGGTCGCCGGGGCCCGAGGTGCCCCATGCGCCAAGCAAGAGTCCCAGATCAGCGCCGTTGACCGCACCGCTGCCATCAATGTCACCAAAGATCACCGGAAGGTCAACAAACCACGAGACCGCCGACCCCGCGGAGATGGAAAGCACGTCATCACGGGTGACGCTCAGGACGTAGCTACCAGCGGAGAGCGCCTTGATGTACAGGTGCTCAACGTTGTCCACCGCACTGGCGCTCACGACATTGCCGCTAGCAAAGAGTCCGATACCTGCATCGCCGGTGATTGATGTTGGAACGCCGGCGATGACTTTCTTGAGTTCAAGGCGCAGGTTGAGAACACCGGGCGCGGATCCGGATGTCCATTGCGTGCCGGGGGCTCGGTTCCATGCGAGAAGCACTGAAACATCGGCGGCGGCGTTCAGGTCAATGCGGTAGTGACGCTGCGTGCCGGGTGCGTAGATTTCGTAATCCCAGGACGACAGTGGTTGGGCGCTTGCAACCGCGGCGCTGGTGGCGGTACTTGATGCAGTCG
>JBBAOD010000344.1:0-2471 GCA_040401635.1 Phycisphaerales bacterium
CGATGAGATCGAGACGGCCAAGTAGGTGCAACGCAAGTCGCGCTCCGATCCGCGTAACGGTGAGCCGACCCGCGAATCCTTCCGGCAAGCCATGTTTCACGATTTCCTGCGGACCAAGGTTGATCCATCGCGGACCCATTCCTTGAAGTTCCGGGTGCGCCGCTGCGACGCGTGCGATGGCCCGCGCGACCTCTGGCGGGAAAGCTCCGATAGCAACGACCTGCACTCCAGTGGCAACCCAATTACCGAGTACATCCACATCTTGGGTGGTCCGTGTGCCGAACCCTTGAAGTGCGAGAGCGGTTCCGCCACAGACGATCCACTCGACCGGCGCGGCGTCCTCGAGTAGGAGTGCGTCATGCAACTCCCCGAGCAAGGCATAGAGATTGTGTGTGTTCAGGCTCAAGGCTCTTCTCCTTCGTCCGTGGGTGCAAATCGCGCCCGCGAGATGTGGAAGTATAACCTCTATAAAGCAGAAGTCAAATATCGCATTTTTGAGAGGATAGGACGGTGTTCTACCCCTTTGCGACTCAGTGAATATCAAACCGATCCAAGTTCATCACCTTCGTCCAAGCGGCGACGAAGTCGTGCACGAACTTCTCTTTGGCGTCGGCGCTGGCGTACACCTCTGCAAGCGCGCGGAGTTGTGAGTTTGATCCGAAGACCAGATCGACGCGGGTGGCGGTCCATTCGACCTTGCCAGTGGTGCGATCGCGGCCTTCAAAGGCTTCCTCGGCCGCAGATGTTGGCGTCCACGTTGTTCGCATGTCAAGGAGATTGACGAAGTAATCATTCGTCAACGCTCCGGGGCGCGCGGTGAACACGCCATGCTTGGAGTGGTCGAAGTTGGTGCCCAAGACGCGCAGGCCGCCGATGAGCACGGTCATCTCTGGTGGGGTGAGCGTCAGCAGGGACGCCTTGTCCACCAGCAGATATTCAGCTGGCGCTGCATTTCCCGCGCCAACATAATTGCGGAAACCGTCCGCGGTTGGCTCAAGCACTGCGAACGAATGCGCATCGGTTTGATCTTGCGAAGCATCAGTGCGGCCTGCAACAAACGGAACCGTCACTTCAACGCCAGCAGCCTGCGCGGCATGCTCAATAGCGGCGCATCCGGCAAGCACAATGAGATCGGCGATCGAAATCTGCTTCTTGCTTGCAGCATGTGCGGTATTGAATTCACTGCGAATCGCTTCAAGCGACTTGAGAACATTGGCGAGTTCAGCAGGATTGTTGACCGTCCAATCCTTCTGCGGTGTAAGACGAATGCGCGCGCCGTTGGCGCCGCCACGCTTGTCGGTGCCGCGGAAGGTGGACGCAGAGGCCCACGCTGTGGATACCAACTGCGCAACTGTGAGACCTGCGCCGAGCACCTTCGCCTTGAGCGCTGCGACATCTTGCGCAGTGACCAACGCGTGCGTGACGGCCGGCACTGGGTCTTGCCAGATGAGGACTTCCTTCGGAACGAGCGGCCCAAGGTAACGAACCACCGGACCCATGTCTCGGTGCGTCAGCTTAAACCACGCGCGCGCAAATGCATCCGCGAATTGCTCGGGATTCTTGAGGAAGCGACGGGAAATCGGCTCGTAGTTTGGATCCATGCGCATCGCAAGATCCGTGGTGAGCATGATCGGCGCGTGGCGCTTGGTGGGGTTGTGCGCATCCGGTACGGTGGTGGCTGCAGATTCATCGGTGGGGATCCACTGATGCGCACCGGCAGGACTCTTGGTGAGTTTCCATTCGTAGCCGAACAGGGTTTCGAAATAGCTGTTGTCCCACGTGGTGGGCGTTGCTGTCCACGCGCCTTCAAGACCACTGGAAATGGTGTCACCAGCATTGCCGGTTCCAAAGCTGTTCTTCCAGCCGAGGCCCATCTGTTGCAGCGGTGCTGCTTCTGGCTCAGGTCCGACGAATTTGCTTGGATCAGCGGCGCCGTGCGTCTTGCCGAAGGTGTGACCGCCGGCGATCAGCGCAACGGTTTCCTCATCGTTCATGGCCATGCGTGCGAAGGTTTCGCGGATGTCGCGCGCGGAGGCGAGCGGATCGGGTTTGCCGTTCGGGCCTTCGGGGTTCACATAGATGAGACCCATCTGCACGGCGGCGAGTGGGTTATCCAGTTCGCGGTCACCCGTGTAGCGCTCGTCGGCAAGCCACTTGCGTTCACCGCCCCAGTAGGTGGTGTCTGGCTCCCACACATCCGCGCGACCGCCGCCGAATCCGAAGGTCTTGAATCCCATCGACTCCAGCGCAACGTTGCCAGTGAGGAGGAAGAGATCGGCCCATGAAATGCTCTTGCCGTACTTCTGCTTGATCGGCCAGAGCAGGCGACGGGCTTTGTCCAGGTTGACGTTGTCGGGCCAGCTGTTGAGCGGCGCGAACCGCTGCATGCCTGCGCCGCCGCCGCCGCGTCCGTCACGGATGCGGTACGTACCAGCGCTGTGCCATGCCATGCGAATGAAGAAGGGGCCATA
>JBBAOD010000345.1:0-2384 GCA_040401635.1 Phycisphaerales bacterium
CGCCCGCGCGCGCGCCGGTCAGCACCCGCACGACATCGGTCTCAATGCGCTGCCTTGCACCACGGCCGTATCCACCCTGACGGCGCGCAAGTTCCGCATTGACGAATGCGGTGTCGATGGCTAGTCCGGCAGGAAGTCCTTCCACAAACGCCAAGGTCGTTGGTCCGTGAGACTCGCCAGCAGTACGGTAGGTCAGCATGGATTGCAAGGATATCCACGTTGCCACGTTGAAACGAGATGCGCTGCACTTGTGGCGAGCGCTGGGAAAGGCGCCCGCGAAACAAAATGGTCCGGGAGGACCGGGACAAATTTAAAACAGCCGGGCCACCGTATGGTTGTCGCTCAGTCTCAATCCGTGTGCCACAAGCGGCATTGTCGCTCCGCCTGCTTTGTGAACATCACCCAGCCATCAACTGTGCGCGCGCCGCGGGACCGCGCATGAATCAAGAGGGGCGTCTCCCGGGGTGCGTACACGGTATCCATGACCGTCACGGTGTCATCAAGGTGAACATCGTTCGCAAGTGGATTGCCCTGTGGGTCCGGTCCACCTTGCATGCCCACCGGTGTGCAATTGATGAACGCATGGAAGCCACCGCTGCTTAGTTCTGTATTTCGCCCTGCAATAAGCGATCCTACAACCGCATCGCTGTTGCCAGTCCGGCGCGCCTGCATAGCACCTTCTTGCAATTGCGCGCACATCCGACGCGCACGATCTTCATTGCGATTGAAGACCACCACATGCGCACCCTCATCCGCTAGACCAAGAGCAACCGCACGGGCAACCCCACCAGCACCAAGTACAGCAATGCGCTTCTCGCGCAGCGCAGCGCGTTCGATCCCCATGCCGTGCGTCAGTGCATCCACTGCAGCAGGCGCGTCAGTATTGCCGCAATGCAAAGCACCTGCCGCATCCAGATACAGCGTGTTCGCTGCACCGATGCGTGCCGCAAGCGGATCCACGTGACCGCCCTGCTCATTCACAAATCGCAGCAGATTCTCCTTGTGAGGAATCGTCACACACGCACCACGGAAGTCCAGTGGCGCATATGCCAACAACTCTGCAACGGTCGCCTTGAAGTGTTCATACTCCGGAGGAATTGGCATCGGCAGCAATACTGCATTACGCCCAGCCTCTCGAAACCATTCGTTGTGCACATGCGGACTCCGCGAATGACCGACCGGCCAACCGATCACACCAAAGACACGCGTGGCGGAATTAATACTCCGAAACCCGTACAGATTGACCATGTCCTGAACCGACACTTGTCCCGGCGCTGTACCAGCTGCGTTCGCTGCAGCACGCTGGGCATCAGAATCACTCCCGGCATGCGCGAAGGTAAGAAATGCGCCAAACTTCGGCGCAAGGACGCGACTCATCAGCCCGGGCTCGCCCATACACAGCACCACTGCTGGCTTCACGCGCGTGGCGAGCAACTCAAATGCCTCAATGTTGTCGCGCACACTGCGCGCACGCCATGCCACCTTTGCGACAGCGCACGCATCAGCCTCCGCCATGGCCGTCCACTGCCGAAGAAGTGCCGCGGGACGACCTTCAAAGTCATGCGCGCTCAAGATCAATCGCGTTCCCACTGTACGCACTTGCCCAGGGTGTTCGACGCAGAGTTCTAATTTCTGGCGCACATTCGCACTGCGCTGCATATCCGCAAGTTCAAAGTCAATGTATGTCGGCGCTACTTCGCCACTGGCGGTGCAAAGTGCCTCTAAAAAACTCACCCGATCGGTTTCGTCGCCACGCCATTCGCCGCCCTCACGCGCGCCGCGGATCGTCACGATGCACGGCACCGGCGATTCACGCACCAAGGTCCGCACATGGCGCAATGCATCCTCACATTCTGCCAATGCGTCGACGCGCCATTCCACCATGTCAGCACCGTGCTCCACAGCTCGACGCGCATCGGCAAGCGCAATGTGGATCTCATCAGGGGCTTCAACGAAAATGGACACGCAAAGGTGAGTCACGGGCGGAATCCTACGGCGCGTGGGGTTGGCAGTTACGATTCCACCCCATGACCGACGAGATTGCCGACGAGGCCTACCAGTTCATGCGCGCGCACCTGCACGGGAAGATTCGCTTCGGCGAGGATCGCGTGGATATCCGCGTGGCGCCAACCGCCAGCGGCCACTTAGTGGCTTCAGTGATGGTGGCGATGTTGCGTTCGGTAGACACCGTGTTGGAACTGCCTGACGACAGTGATGATGCGCTGGTCTTGCAAGTGACCCTTGAGCAGATTGACGAGAATGGCCCGGATGGGGCCATCTGCGATCGCTGGTGCATCTACCACGGCGAGCCACCAGATGTCCGATGGGCGCGCCTACAAATCGATGCCGCACGATTCAAGGGCTACTTCATCGATGGTCAAGCG
>JBBAOD010000346.1:0-2365 GCA_040401635.1 Phycisphaerales bacterium
GAAGCATTGAGTATTTCCAGTCGAGCCCAACCGGTGACCACCAGAATTCCAACCAGCGCCGTGATGGCAACGCCCCAGCGCCGGCGCGTTTGTAGCAGTTCGCGTTCGTGGTGTGCCGCATGGCCACACTCGCCGCAGGTCATTCCAGGGGTGCCAGACAGGTCGTGCCAGCAGCGGGGGCAGCGGCGCGTGCGTGCTTTGTCGCCAAAGAGCGCCCACCATACCGCGCCGACGCCGAGCGCACTGAATAGCAGCACTAGCGCGACACTTGATACGAGGAGTAGGACGACGCCGCTCACACCGTCACTGTAGCCGCTCGGTGCACCTGCTCAGGCCATGCGAATCCACTTGAGGAGTTCGCGCGGCGAGGGCGGCTTGCCTTGCATCAGTACGCCAACGCGGAAGATCTTTGCACCACCCCAGATGAAGGCTCCAACCCAGGCGAAGCCCCACACCAGGCTGAGCACCACTTGCCAGGTATCGATCTGTTCATTGCTGGCAGTGACACGGAGCACCATCACGAATGGAATCGCGGGCGGGATGAAGCTGGAAATGGTGGCGATCCAGCCATTTGGTTGTTCACTGATGGGTAGCCACAGCATGATCGGCAACATCAAGATCAGCATGGCGGGCGTCACCAAACTTTGCGCTTCGCGGAGATCATTCACTGCGCTGCCGACGCTTGCCATCATGGTGGACACAAACGCATAGGCCATGACAAAGTAGACAAGCATCAGGATCAGCATTCCGGGTGACACCAGGTCGCCCATAGCTGCGGCACTGAGTCCGGCAATTCCCAACGCTCCGTACATGCCCAGCATCACCGCTGAAACCATGGCATATCCAATGATCTTGCCGCACAGCAGTTCCATGGGACTGACCGCGCTGAGGAGCACTTCCATCACCTTGCTGGCTTTCTCCTCGATGGTGGTGGTGAGCAAGTACTGCCCGCTCGTGAATGTGGCTATCCATAGGAGCATCATGAATCCCATGGGCAGTAGTGTCTTGGCGATAGCGTTTTCGTCGGCTTCGGCTCCTTCAATGGACATTCGTCGTACTGATGTTTCCGGCAGGGTCAGTAGCGCTTTCAGCGATGTGTAGTCCGTGCCAACGCGCTGCACGCGCGCTTTGACAATCCCCTTGGCGATGGATTTCTCCAACATGCCAGTGAGCCGCGGTGCGCTCCGCGTGGGCACGATGAGCGTGTAGGTGAGGTCGTTGCCCTCGGCATCCTTGGGATTAGCGTTGAGGAGTTCCGGTGACACGATGGCAAGGCCAAGGAGCGATCCATCTTGCACTTTCGCGCGCAGTTCATCCACGCGAGTGGCGTCTTGCACCGATTCCACCTTGACATCGATCGATGGAAGGCTGGCAGTGGCTTGTTGCGTCACATCACTGCCGGGCCAACCCTTGAGTGCCGCGTTTCGCTTGAGCGCCTCTTGCATATCTTTGGCCACTTGCTCAGGGGTGAGTTCTTCGGCGGCAAACGCAGCAACCGTGCCGCTTTCATCGATCACCATCAGGGTGCCTGCCACCGGCGTCATTTGCATTCCGATCAGCATTCCAATGGCAGCAATGGCAGCGAACATCACCACTGGCATCACCAGCGCGCCAAAGATGAATCCCTTGGTGATGACGGTGTGGCGGAATTCGCGAAACGCGATCGTCCAGATTCTGCGCATCGGACTGGCGTGCATTCGATCAGCCATTGCCGGATTCCTCACTCGAGGGCATTGCCTCGCCAACAAGTTCAACGAAGACATCATCAAGTGTTGTCTTGCGCAATTCAACAGTGCGTACTGGCATCAAGGCAATTGCCGCACGCATCACATCTTGCGGATCAACGTCGCGCGCGATGGTCAATTCGGCGGCGTGGCGTTCCGGATTCCATTGCGCCCGCTCCACGCCTGGTAGCGCGCCGAGCCGTGATGCATCCGCTGGGTTATGCGAGGACGGTTCCACTTGCACGGTGCGCGGGTCAAAGCGTGCGTGAATCTCTGTCATTGATGCATCCAGGATCTTCTCGCCGCGGTTGATCAAGACGATGCGGTCACAGAGCTGCTCGGCCTGATGCATGACATGCGTTGAGAAGATGATGGTGCGTCCGGCGTCATGCAAGTCGCGGATCAGGCGATTGATGAGGCGCGCGTTCACTGGATCCAATCCGCTGAACGGCTCATCGAGGATGATGAGTTCCGGATCATGAATCACGCTGGCAATGAATTGCACCTTTTGCTGTTGTCCCTTGGACAATTCTTGGCAGCGCTTCTTACTGGCGTCCGTCAACTGCACGCGTTCCAGCCAGGCGTTGACGCGCGCGTCCAAGCCAGCAGCGGGCAGACCCTTGAGGGTTGCCATGAACTTG
>JBBAOD010000347.1:0-2360 GCA_040401635.1 Phycisphaerales bacterium
CCGCCACCAGCAATGACAGCACTTCGTAGGCGATGGTTGATCCAAGCAGCCACCCGAAGCGGCGCCGGAGCCACGACTCCATTTCCCGTTCGTATTCCGCCTTGAATAGCGTGCTCGCCGCTCCATCAGCCATGCGGGATAGGGTAGTCCACAATGGTCACGACCACGAACCATTGATGTGTTTTTAGCGCAAGCGTTGGCACTGTATCGCAGCGCTGGAAGTGACAGAGGCACCTGGAAATCAAAGACACCCCTAGGAAATGAAAGAGGCCCGTCACATGGACGGGCCCCTTAGGGTTCAAACATGCGTTCAGCAGCACGCAGTCAAGAAGGGAAGTCTCCCTGCTTCACGCTTACTGGTTGGCCAACACCTCAAGCTTGAGACGCTCCGGCATCTGCCGGTAAGTGAGCGGCTCCATGCTTGCTGCGGCGCGACCCTGGGTCATCGAACGCAGTGCAGTGGTGTAACCAAACAGCTCGCTGAGCGGCACTTCGGCAGTGATCTGCCGTGATGCGCCGCGCATTTCGCTGTCGATGATCTGACCACGACGGCTCGCCACGTCGCCCGAGACGTTTCCGAAGAATTCGTCAGGGGTGGTGATGACGACCTTCATGATCGGCTCAAGGAGCGCTGGACCCGCGCGGGTGAACGCCTCGCGGAATGCCATTGCACCAGCTTGTTCGAACGCGATCTGGTTGGAGTCAACATCATGGGACGAACCGAACACCAGGTCAACGCGAACGTTGATGACTGGGTAGCCACCGATGACGCCGCTAGCGGCAGCCTGGCGGATTCCGTACTCAACACTCGGAATGAACTCGCGCGGGATGGCGCCACCTGGCACCGCATCCACGAACACCACGCCGTTCTCCATCTCCAGTTCCTCGGCCTCCGCCTCTTCGGCGGTGATCGGACGGATGGTCACCACGGCATCACCGTACTGACCACGACCACCGGTCTGCTTCTTGAACAGACCGCGGACATCCTTGGCCATGCCAGTGATGGTTTCGCGGTAACTGACGCGGGGCTTGCCGACGTTCACGCCGATCTTCATGTCGCGGACCAGCTTGTTCTTGATGATTTCCAAGTGCAATTCACCCATGCCGCTGATGATCGTCTCTCCGGTCTCCTCGTTGTAGTTGGAGCGGAACGACGGATCTTCGCGACGAATGGTGGTGAGTGCTTCACCAAGCTTCTTCTTGTCATCGGCCGTCTGCGGCTCGATCGACATACTGATCACGGGCTCTGGGAACGTCATGCGCTCCAAGATGATCGGCTTGTCTTGGTCGCACAGGGTGTCTCCCGTGAAGGAGTCCTTGAGACCAACCACTGCGACGATCTGGCCGGGGCCAGTCGCATCGAGAGCGGTGCGGTTCTGTGCGTGCATCTCATAGAGACGACTGACGTTCTCCTTACGGCCGTTGACCGGATTGAGAACGCGCATGCCCTTCTCAAGCTTGCCCGAATAGACGCGGATGTAGGTGAGCGTTCCGGCGACGTCAGCAACCACCTTGAAGACCAGCGCGCTGAACGGCGCTTCTTCCGAGTGCGGACGACTCATGTGGACGCTCGGATCGTTCGGATCCACGCCGACAACGTCTGGACGCTCGGTTGGATTCGGCAGATACTCAATGACTGCATCAAGCACGCTCTGAATACCAACGTACTTGAGTGCGGAGCCGCACAGCACTGGGAAGCACTTCAGGGCGATCACGCTGCGACGCAGCGAAGCCTTGAGTTCTTCAATGGTGATGGTTGAAGGATCGGTGAGGAACTTCTCGGTGAGCGAATCATCGATTTCCGCGATCTTTTCCACCATTTCGCCGCGCCACAGCTCAGCCGTGTCTTGCAGGTCGGCAGGAATGTCCTTGATGGTGACGTTCACGCCCTGATCTTCAGCGGTCCAGTACATCGCCTTCATGGTCATCAAGTCGATGATGCCCTTGAAGTCGTTGCCGAAGCCGATTGGAATCTGGATCGCGATGGCATTTGCGCCAAGGCGTGCGCGGAGCGACTTGAAGCTGAAGTCAAAGTCAGCACCAAGCTTGTCCATCTTGTTGATCAAGCACATGCGCGGAACGCCGTAACGGTCAGCCTGGCGCCACACGGTTTCCGACTGCGCTTCAACGCCTTCCTTGCCGTCGAACACTGCCACTGCGCCATCGAGCACGCGGAGCGAGCGCTCCACTTCGATGGTGAAGTCAACGTGTCCCGGGGTGTCGATCAGATTGATCTTGTAATCATCGCCACGGAAGGTGTACGGGCAAGTGGTTGCAGCACTCTGGATGGTGATGCCGCGCTCTTGCTCTTCCTGCAGGCTGTCCCTGGTGGCGGTGCCTTCATGCACTTCACCGACCTT
>JBBAOD010000348.1:0-2307 GCA_040401635.1 Phycisphaerales bacterium
GAGATTGACCACCACTACGCCTCGGCAGTGTTGGAATTTCCGGGCGGCCCGACGGTGCCGCTTACCGAGCCCGTCTCCGCGGAAGCCATGGCACAGATTCAGCGTGAACTTGGATCAAGCACATTTGCCGTCATCACCAGCGACAATCCGATGAGTATTCCCGGATCACCGCACGCCAACATGTTGCGGCGCAGCGTCCTGGCACTGGAGTTACGCAATGCGAAGTTGGTGCATCGACCCGTGATCGGGCGGAGCGCTGACGGTAAATGGTCCGAGAATGGCTTTGCTATCGCTGCCAGTATTGGAGAAGCGGACGCATTGTCAGAAATTCACGGGCAGCGTGCGTACTACTGGTTTAATGGTTCTTGTTTTCTGATTCACGGTATGACCGCCGATCACGGCGCGATTCGCCTCCCACGCACGCACTCCGCATCGCCCGAGACATGAAGACGGACACCCATGCTGAATCGATCTTGCATCAGGTTGCCGCGGGTACGCCCGGCGCCATGGATGCATGCATGGAGAAATTCAGCGGACTGGTGTGGTCACTGACCAGGCAGCTCTCATTCGCTGGGTCCGATGCAGATGACGCTGTGCAAGAGATCTTTATCGATATCTGGAAGAGCGCCGTTCGGTTTGACCCTGCGATTGCCAGCGAATCAACGTTCGTGGCGATGATTGCTCGACGAAGGCTGATCGATCGCGGGCGGCGGCGGCAGCGGCGGCTCGATTCAACTTCGTTACCTGATGCCATGGCACCGGAGGCGGAGCCGATTCCGGATCTGCCAGAGCGAACCGAAGAAGCGAGCCGCGCCACGGTCGCTTTGGGGAAACTGCGGCCTGAGCAACAGCGCGTTCTGCAACTTGCCATCTATCACGGTTGCTCGCATGAAGAGATTGCGCGCTGTACCGGACTGCCACTGGGTACGGTCAAGACTCATGCACGCCGCGGCTTGATACGACTGCGCGAAATCTTGGAGTCAGAAGGCGCACTGCAACCGGCTCGTCCGGACGCCCCGCCCGTGGCGAAAGTGGCTGATCCAGCAGCCGATCGCCGCAAAAAGCCTCAATAACTCAGTAAAGGCAGCCCGCTGCGCCCAACGCGCGCTGTCCGCGCGGGTAAAACTTCACCTCTTCACATGTTGACCTCCCACCTTTCCGCGATCGTCGCGGCCGCGCTCAGCGCCGGCCCAACCACCACGCCCGATGCCTCCATGCTTCGCTACCCGGATATTGGGCGCGAAGACATCGTCTTTGTCTATGCGGGCAACCTGTGGCTCGTACCCAAGATGGGCGGAATGGCGCGACCGCTGACCAGTGCGGCGGGCGCAGAGGTCATGCCGCGCTTCTCGCCGGACGGGAACAAGATTGCGTTCGTGGGCAACTATGACGGCAACCGTGACATCTATGTCATGCCGACCGTTGGTGGCCCGCCGGAGCGCGTCACCCACCATCCAACTGCAGAGCTGATGAACGAGTGGACCGCTGACGGTTCGCTGCTCTTCAGTGCCAGTGGCATGGAGGGCATCGCTCGCGCTGGTCGCTTGTACACGGTGAAGGAAGCCGGCGGACTACCCGAGGCATTGCCAGTTCCGTACGGAACCAACGGCACGATCAGTCCCGATGGCGAGTGGCTCGCATACACGCCGCACTCGATCGATGGACGCACGTGGAAGCGCTACCGCGGCGGAATGCAAACGGATGTTTGGGTCTACAACCTCCGTAGCAATGAAGCAAAGCGCGTCACTGACTACGAAGGAATCGACACGCTCCCGATGTGGGGCGGCAGCACGCTCTACTACTTGAGCGATGCCACCACTGACCCGAAGGCCGCACACAAACTCAATATCTGGTCATGGGATTCCAAGTCCGGCACCACCAAGCAAGTCACCTCGTTCACGGATGAAGACATCAAGTGGCCTGCGATCGGCGACGGCGAAATTGTCTTCCAAAAGGGCACAAAGTTGATGGTGCTGGATCTTGGGTCCGGCAAATCTCGCACCGTAGAAGTGAAGATTCCAGGCGACCGCCCCACTATTCGCACGCGCACTGAAGATGTCAGCGACGAACTGCAAGGCTCCAGTATTAGCCCGAGTGCCAAGCGCGTAGCAGTCGCTGCTCGTGGCGATATTTGGACCGCTCCGGCAGAAAATGGCGTTCCGCGCAATCTGACCCGCACCGATGGCATTGCTGAGCGCACGCCAGCATGGAGCCCGGATGGCAAGTGGATTGCTTACTTTGATGACTCCACCGGTGAGTATGAACTGTGGGCGATGCCTGCTGATGGCAAGGGTGAGAAGAAACAAC
>JBBAOD010000349.1:0-2300 GCA_040401635.1 Phycisphaerales bacterium
CGGCCGAGGAGGCAAAGGGGGACGACCACGGCACGTGCCCGCACGAATTGCCTTCGACGACCTTTGAGGCAGAGGCCGAGCGATTTGTACCGCCGTCGAGCACAAATTTAAGACGGCGTGCAGCATTGCAGCTGAAGCGTTCACTTGATGCCACACGGGCGTATCAGCCAGCCGTGGTATCACGGAGGTGAGGGCGCGGCGCTGAAGCGCGTTGTGCACAGGCCTTGGCATTTACACAACGAGTTGCACGGGCTGCCAACCCTTGTCCATAGACGCATTTTCGAGGACGCACCGCACCGATGCACATTCGGGCTCACACGCAGCAAGCCACGCTCACAACTTGCCCCTCTACGGCGGTAGGTGCATATGTGTGCGCGCGCAGTTTGTACGCGTGTGCGCATGTATGTGTGCGGTGCCGTGTGTGCCGCCCACGGATTTGGTTTTCAAGCGCAGTGGTAGAGCCACGCGCGTGTTGCATGGTGGCCGTGAAGTCTGGTCCTTTGACGGTGGTGGTAGCGCACGGGTTGTGGGGGTTCGTGCCATTTGCTAGTGGTGCTACGTCGCTCAGTCTACTATAAGTCATAGCTTGATGTCTTCGTCGACGCGCTAGCCGATGGTTGGGCGACGTCTTTGTGTGCCACACGGTGGTGGATCGACAGTTCTGGATCGAAGATACCGAGCTTTTGAAGGCGTTGTTCAGCACAGATCTTGGATGCGCGGAGCTGCTACTGGAGAAAGCGTTCGCGGAACAAATACTCGCACGTGCACCCGCACCAACCTCGTATCAAACCATGGCCAGCACCCACACGACCGATTGGGCAACTACCGACGCCAAGTGTATTCGTTCGTGCAGCATTCATCGTGCATCATGCGTGAGGCGTACATGACCCATTGTTTCAAGCGTCGTACGTTTACGCGTGTCGCTCATGCGTTGTGCGTGTGTAGCACACATAGTGTGGAAGAACGCTTGTGTTGGCATCCGTGCGGCGCGGATCACTCTTCCGCGTGGGGCCGCTTTGGCCAACGAAACCCAATCTTCATCAACATCAAAGCCAGCAGGCTCGGGCCAGCTTTGTGACAAACATAGCCCGACTTGCCAGCGAGCCCCTCGCGACGGCTTCTGCTCGGTCACTTGCGCCGTTCCAGCGGTGCCCCGACACGCCTTCGACAAGGGCGATTGGCAGTTGCTCGTGAAGGCGTGGTTGGGCAGCATCTGCGACGCGAGGCGTTGCTTGGTCCTTTGCGTCACCGAGAAAGAGGTCAGGCGCTACGACGTGTCGCTGTTTTACGTCGTCGACTCTTCCGCAGTTGCTTGGCCAGTGAACCGCATGCCTTGCGGAGTTGGCAAGCACACGATAGAGTTGGCGCGCAGCGTGAAGGACATCCCGTTCTTGCACACTACGTGCTCGAAGAACGCCACGCCGTGCAAGGGCACGTGGCGCTCGTGGTTCTACCAGATGCACCACTTCAAAAGGAAGGTGGCGGGCATGCAGGCTGAAACACGCATGGTGCTCGACGGCAGGTTTAAGGACGTCAAGCAGATTGTTGCGGAGGACGTTGGAGGGAAGTGACTAAAGCTAACGTAGGTCCTTCGGCGCTCGGGTGTCTCGGATGTTTCAATCGAGGATTCCTACCGCTCTGAGTAGGTTTTCTGTGCGTAGGTTCCGCCATTGTTAGCCGCGCCCGTGTACACGGTTGCCAGCCACACGTGACACCCCGCAACCGCAATAGCAGTAGTTGCAGCATCGGCAACATAAACGACAACAACCTTTGCAGCGACCGACACCATAATTGCAGCAGCAGCAACCGTCGCCGCAAGGGTAACGCTATACGCGGCATAGCACACACGCGTGCTTGTAGCTATTGGCTAGCACCCCAAGGCAGCCTTCTGGGAGTTCACAAAGACGGACCTCGGCTATTGGGTTGAATATGGGGATTACGACACGTCCGACGCCCACACGTTGCTCCACGTGCACATGTTGATGATGCGAAGTTGCTTGGTGATCGACGAGGGCGAGGCGTCTGCTATAGTCGTCCAGCGGCTCGCGGTGGAAGATTTGGCAAGGAGCTTCACGCCCGCGGTCCTCGAGGTGGATGAGACGGCGCGTGTCTTCGATTTTCACGACCAGCGCGCGATGGCGATGGATCAGGAGGACGCCACCAAGCAGGAACCGAAGCACGAGGTCTTCGCGAAGGCCTTCCAGGGGTTGAGGGCGAGTCGACGGGGCGCTCTTGGCAACGGCGGTAAGGACAAGGCTGGCGGCAGGCGCAAGGCTGGCGGCCGAGGAGGCAAAGGGGGA
>JBBAOD010000350.1:0-2297 GCA_040401635.1 Phycisphaerales bacterium
TGGGTGGGTGCAGGGCAAAGATCGCGAGTACTGCTTGCAACAGAATGGCAAACAGCGATACGCGAAGCCCAAAGACGACGGTCAATGTGCCGGTTGAAAGTAGGGAACTACCAACCGCGCAGAACAGAAGTGCTTGTGGGAATGCCACCGATGCTGGCACAGTGACTGCTACCGGGAATAGCACCATGGCAAACATGGTGGCCAAACGTCGCCAGTTGCGAAAGATGGGTCGTTCGTGTTGAGCAAGGAACGTGGCCGCAAGTAAAGCGATTGCCAGTGAAATGCCCATCGCTTGAGCGAGGTCACCAATGAATCCGACGGCGCTTCGTGATTCTTGAAAGCGGCGCTGTTCGTCATTGGCACGCGAAACTTGTTCCTGCGTCAGCACATCGCCAGGCGCAAACACAGATTCGCCGTGTGGGTGAACGCGAACGACGGAGGGAACCGCTTCGGCTGCTTCGTCCGCCGCCGCTTTGGTGGCAACTGCATCAAAGGTGATGGTTGGCTTTGGGTCAGCAAGCAGGGGAGCCACGGAAACACGTGCAAATTCCAGCGGAAATCCTGCTTCGGCGGATTCTGCAGCCAGACGCGCCCGCGTGGCGGCAAGGTCATCGGTGCGTAGTTCGATGGCACCGCGACCAAGTGGAGCGGTGCGCGTTCGGTCGCCAGGAATATCAGTGCGCGGCGGAATGATGACCATGCGTCGAGCAGCAATCGAGAATGCGTCAAACTCACTGGTGCTGACAAGTGGCGCGCCGGTGGTGAGCTTCCCAATCAGCCTGCCGGTCCAACGCTGCCACAGTTCCATTTCATCGGCGCGGTCAAGTTCGCGCAACGCGGCGAAGGTGGGTTCAGTCAGTCCATATCTCTCAATCAATGCGGGCTGCATTTCTTCCAAGGTGAGTTTGTCACGGACGAGGAGTGGTAGCCCCTCAATCTCACCTTGCATGCGTTCCAAGTAATCCGTGTTCACCATGTACACCAACGGCGCCGACTTGCGCGCCTCGTCTTGGCGCAGTCCGGTGGCGGTCTCGTCAATGTCGCTGTACTCCAGTCGATTGACTCGACCGGACTCGGCTCGTTGACCAACAAACACGCGGGGAAGGTCGAAGCTCCAAGCCACCAGAATGGCGGAAGTGATGGCGAACACCGTCACCACCAGTGCCGCGCCGAGATTGCGTTCATCGCGCAACCAAAGCAATACCGGCGCAGTCTGTCGGGGCAATTTCCGACGAAGTCGCGTTCTCCTCACGGAGCGGCCGAAGCGAGTGGATTGTTGACCAAAGACCATATGGGTGCAGGTGCGAGCGAACGGCCACTGAAAGCAGCCAATTGAGTCTATCGGTCAGTGCGTCGCGCGCCCCACAGAGCGCGATACCATTCGTGCTCATGTCCTCCTTCGCAGCAATCCTCTCAAGCCCAAGCACTTTTTATCGGGTCGCGGTGCTTGCGTCGTGCCTACTGACGTCCTGCACTTTGCCGGACGCCGCCAGCGACAACAAGGCTCATCCCGGGGATGCCTTTCCGCCTGAAGTGGTATTGAAGGGTTCGACTGCTACGGCAGCCGTCGCAGGTATGCGCCAACCGACCGCGGGCTACCAAGCTCGCCCGTTGGTTCCGGCAGTGGATCATGTTCGTTGGTCGGATGTTCCAATGGCAATGCGCAATGTTGCCAGTCGTCAGTTCCTTGGCGTCCAGTCATTCGAGTCTGGTGCCGATCGCTTTGTGGCCACCATGCTTACAGCGGATGGGCAGGACGGAACGGTAACCGTGGAACGGGTCAGTAGCGGCGACTTCACTACCGTTGTGAACATTGGCGTGTTCCCAGATCCACAGCACGACGAACTGTTCGCGAAGGCCTTTGCCGCAGAGATGTTGCGCCTCGGCGCGATTCCTCGGCCGCAGTAACCGTTACATCCGCGGAGCATGTGCGCTGGTAGTTGCAGTCAGCGCGCGCTCCAACATCCGCGCCGCGCGCAACAATCGATCTTCCTCAAACGCATTCGCTTGTAACTGCACGCCGACTGGCAGTTGCTTCCCGTTGCGTTCAGCGAAACCGGCGGGAATTGACACCCCGCAGATTCCTGCAATGTTGGTGTTGACGGTGTACACGTCGCACAGGTACATCGCCAATGGATCCGAGTTTGCACCGAATCCAAACGCGGGGGTCGGCGCGGTTGGGCCAAGCAGCACATCGCAGGCACTGAACGCCTGATCAAATTCTTGCTTGATGCGCCGCCGTACTTGCAGGGCGCGCTTGTAGTAAGCGTCGTAATACCCACTGGAAAGCATGTACG
>JBBAOD010000351.1:0-2282 GCA_040401635.1 Phycisphaerales bacterium
TCTCATGCCGGAGGAGCCACGGGAACATATCGCCGCCCGAGCCAGCGAGTCCGTTGATGAGCATGGCCTTCGGTCCGTTGTGCGCACTGCCGGGCCAGATCCAATCGTGCTGGTCGCGGCGCGCCCAGTAGTTGGTGACCGGGCGATTGAGCATTTCAATGAAGCGTGATGGAATCTGTCCGCCGCTATTCCAACGGTCATCAATGATCAGCGCTTGCTTGAATTGCTCGCCTTGGAATTGGCGCACCAGATCAGACTGTCCGTCGAGCCCCGTGCTGGGCACGTAGATGTAGCCCACCTTGCCGCCAGATTTCTCGGAGACATAGCGGCGGTTCGATTCAATCCAGTCGCGGTAGCGCAGATTGTCTTCTCCGCCCATTGGCTTGACGACTACTTCGCGCACCTTGTCATCCATCGCCGGGTTGGTTCCGATGGTGAGTGCAACAGTCTTGCCGCTCAGGCCTTCGAATGCAGCCCATGGATCCTTGGCGCCGTTGACCGGAAGACCATTAACGGCCAGCAGGTACTCGCCTTCCTTGACATTAACGCCAAGCTCTTGCAACGGGTTGCGCGCATCAGCATCCCACGGAGCGCCGGACACCAAGTGCTTGAATCGGTAGACGTTCTTGCCGTCTGGTCCGATGGCGACTTCCCAGTCAACGCCAAGCATGCCGATACTGACGCTTGGTCCGCCGGCGCCGTCACGCCCGTTGTAGTAGGCATGACCAACGTTCAGTTCGCTGATCATCTCGCTGATGATGTAACTGACATCTTCACGGCTGTTGGCGTCATTCACCATTGCCAAATACCGCTCGCCGATGCCGTTCCAATCAACGCCGTGCATGTGTGGGTCATAGAAATAGTCGCGGAAGATGCGCCATGCATCCTTGACCACTTGCTTCCATTCATGCTTGGGATTGATTTCCGTGAGCATGGGCTGGTTCACAATGGTCTTTCCGGTTGATCCGGCGGAAGCGTCCAGAATCTGCAGGCCCATCAGCATCTTCTTGCCGTCAGCAGTGAGTTGAAAGCCGCCGCCGTCGGCCACTTTCTTGACTTCCTTCTTCTTGTCCTTGATATCAAACACCTTGATCTGGCCACCTTGGCTGAAGATCAGTTGGTTCTTGTCATTGACGCCCATGCCGCCGATGCGGCTGGTGCCAAGCGGCAGTTCAATGACGCGTGATTCAAAGCCATCAAAGTCGACCGTGATCGGCTTCTTCTCTTCGGGCTTCTTCTCGTCCTTCTTGGCGTCGGCGGGAGCGCGCGTGCCGGTGAAGGCGTACTTGGTCTCGCCGTCCTTGCCGGTGGCTGTGCCGTTGCCAGTGATGGCATCACCGTCCACGGTGGCTTCAAGCCAGTAGGACATCTCCTTCTCGGTACCTGCGTCGTTCTTCCCGGTAAGCGTCAGCTTCTTCGCCTCGCCGTCCCACTGCCCGGCGAGTTCGCCGTTCTGTTTCTCAGAGGTGAACTTTGCGGTGGCGGCGCCGGCATCGCCGAGCGTCACCACGAGCGTGAAGGTCACTACCGTTTCACCTTGCTTGGTGGTGCAGTTCCATGTTCCTGCGGGGCCAGTGGCTGCAGGTGCAGGGGTTGCAGCAGGTGCCGCGGGCTTCTCGTCTTGCTTTGGTTCGGCGGGCTTTGGATCAGCAGGCTTGGGCGCATCTTGCGTGTCGCTGATGTCGCTGATGTCGCCCAGTTCGCTGTTCGGGCGACGTCGACGCGGCCGATCGCCAGCGGGTGCACCCGCGCCAGCGGCGCCGTCAGGCTTGGCTTCGTCCTTTTTCTCGTCTTTCTTGTCGTCGGACTTGTCATCCTTCTTGGCGTCCTTGCCCTTCTCCTCGTCAATCTCCAGGAGCCAGGGGTTCTTTACGTCTTTACGAAGTGGAACGGCGTAGCCGCGCACGGTGTCTTGATAGACCCATGTTTCGTCCAACTCACCGTATTCAGCCTTGCCGAACCCGCGTTGGCTGGAGAAGTACAGCCAGTCGCCGGCGCGATCGAAGGTGGGATTGCCATCGTTGAATTCACCGCTGGTGACTTCGTGGCTCTCGCCCTTCACTACGTCGTACAACCAGATACTGGCGGTGCGACGCTCAGGCAGTGACTTTGCGTAGGCCAAGAATGCGCCGTCGTGACTGACACTGATATCAAGGTTGCCGTCCCACGGCTCCTTGTCGATCATCTTCCGTTCGCCACTTGCAAAGTCCACCAGGTACGCCGTGGCGGTCTTGTCTTGATAGATCAGTTTCTTGGAATCAGGGAACCACTGAATATTGGTC
>JBBAOD010000352.1:0-2245 GCA_040401635.1 Phycisphaerales bacterium
TCCCCGGCTTTGTTGCTCGGGTATTCCAGCCGCTCTACACCGGCACGGTGCAGAGCTACGCGCTCACCATGGCGGGCGGAATCGGGCTGATCGTCGCATGGGTTGTTTGGGTCTGGCTCTCGGGAGGTGCCTCGTGACACTCGCCGTCCTTCTGATCGTCCTGCCACTCATCGGCGCCGTCCTATGCCTTGGCGTGAGCGAACGCGCCGCCAAGACAGTCGGCCTCATCGCCAGCCTGGTGGTCTTGGCAGCAGCAACGCTGCTTGCATTCGAATTCCCAGCGTGGACCACCGGCACCTTCTGGCCAAACGAAGAGGGCTGGAAACTCTTCACGGCCTTCGGTGTTGAATTCCGGCTCGGCACCGATGCGGTGGGCATGCTCCTCATCATCCTGACCGCGGTATTGATTCCGTGCAGCATGCTGGTGAGTTTCTCAGCCATCACGCAGCGGCAGCGCGGCTTCTACGCGCAGTTCCTGTTCATGGAATCGGCCGTCATGCTCGCCTTCCTGGCGCGCGACGTGATCCTCTTCTACATCGGTTACGAATTCACGCTGGTTCCGCTGTTCCTCATTGTTGCCATCTGGGGCGGAAAAGACCGTCGTCCGGCTGCAATCAAACTGTGGGTCTACAGCTTTGTTGGATCGGTGATCTCGCTGGTTGGATTCATCTACCTGGCCGCTGGGCACGCCACTGATACCGGTACCCCCATCAACTTCAGTGTGCAGACCTTGGTGGAGTACGGACAGACACTCCCTGCCAGCACGCAGTGGTGGGTCTTCCTTGCCATCATGGGTGGATTCGCGGTGAAGGTGCCGTTCGTTCCGGTGCATTCATGGCTGCCATTGGCGCACGGCGAAGCTCCCACGGCTGGATCCGTGGTGCTTGCAGGCGTTGTCATCAAGATCGGCCAGTACGGGGCGCTGCGGTTTGCGTTCCCCATGGCACCCGAAGGCGCATTGGCGCTGGCACCCTTCTTTGCCGCGCTCGCACTGATCGGCATCCTGGGCATGAGCTTGGTTTGCTGGGTGCAGAACGACGTGAAGCGCTTGGTTGCTTACAGCTCCATCGCGCACATGGGTCTGGCGCTACTTGCCATGTTTGCCTTCAACGTGGTGGGCATGGAAGGCGGAATCTTGTACATGGTGAACCACGGTCTCTCCACGGCCGGCATGTTTATGTGCATCGGCATCATGTATGAGCGCTACCACACCAAGGACATGGAAGTGGTTGGTGGACTTATGCAGCGCATGCCGGTGTGGAGCGTGTTCATGGTGTTTTTTGCCATGGCGTCGCTTGCACTTCCAGGTCTCAATGGATTCGTCAGCGAGTTCTTGTGCTTGATGGGTATCTACACCGCTGATGCTGGCATGAAGACCGGATTCCCAGGAATCCTTGGCCCGACCTACGCATTCTTGGCCGCGTTGGCCTTGATTCTGGGCGCGCTCTACGTGCTGCGCATGCTGCAGAAGTTTGTCTTTGGACCGCTCCGCGAGCCAAGTCATGGACACGGTGGACATGACTCGCACGGCGCCCATGGTCACGGCAATCACGCCGCACACGCCATCCAGGACGTGAACTTCCGGGAGATCTTGGCCATGGCCCCACTCGCCATCGCCTGCATCGTGATCGGCGTGTGGCCGAAGCCCATCTTGAATGTCATCGAACCGTGTGCTGCCAACGCGGTTGCCCCCTACGTCAAGCTCATCGAGCGCGACCTTGCCAATCCCCCACGCGCCACCGCGGATGAAAGCGCCACCAAGACCACCGCCGCGCCTGCCGCCGACAAGGGAGCCATCCAGTGAACACCATGACCCCCGCCATTCTGGCCGCATCTACCAATCTTGGCCCCAAGTTCATGCTGATCGCACCGGAGGCGGTGCTCTTTGCGGGCGCTGTTCTGTGCGCGGTCATGGGACTCTCGCATGCCCGCGCCGTCCGCGCCATGGTTCCGTGGATTGCAGTGGTGGCATTGATTGCAACGTTCGTCACCATGCTGAAGGTGTGGACCCCCGAAGCCGCCACGGCCGCGCAGTTACCGATGCCGATGCTCGGCAAGTACATCATCGCGCTGTTGTGCGTGGTGGGCGTTGGTCACGTGCTTGCTTCGATCGGCAGCGTTGATCGCGCCGTAGAGCGCCAAGTTGCCTCCGGCACCGGCGCATTCGACCCCGTGCGCGTCATTCAAGGCGAGTTCTACGCATTTATCTTGCTGTCACTGTGCGGCGGCATGTTGCTCTGCCACG
>JBBAOD010000353.1:0-2244 GCA_040401635.1 Phycisphaerales bacterium
CGAAAACGGATCGCCGTGCTGTATATGTGCTGAAAACGCCGCCTTCCCGCCGGCACCGGCTCCTCAGGCGATGCTGCCGCGCGTCTGAATGCGCGGCGAGGGAGCATTTAGTCGGTGCACGGTGGTATTCAGCCGGGCTTGGTCCAGCTGGTGACGAGTGTGCCGTACCGCCGGCGCAGTAGTTAACGCACACATGCAGGAGTCACACGGTCCATCGAACTGGAGATCAGAAAGGCGAATCTGATCTGCGGGGATCAGCTTGCCGTCCTTGCCGGTCATGCTGAATCCGACCCATTGGCGCACACAATGAAGCAGCACCTCAGGCCGCGTATGGAGCATCGCGCAGTGGAGCCCATAGGCAGTGGGATGCGGATTGCGGAGCAGACCGATCTTGCCTGTCGCGTAAGTCTGCCACGACTGCTGGACCACGGATGCCACATGCGATGGCTCCTGCACGGTCACACACTGGTGGTACAGCGGGTGCGCTGGATCAAGCGTGAGAACGGCGTGTTGTCGAAACTGCCGAGCCATGTCGTCGTTCAGCACAACCGCGGTGTGTGAACGATCCGGAACGGGATAGTTGCGAGGGTGCTCGTTCACTGCGGCAGAAGCTGCGGACACACCGGCGGCAAGCGCTTGCCGCACAAATTCCGACGTGTCTAGAGGGCCTGACGAAGTACTGGACCGAGTACTCGGAGTAGGCCTGGACAAACCCTGCAGAGTATCACGAGGTACATGGTCGACTGAGTTCCCAGGGCGGTCACCGCGCGTAGCAGAGCTAGTCGTCGATCCGCGCGCGTCGAGGACGCTCGCACGGTGAATGTCCTGCGCGTGGAGGATCAGGGCGTAGATGAAATGGTACGTACGCAGCGGAATTGCCGAACGTCTGATGTCCGAATCAGGCACCCGACTCTGGCCCGGGGCGTTGGCGTTGTAGTCGACAATTGTAAGCGAATGCCTGTGTGAGTCAGGGTCGCCTGTCGACCACCGGCACCGGTGCTTAGGACGGCAGTGCAGTCGAAATTGGTGACAACGTCCGATAATGCCATACCAGCTGGACTTCATCGGCCAGTTGACTGCAGCAGCAATGCAGTGGTCGGCGCTGCACTCCGTCCAGAACCCGTCGCGAGAGAATTGGAATCGTCGGCGTACATCGAGGACCTGCCGGATGCACCCGAACAGCGGGTTTTCCGCGACGCCGGTAAAGAACGCCAGGGGGTCCTCGCTCGGGATGGTTGCTGCCAGCTCCTCGAGCAAGTCCATGAATTTAACGCGTGCTTCATCGTCCTGGCGAGCTCGTATCGACTTCGGCTCGAAATCAGGCGGACCGCCGCGTGCGAGGAACTCGTGGCTAGACGGAGCAGATGACAGAGTTGCACAGTTCGGAGACACGGACATTATACACAGCGCAGTGAGGGGAAGGCCAAACTCATGGTGCAAGATGGAACGAAGTTCGCGCACCGTCGGCACCCGATTATTCAGGCACTGAACATACACAGCGCGGCGAGGGCGCCCTCGAGGGTTCCATCGCGCCAGCATGTCAAGCACTTGCTGGCTCTTCGGGTCAAACGTGTCGAATCCGACTGCGATCATGTCGGGTACCTCGAGCGCAGCCTCTATGGAAGACCCGGAACCGCAGCCCCAGTCCATGAGCACTTTCGGCTTGGCGGAGCGGTACCGGCGCAAGTAAGTGACGCCTGCTGTTGTAGCATCCTCTACGTGCACGCCTAGCACACCAGGCAGTTGATCCATCTGGGTGACGGAGGGCAGCGCAGGCGTAGGAGCCGGTCCACGCGTAGCGCGTGCGGTGGCGGCAGCGAGTGCGGCTGGATCGTCCGCTGCCCGCTGACTGGCGATCACGTCCAACGCCTCAACGCCATTGAACGACACGGTACGATTGGGCGCAGTGCCCGGGCGAGGGTGCTGGCGATGCTGCACCGAGGCATGCGCATCGCCGGGGCGATGGGATGCAGACGAAGGTGGCACAGAGCGCGACGACTGCGATCCGGGCACCCGATGGTGCTGTGCAGGGGAAATCGGCTGGCCGGTCATTCGGGCGATGGGGCCGCGTTCGACGATGAACACTTGCAGGTGAGGGTGCAGGCCTGCAAATTGGCGAATCATTCGGCCGTAGTTGTCCCAGCTGCCACCAGCGATCTCGCAACCAATATACTTGGGAAACGCAATGGACTCGATACGGGGCAACGCAGGGACAATCGCGTCCAGGCAGTGCGCGAAGTAGTG
>JBBAOD010000354.1:0-2242 GCA_040401635.1 Phycisphaerales bacterium
CAACTCCAGCGACTCCACCTTCGCAAACCGCTGCTAAGTTGGTCTACGCCGTTGCAAGCAACGCCGCTGGTCCAACCGGCGGCGTGGATGTTGGCTGGGCTCCGGAACGCTGGGAAGGCCGGCGCACGCAGTTGGGGGCTGCGAGCGCAACGAATGCAGATCCGTATCAAACCGGCTTCCTTCGGGACATCGGTATTACGCAAGAGGCCACGGCGAGCGGGGTGAATAGTGTTGTTCCGTTCTTCGATCCATCCGCGGACTTTGGTTTGACTGGCTCATCGGCGGTGTACGGCGATTCATTCGTCCTGTCGCGCCCGGCCGATCGCCTGAGCTACTTTAAGGCTATGGCGAATGGCGGCGAACTTGTTGACCCGGTGACGGCAGCGCGTTTGGTGACACTAAGCCCATTCGGCTCGGATGATGAAATTGAGTTGCGCGCCGCCAGCGGCCAGAACAGTCCGCAGACGGTCAGCCGCCTTGAGAATGCACTGAACAGTTCGGCTTCGATGTACTCAACGGACATTCTCTTTGGCGAGTTCCTGCGCTCCACGCGTTCGCGTGAGGAGTCAGCACGCTTTTTTGATCCTGACGATGTTCGCGTGCAAGACTGGCGCGCGCGGGCTACGTGGAGCACCGGCGCCGCGTTCGCGCCGCGCGGTGGGGCAGAGTTGCTGCTTGACCACCGCCGCATGATGACCACCATTTCCGGCGCTCGCAACGAGATGCTGCCGCCGCGATTGTGGACGGTAGTGGATCACAGTCTTCAGGCCGCTGGCGTCCCGGACGCAAGTTTCACAGGCAACATCCTGCGTGTTCGACCTGCATATCTCAAGCGTGGCGTCGACTTTGACCTCGACGGCAATCCCGATGATGTGACGGGCGACGGCGTCGTGACCACGGCGGATGATCTCGCCCCGTACCACCCGAACATCATGTTCCCAGAAGCCGGATTGATTCCCGCAGCTTCGAGTGGATTTGGTATCGCAATTCGCGACGCCAACGGTGACGGCAAGGCTGATGTGAACGACTTTGAGGCTGCGCGCCGACGCTTCCTCACTGACAACCGCAAGATTGACTTGCGGCGCCCGAACGATGTGCCAAAGGCGGGCAATGCGGCGAATTCCACGGAGATCACTCAAGCCGACCGCAAGTTTGACTTCGACCTCGAGCGTGTCATGCGCCGTGCACTTATTGATGAAGGAAGCCGGCAGAGTTACTTGGGTCGACCGGGGCAGAGTGCCAACGAGGCGAACCTGTCGCTCGCTGCCACCAAGATGATGATAGCCAGTTTCTCGGCGAATGTTCTGTGCTATCGCGATGGTAAGCGTCGCATCACGAACACCATGTACCTCGACCAACCGCTGCACCCCACGGAATCCATTGCTGTTCCGAACGATGCCCTTGGCACGAGTGGGATCAATGATGCAGGATTCATCGGCGTAGAGAAGCAGCCCTTCATTCAGGAAGTCTTCATGGCTTTCGTCTATCCGAAGTCCAAGGTGACGCAGGCTGAACTTGATGCAGTGCTCGGGCCTCCGGGCGGCAATCCGCTACCGGGTTGCCCGGATCCAGACAATTGCTCACTGAGCGCCACCGATCCGTATGCGCTGCCAAGTTGCACAGCGAACGGCGCAGGGGAGCACTTTGTGGTGTACGACCCCGCCAATCCGGCCACGTGGCCTGCGGTGGTGTTCGTTGCGCAGATTGCCAATCCGTTCAATGAGCCAGTGAATTTGGCTGACTTTGAACTGCGCGTCAATCCGGCTTCGGGTGCGCCACAGCGATTCTTCTTCGGCCTTCCGGGTCCAACGGGTAGTCGTAGTGGCAACACCTACGGTCCAGATGTGGAACTCGGTCCCTGCACGCCAGAGGAGCCGCGCACGGCACTGGTCTTTAGCCTTCCAGAAAAGTTCCCAAACGGGGACCCCTTTCCGCGCGATGCATGGCTCGACTTCCTTGATATTGGAGCTTCCATCGATACCAACGGTGACGGAACGATTTCCACTGCCGAGGCAGATCCGTCGAACGACATGAAGCCTGGTCAGTTCTTCAAGCCAGACATCAATGCAATCTTCGCACCGGCTTGGGGCGGATCAACCGCCACAGGCACGCAATACTTCGACGCGAACCGTCGCGGTGGAACCCTGTACTTCGATGCCACTCGGACTACCGCGCCTGCGGTGTTCGCCGGCCTTGATGTCAGTGGCGACATGAACCGATGGAAGCCCTCGCCATCGGTGAA
>JBBAOD010000355.1:0-2209 GCA_040401635.1 Phycisphaerales bacterium
TTGCGCCCGGCACGCGCGGCTGCAATCAATGACATCGCAACACCCTGCGGGCCGTCACCCTCGCTGCGCAAAAAGGTCAACGCTGTTTCCAATTCCCCGCGGTCCAAGTAGGAAGCAATGCGCCAGGCCGGCAACTTGGTCCGCACCGAGCTGTGCGTTCCAGGCGATGCCAACAATGCAAACCACGCATCAGCCGTGGCACCCGTTTGCACCAGGCTTGCAGCGAGCGCGGAGCCAAGAATAGAACTGGCGAACCCTTCGTTGCTGCGCAGGTCCACTGAAACATCACCAGGATCGATCGCCGCCTTACCCGGCTCAATCAACTGCGCAAACCAGCCCATGGAATCTTGCCCGCGCTCACGCCAATCCGGGTGACCCAATTCACGCGCGAGCCATGCCGAGTAGTAGCCGGCCCAGGCCCGAAAGAACTGGGCATTCCGCGCGATTTCTTCCTCGCGCGTAGCACGGAGCGCCGTTTGCTCTGCAGCAATTCCAACCTGCGCGGAAGCGTCGCGACTACTCAACGTCTTGGCGCGATCCGATCGCGCTGCGAGCACGGCGAATTCTCTGATCAAACTCTCAAACTGTTGCCGAGCGGCTTCGCACTCTTCATCGGTTCCCCGCCCGGCGCGTCGATCTTCCGCCGTGCGTTGCGCCGCGCGATGTTGCGCGCGCAGAATCACCAATCGCAATGGTTCGGACCCGGCATCAAAGCGCTTGACCAACGCCATGGCGCGCGCCATCAATGCGTTGCGACGCGATTCATCGTCTTCACGCTCAAGTCGAGCAGCCATGATCGAAGCCAAGCGGCTCACGAGCGCGGATCGCCCATCACCCTCGGGTTCATTATCTAATTGTGCAGCCAGATGAGCGATGACCAGGTCCGTGCTACCGCGCGACTCCAGCCAAACGACTGTGGCGTCCGACAGTTCCTTGGGCACAGCGACGTCCGGTCGCGATGGCAGCGCCACGATCAATACAGCAATTGAATTTCCTTGCACAGAAAGCTGCGCCCACTGCCGCAGTAGCACCGCGGCGCGCGCCGCAAGCAGCGGCTGACTCACGGAATCACACGCAATCAAGCTTGAAAGCAACACCAAACCGCGATCATGAATCGTTTGATCTGTGTCGCTTGCCAGCGCAGCGCCGGTAGCGAATCGCGCCCATGGCTCAAACCATGAAGGCAGCGATCGACGCACGCGGGCGAGTGTGGCAAGCGCCGCAGCGCGACGCTTTGGGTCTTCGGAGCGCGCGTCGCGCATTGCTTCAAGTGCGGTGGTAGTGGCCTTTGCCGCTGCATCAATCTTTGCATTATTCGCAGGCGCGGCGGGCGCCTCAGCCGCACCACCGGCGGGGTCGGCTGGATGATCACCCGCACCCGCTTGTGCACCGGCACTTGCAGAAACATCCAGAGCCGCAGCGTATGCCGCTACTACTGCAGCAAGGCCTGCATCGCCACGTGCATCAAAGTTTGCCAGCACGGCACGCGCGCGGATTGCTGCGGGAACATCAAACGCACCTGGCGCCAAGGCCGGCGGCACGGGCATACGTGCATCAACGGCTCTCGACTCCGCATCCTGAATTCGTGCATCCGCACTTTCGCGCGGCGCGATCCCGGCTCGTGCAATTCGAATCGCCTCAAAGGATGCGCGTAAGGATTCTTCGGCGCGCCCGGATCGACGCAGCGCTTCGGCACACACTGCCGATGCCGTGAGACCATCGGCGCTCGGCGCGGCGCCGTCCCATGCCCGGAACGCTAGTTGCATGGGGTCAAGTGCAAAGATCCAGTCCCCGCGCGCCACGCGCATGCGACCTCGCCAGAGCGCGTCACCGGCAGCCAGCCACTTGGCGGCCTCCTTGGGAACGTTGGCGCCGCGCACATCGCGCACATCACTCCACGCGACCGACTGCTGCTGCTCAAGGCCGCCGCGTCGAGTACGCACTTCGATGCCCGCGGGTCCCACACTCACGATGTCTCCGTCAATGGAAGGCGCACTGCCGCGGAGTTCAATGACGTCAGCGCGTAGCGGAGCATTGCCCACGCCCATGGCGATCGTCGCAGCAACGGGGGGAGCAAGCGTTCGCCATCCGCTCAACGCAATGCCGAAACGTAGCCATCGTGTGCTCACGGCGGGTTGTCTCCGTTGCCACCCTTGGGCCGCACTTGCCGGAATTCACCATCGGCCTCCTGCGCTATCTGTCGCAACTG
>JBBAOD010000356.1:0-2208 GCA_040401635.1 Phycisphaerales bacterium
TGTGGAGCGCAGCCGTCCGCGTCCGAGGGTCCCGCGCGCAACGGAGGGGGCGGTTAAACGACTCAACTCACTTCAACGGCGCGCAACGGAGGGGGCGGTCAACGACTCAACTCACTTCACCGCCCGCATCGAAGGGAACCCAAATGAACGCGCCCCGCGAGGTTTCTCGCGGGGCGCGTTGCTTCGGGAAGGTGGACCCTCCAAAGCGTGGACAGGTGCAACGGGCTGAATAGTCGCCCGAATAGTGGGTCAGAATTCCTTCATACGGTGCTGCATCTGCGCCTTCAAACGCGCCAAGATGCTTGAGTGCATTTGACTGACACGGCTCTCGGAAAGGTCAAGCGTCAGGCCGATTTCCTTCATGGTCATCTCTTCGTAGTAATAGAGAATCACAATCAGGCGCTCGGCACGCGAAAGACCCTTAGTGATCAGGCCCTGCAAATCACCACGCTGAACCAGCTCAGCCGGATTCAACTGACGACCGTCTTCAATAACGTCAACTTCACGAACGTCGCGGCTCGAATCGCTCTCAAAGGCCTTGCGGTCCAGACTCACCACGCCAACTGGTCGCGAATCCTTCTGCAATTTGTCGTACTCAGCACTGGAGACGTTCATCAGGCTTGCAACTTCGTCGTCTGTCGGCTTGCGGCCGTTGGACAACTCAAATTCCTTGCGAACCTTCTCCACCTTGGACGTACGGCTGCGCACCAAGCGCGGAACCCAGTCCATGGCGCGCAACTCATCAAAGATGGCGCCCCGGATGCGCGGCGCACAATAGGTCTCAAACTTCACGCCACGGTGTGGATCAAACGCGTCAATGGCGTCCATGAGACCGAACAAACCGGCGCTCATGAGGTCATTCACGTCCACCTCATTTGGCAACCGCGTGTGCATGCGTTCAGCCGCATAACGAACCACGTCGTAGTAGCGCTCGATCAACTTGTTGCGCAGGTCCTGCAAACGAGCCTCATCCTGGCGCTCACGGGCATTCCCGTAGGCAATCCAGACTGGATCGAGCAGTGCCGACGTTGATGGCGGCGCAACCGGCGGATTTGCCGATGCCAATGTGCGAACCGGCGCCGTCACTTCAATGACGCGTGACGGAGTAGCACGCCCACCGGCGACGCGTGGAGCTGTCCGCGTAGCAATAGTGGTCTTGGCGGCCGACGTTGACGCGCGGGGCGTTAGTACGCCGCGCTTCTTCGCAGTGGCGGTAGCTACTGCTGTTGATGCTGCTGGAGCTGCCTTGACGGCAGTACCACCAGCTGCGGGACCGGACTTGCGCGGTGTTGAGGTTGCTGCGCTGCGCGCAGGCGACTTCGCCACTGCGGTAGCCGAAGCCCCGCGTAAGGGTGCTTTGGGGGACGAACGCTTGCTCGTTGCGGACTGCGTCGTAATTGACGACGTCCGCGCGTGGCTCTTCGACATCGGTCGCTCCTTGACCTTCGAGAAGAGAGTGCAGGGGAATGCACACTGCCTGATTCACGGCGGATCCCCGCCATGAGCCAGCGATGAAGGAGAGACGCCCACCAATAAAGGTGAACCTCCCTCCGTTGGGCCCCGCAACATCCATGTCGCGGGGTGCTGGAGCGTCATCGATCCTTGACGATCGTTCCAACGCGTCCAATATAACAAGCAGCAGGGAGTCTCTGCAAGCCATTTTGTCGCGATATTGCAAATTTTTATCGAACACGGACGCCGCCGATTCCGGCCACCCCGGCCGCAATCATGGCGGCAGTATTGCCCCAGCGAACCCCCATCCGGGCGGCAAAGTTGGCGAAGAAACGTCCAGATTCTTCATCGTTCTGAACGCCATCGTCAAGACCAGCAAGGCGAGATTCGATGCCGCGCATGGCGCGTGCCGCTGATGATTCCGGAGCTGCGGTCAAGAGCGGCGTCCGCGCTCGGACTGCTGCTGAAACGGCGCGGTCCATCGGCACACTGCCCATGTCCATGAATGTGATGCCCAAGTGTGCTTGCGCAGTGCGCGTCAAGCGCCCCGCTGCTGCACTGCCATCTGCAGCGTCGATCGCCATGGTGGTTGCACAACACCAACCGTCACGCCGGCCGTGACGAACACATGCCTTTGCAAATCCATACGCGTCAGCAAGTGATGTTGGTTCCGGCGTTGTCACAATGAGCAATCGATCTGCTGCAGCAGCAATATCAAGCGTGCCCGCCCCGATACCCGCTCCAAGATCAACCACC
>JBBAOD010000357.1:0-2168 GCA_040401635.1 Phycisphaerales bacterium
AATGCGATCGAAACGCTGCTCATGGCGTTCCGGACAAAACCCCGGCAGCGCATTTTCATCACGACCGGTCTTGGGCCGATGGGATTTGGCCTGCCCGCGAGCATCGGCGGCTGTCTCGCCCATGGCGGGGGACGCACCGTGTGCGTGGATGGCGATGGCGGATTTCAGATGAACGCGCAGGAACTTGAGACCGTAGCGCGACTGAATCTGCCGATCAAGATCTTCGTCATAAACAACAACGGCTATGGATCGATCGTTGCATCGCAAAAAACGTACTTCGGTCGTCTCGTCGGCGCAGACCCAAGCAGCGGCGTGACACTTCCAGACGTGGTCAAGCTGGCTCATGTTTATGGAATTGCTGGTCATCGGATTGTGAATCAGCGAAATCTCCGGGTGGAGATTCGAAACATTCTCGATGCGCCCGGGCCCGCCGTCGTGGATGTGTGCGCTCTTGCCGATGAGGTCCGTGCGCCTCGCGTTTCCTCGCTGCAGCGACCCGATGGCACCATGGTCTCGAAGCCACTCGAAGACCTCTGGCCCTTCCTCGATCGCGAAGAGTTTCTGGCAAACATGCTGATTCCACCGGTAGAGGACTAAGTCAGTGGCTGGGGCACTCAAAGTCTTAATGGTTGGAATGGGCGGGGTGGGGCAGCGGCATGCCCGCAATCTGCGCACGCTGCTCGGTCCGGACTTGACGCTCTTCGCCTATCGCACGCGGCCCGCCGCGCCGGTCATCAGTGAACGAATGCAGATCGAGTCCGGCGCGGACATTGCCTCCAGCCACCAACTGACGGAGTTCACTGATTTGGATGCCGCGCTTGCGGAACATCCAGACGTAGTGGTGATCAGCAATCCGACCAGCCTGCACATTTCGACGGCATTGACTGCGGCACGGGCCGGATGCCACCTCTTCCTCGAAAAACCGATCTCACACAATTTGCAGGGAGTGCGTGAGCTGCTCGAGATCGTTCACGAAAAGAACTTGGTCGCATTCGTCGGTCACCAGCTCCGGTTTCACCCGCTGTTGCTGCACTTGAAGCAACTCTTGAGCGAGGAACGGATTGGCCGGGTCATAGCCGTGCGGGCCGAGTTCGGGGAGTATTTGCCGAACTGGCATCCGTACGAGGACTACCGGCAAAGCTACGCCGCCCGACGTGAATTGGGCGGAGGCGTCATTCTCTCGCAAATCCATGATTTCGATTATCTGATGTGGTTGTTTGGCCTTCCGCACCGGCTGCTCTGCGTTGGCGGAAAATTCAGCGATCTCGAGATCGACGTGGAGGACACCGCCAGCACCTTGATGAGCTGCAGGTATCAGGGGCAAACTATCCCGATTCACTTGCACCAGGATGTGTGTCGGAAGGTCTCGCGGCGCTCTTGCCAGGTTATCGGCGACAAAGGTGAGATCATCGCCGACATTGCCAACGGTATATTGCAAGTCGTCGCAGCGGATGGGCAGATCGAAGTCACGAGCAGTTTTTCCACACTGGAGCGAAACCAGTTATTTCTTAATGCAATGAAACACTTTTTGTCATGTGTTCAAAGTGGAGCAACTCCCTGCGTGTCGGCTCGCGACGGAGCCAATGGGCTCAACGTCGCCTTGACGGCCTTGAACTCTCTGCAAACCGGACAACCCGCCGAAGTTATTCCCCTATGAGCTTTGCACCTCTCGTCGTCGATTTATTTACCCTCAAAGATCGCGTCGCGCTCATAACGGGCGGCGCGGGATTGCTCGGGGTGCAGCATGCGGAGGTCATCGCCGCCGCGGGAGGAATTCCTATCCTGCTCGACCTGGATGACGCGAGGCCAGATGCTGCCGCACAGAAACTGGCCGCGCAATTCAGAGTCAATGCGTGGGGAGCAGCGGTCGACATCACCGACCAAGCTGCCTTAAACGCGTTTCTTGCACGTGTTTTGCAGCGCCACGGCCGGATCGACATCTTGATCAACAATGCAGCGAACAATCCCAAAGTGGAATCGCAGGTCGGTTTCTCGCGAGTGGAGAATTTCCCACTTGCACAATGGGACGCAGACATGGAAGTAGGACTGAAGGGGGCATTTCTTTGCACGCAGGTCTTCGGAAGTGAAATGGCAAGGCGGGGTTCAGGCGTCATCATCAACATCTCATCGGAATACGGCCTCAATGCGCCCGATCAACGTCTCTATCG
>JBBAOD010000358.1:0-2162 GCA_040401635.1 Phycisphaerales bacterium
AGCATTGTGGAGTGGAGCGATGGCGCACCCCGCGTTCTTTCAAACGTGGTGAGTCCGCAACATGAAATTCATGCGCGCTACGCCGGCGTGGTGCCGGAGCTTGCGAGTCGTGCGCATCTGGAACGGATCGTCCCGGTGGTTCGTGAGGCTTTACGGAGCGCGGATCTGCAAGGTCGACACGTCAGCGCGGTGGCTGTTGGTAATCGACCCGGACTGATTGGCTCGCTCCTGGTTGCCTGGTCGTTGGGTATTCCGGTGATCGGGATTGACCACATTGCCGCACACTTGGTAGCTGGCCTGCTTGATGCTCCCCAGGTCCGTTGGCCCGCGCTTGGTTTGGTGGCCTCCGGCGGACACACGCATCTCTTTCGCATGAACGGACCGCGGTCGATGACACTCCTCGGCCGCACCATCGACGATGCGATCGGCGAGGCCTTCGACAAGGCGGCGACATTGCTATCGCTCGGCTACCCGGGCGGACCACTCTTGGATGAGCGCAGTTCGTCCGGCGATCCAAAGGCCATGCGATTTCCCACCCCACGACTGACGGCACGCAGCGCCCGCGAGGGCGGGCAATCCACCGAACGCACACTTGATTTTAGTTTCAGTGGCATGAAGACCGCCCTGCTCTACGCGGTGCGCGGTATCCCACCCGTTGCCAATCGACCCGCGCCCCGACCGCCACTGCCGCTCACCGAGCAGCGCGTATCCGACCTCGCAGCCAGCTTTCAGTCAGCCGCGGTCAACCAAGTCATGGATGTGCTCCATCGCGCATTTGAACGGCTGGAAACACAGAACGATCGCCCCGTAACGCTCCTGGTGGGTGGTGGGGTCACTGCCAACCGCCACCTGCGCGCCGAATTGACAAAGTTCGGCACGACGCACGGCATCGATGTGCGCTTGCCGGTTCAGAAATACTGCGTTGACAACGCCGCCATGATCGCCGCCCTTGCCCACTGGCGATACGCGGCCCGCGAACACGACAACTTATGCCTCGCCCCGCGCTCGCACTCCATGCTCGGCCGCTGCTAAATATCCGCGCCGCAAGCGCTGATGCCTTGCGTGCGCAACACCAATGGACAGCGCCAATGCACAGCGCCGGACGCCACCGTCGTGGGGCGTCCGGCGCTGGAAATTCACTACCTCCGACAGCAGTGAAATCAATCGTCCGCAGCAGGTGCAGGGGGAGCCTTGGTCGGTGCCGACGGATTCGCCAAACGCTTGGTCAACACCTCGCGTCGGATCTCCTCCATCAGGTTCGGGTTCTGGCGCAGGAACAACTTCGATGCCTCACGACCCTGTCCAAGTCGCACATCGCCGAAGCTGAACCAAGCACCAGCCTTGTCCACCACGCCGTCGAGCACTGAGAGGTCGAGAATATCTCCCGACACTGAGATGCCCTCCTCAAACATGATGTCAAATTCGGCCTCGCGGAACGGCGGCGCAACCTTGTTCTTCACTACCTTCGCGCGCACACGATTACCAACATTGCGGTCGCCATCCTTGATCGCGCCAATACGGCGAATATCAATACGCACCGATGAGTAGAACTTCAGCGCACGTCCGCCGGTGGTCGTTTCGGGCGATCCGAACATAACGCCGATCTTCTCGCGCAGCTGATTGATAAAGATAACGATGCACTCACTCTTGGCGATGGCACCCGTCAGCTTGCGCAGTGCCTGGCTCATGAGCCGCGCCTGCAAACCAACATGACTATCACCCATTTCGCCTTCGATTTCAGCCCGTGGGATCAATGCCGCCACCGAGTCAACCACGATGACATCCACCGCATTGGAGCGTACGAGCATTTCACAGATCTCCAGCGCCTGCTCGCCCGTATCGGGCTGCGACACCAGAATCTCATCAAGGTTCACGCCCAGACGCTTCGCCCACGATGGATCAAGCGCATGCTCAGCATCGATGAACGCGGCCACGCCACCGTTCTTCTGACTGTTGGCAATGACCGTCAGAGCAAGGGTCGTCTTACCTGAACTTTCTGGCCCGAAGATCTCCACCACTCGACCGCGCGGGAGTCCGCGTCCACCGAGGGCAATATCAAGACTGAGCGCACCGCTGGAAATCGACGGGATCACCGGCACGGTCTCGTTGTCGAGACGCATGATCGATCCCTTACCGAAGTTCTTCTCAATCTGTCCAACGGC
>JBBAOD010000359.1:0-2155 GCA_040401635.1 Phycisphaerales bacterium
GACTTCAAGTCCTGGATTTTGTGCAGACCAGGCCTCAAGGAGAGGCTGATGCGGCGATGGACCGTGAGGTTGAAACTCACTGGAGAATGCAACTGTCGCTCGTTCCGGGATCGCAGCTGCCAGTGCCTGTAAGCACTGCCGGTCATACACCATTCGACGCTCAGCAGTGTCAAACTTTCCATCAAGAACACGTATGCTGGGAGCACCACCGAAAAGACATGTGTGCATGAGAGCTACTCCTGGCTGACATTTGCGTGCCGGAGCCTGCGGATAGCAGACAGTTACCGTGCCTGGCTCAGCCACACTGATTCCGTCCATCGTACGAATCGTCGGATTGAACCTGTCACTATAACGCAGCAACTCCCGGACCGCTGCATCATCTCCGGAGTAGCCAACTTGCGGTCCGAGACAGTGAGTCGGCACCACAATGTAGTCGACTCTGCCTAGCACTTGAGACGACAGGATCCCGCCGTGCACAGTGACATATTGAATGGTGCAGTCTTGACCACGACGTCGCGGCGCTTGCGGGACCGGTGCCCGCATATGCCCATTCCCAGTCGCAGGCGTAGCCGGCGCCGACCCTTTCGTAATCATGAACACTGGTACTGGCGGCCTGCTCTGGATGAAGGCCATCTGCGCCTCCCTACGTTCCCGATCATACTGAGCTTGTTCTTGTCCACGCTGCAATTCGTCAAAGCGACGATAACTTTGCTGGTAGTAATCAATGGGAATACCGGCGTCGCCGTCCGGGATGCGCGTGTTGCAGCCGCCAAGCTCGATCAAGCGCTTCATTACTGCACAGTGTATCCGTGCTTCTCGAGAAACAATGGTGGCGGTGAAGCCGTCGAGCCCAATCTCTGTCAACTTCGTCGAGCTGACCGTCCACAGACCGCCAAGATGGATGTTATTGACACTCAGAGACTGTACAACACCGCGGACATCCTCGGAATCGACACCAGCTCTTATCAGTGTCTCCAGAAGACACTGAAGGTCATCTGCCTTTGGCCACCAACGCTGAGTTGTGACCGTCAGCTCGCCGCTGCCAATTTGAGCAACCTCTTGCATAAGACAGGCCGGACAGTCGTGCGTCTCGCACCGCATCTCCCGAGGAAATGCATACGCCGGATTACCCGAGAGAGAGCGCCTGTGAAACGACGCGACACGCTTATCAAAATCGCCGTGTGGATCATGTCTCGCGCACCACCACGGAGCAGGAGGCCGTGACTTGCCCATATCTGTCTCCGCCGCATTGTGGGGGCACCAGCAGCGCGGTGGGACGTGGTCTGCACAGCAGGTGTGCACATGAAGCGTGCATCCATCAGCCGAGCACCTCTGCATATCGTACTTGCTGTCGCCACAGCATCGGTAGCAGACTGCGTCCACGCTCACCGAACCTGGCAAGTTGCCGTGACCGTACCGTTCCTGCAACAGCCGCTGCGCTTGCTTGACGATTTTTGCTGTCACGCGACTGATGGGCTCTCCTTGGTTACGAGCACAAATGGACAGTGTACCCTTGTCAGTAAAGGATACAAGCACTTCCGGCGCTACCGTTGCCATTACCGTGAACACTTCTTGTCGGTCCTTTGGAGCGTAGCTGTAGAGTCCACCGGAATCCCAGCCACCAATGCTCTCAACGACCATCTTGAGAGACACTCCTGGGCTGACCGATTGAAGCATTGCCTGCGGCAGTAAGTGCGTAAATGGGTTGAGCGACCCTTCAGTTGTCGCTGACTGTCCCATGGTTGCACGGCGCAGAAACTTCGAGGCAGCCGATACACGTACCACGTCGACATAGCTTAATGCCAACCAACCAGGGTATCGACGCTGAACTGTTCGCAGCAGCGCCTTGTTGCCAAGCTCATGCAGCACCACTGACTTCTCTGACTTTACTTCGGCACCATCATCTGGCAGTTCCACTTGCTCATCCACCGCGCGGATGCAGTAGACGTGCCGTACGTCGCCGATCGGGATACGCAGCCCAGTTGTCACGAGCTGTACCACACATAAACTGCATATCCAGGCACCCGATGTGTCGATGCTGCCCTTCTGGCAGCAGGTGGAATGCAGCCCATTTACACAAGGTTTGTCATTATGCTTCAACCCCGAGCCGCAGCGAACGTGTGGCTGGCCAAGTAGATGAGCATCACAGCCAACG
>JBBAOD010000360.1:0-2154 GCA_040401635.1 Phycisphaerales bacterium
CTGCGGCCGTAGGTGCCCACGACTGTCACGGCCGAGCCTGGCACTGTTGTGACACCATTAATCACCACGCTTGAAATGGTGTATCCGTTGGTGATCGTTGCAGTGTTGGTACGTAGGCGAAAGGTGAACTGCGTCAACCCGTTCACCGTGCTTGCCAGCGTCATCGTGTTGCTACCAGAAATAAATGACACCGCGGGGTCAATGGTCACATCAAAGTTGTTGTCAAGAATGTCCGTGTCGCTCGGCGTGTCCGCAAGCATTTGCACGGTCTCGTCTTGCTGACCTCTTGAAGCGATAAACGCTTTGTACATGGCTTCTTTGTTACAGCCATTGCAACCAGTTCTCAGTTCGTCTTTGCCCCCGCCGGCAATGCCAATTGGAAGTGGCTTCATAATGGTATTGGCGTGTGGCATAACGCCAATTTGGGAATCAACCGTGCCGTCAAATTGCCGCTCAACTTGCGCGGAAGCCATGCACGAAATTGCCAACAGCGTTGTCAGAGCACAAGTGAAACGGGTTGTTGATGTTTGCACGGTGTTCAAGACAGCTCCTGAGAAACAAGATCGAAGACATAGAAAGTGCTGGACGGTTCTGGCCTGGAAACGCACTACAGAATGACTGTAGTCCGACCAATTCTGTATGCCAATAATTATGCCAATTTTCAAGAGTCAGAATTATTATGGCGTTCACGTCAGTCAAGCCGCTCGTGTCGGCGCAATAGCGTGCGTCTGCTCATTGAATACCGTTGCGCAAGTCGTACAGGTACCACGCCTCTACCTTTTGGCGCGCCCAATCATTCTTGCGCAAAAAAGTGAGGCTGGACTTTATGCTTGGGTCGCTTGTGAAACAGCGCACTTTGATTTCCTGCGCCGAAGTTTCCCAACCATGACGCTCGACCAAGATGGTCAGGACGGCTTCAAGCGTCATGCCCTGAAGTGGATTGTTCGGGTGCTCGGTCATTGCAGGTGAAAGTAGCAGATTCACTTCGCCAGAGGGTCGAACGCGGCGAATGGATGGTATATTTACCGCATAACATGCGGCGAAAGACGACCTACATCCACGAACGCGCCAGCTGGCCGGAGTTCACTTGGGACGGCGAATCGCTCGCCGGGCTATTGGCGACGGTGCGTCACAAGCAGGGTCGATTACTTGGAAGAATGGAGGCGATGGGATTCGACCTGCGCGCCGAAGCGAGCCTCGCCGTCTTGACGAGTGACGTTGTGAAATCCTCTGCCATCGAAGGCGAACACTTGAATTCCGACGAGGTCCGATCCTCGATCGCACGAATGCTTGGACTGCGCATCGCTGCACTGCTGAAAGTTGGACGTGATGTCGAAGGCGTTGTAGACATGATGCTGGATGGCACGCGAAACTTCGGCAAGCCGCTGACCAAGAAGCGTCTGTTCGACTGGCACGCATCGCTCTTTCAGACTGGCAGAAGTGGGATCCGTCGGATCACGGTCGGAGGATGGCGCAAGCAGAAGGCGGGAGCGATGCAAGTTGTCTCCGGACCGATCGGACGGGAGAAGGTGCACTTCGAGGCGCCCGAGGCAAGCCGCCTTGAGGTGGAAATGGCGCGGTTCATCAAGTGGTTCAATGCGCCGTCCGCAACGGATCCAGTGCTCAAAGCAGCCATCGCGCATTTCTGGTTCGTGACAATCCATCCATTTGAGGATGGCAACGGGCGCATCGCCCGTGCGATCGCGGACATGGCGCTCGCTCGCGCCGACGGCACGAAGGATCGGTTCTACAGCATGTCGTCACAGATCGAGAGCGAGCGGAAGAACTACTACTTGCAACTGGAGTCTGCCCAGCGCGGTGACGTAGATATCACGGATTGGCTCGACTGGTTTCTCGGTTGCCTGGACCGCGCTATTGGCGGCGCCGATCAGACGATTGGCACCGTCCTGACCAAGTCCCGTCTCTGGCAGCGCATCAACCTCCGACCAGTCAACGAACGCCAACGCCTGGTCATCAACCGGATGCTGAACGGATTTGAGGGGTTCCTCTCAACATCGAAGTACGCGAAGTTGGCAAAGTGTTCGACGGACACGGCCCTTCGCGATATCCGTGAATTGCTGCAGCGCGGCATCGTGGTGCAGAACTCCAGCGGTGGTCGAAGCACCAGCTACCGGCTCGGCGATCCGGACGATG
>JBBAOD010000361.1:0-2140 GCA_040401635.1 Phycisphaerales bacterium
TCGGAATCGATCTGCCAGGGCGTATCCCGCAGTCGGACTACGTGCTTGGGAAGTTCTCGCCCGACCAGCAACCGCTGGCGGACGCGTCCATGACGGAGGCCGCGCAAGCAGCTGAAGTGTGGGCGAGCAAGGGACTCCAGGAAGCAATGAATCGTTTCAACACCAAGGCCACGCGTGGCGCGGCCATTGATAGCAACAACAGTCACCCAACGAAGGAAACCACATGACAACGACAGAGATTCGAAACGGAAAGTACGAGGCTATGTTCCTCTTCCCGCAGGCAGCATCCGCTGACCTGACGGCGGCGATTGACCACATCAAGGAGTGCCTCTCCAAGGGTGAAGCCACCCTGTGCAGTTTGGTGAAGTGGGACGAGCGTCGACTCGCCTACGACGTCAAGGGCAACAAGCGCGGCGTGTACTTCTTGACGCGCTTCACCGCCGACACCCGCAAGGTGAAGGAAATCGAGCGCGATTGCCGCCTCAGTGAAAAGATGCTCCGCGCACTCATCGTTCGCAACGATGAGCTCACCGACGAGCAGATGCAGAACGTCGAAGCCGCGCAGCGCACGGCCGACGAGGTCAAGCTCCGCGAGGACGCCCCAGCCACCAGCGAGGAGTGATCCTCCGCTGCCATCCGCAGTGAATTCAACAGGCCGTGCATCGTGTGATGCGCGGCCTGTTTGTTTATAGGTTCGGATGGAGTCAAGCGAAGGTCTGCGCAGTCAATCATTCACCGTAGTGATGCAAGATGTAACGCGCCACGTAATCCAGAATGCTGAGCGCTTCCGGGATGTCCGGGTTGCTGGTGGCGCCCATCGGTTCAAAGCGCATGCCGCGGAAACGTTCTGCCGCCTCCGCCGCTGGGAGACCGTGCTGCAGAACCAAACTAAACGCGCGGCAGAAACCCTGAATGAGGCCAGAGAGCGTCGAGCCCTCCTTACTCATCTTGATGAAGAGTTCGCCCGGTCGCCCATCGGCAAACAGACCAACCGTGAGGTAGCCCTCGTGCCCGTTGATTGCGAATTTGTGCGTGACGGAATTGCGAGTACTCGGAAGTGTCTCACGATTAGAAACTACTGCTGTCGTCATGGAGAGGTCGCCTTGCTCGTCCTGAGCGGAAGTCGGCGGAACATCTGAAATGCCAGCCGCCGCGACCGTACGCGGTGCCGGGGTGGAACTCGCACTGCCGCCATGCGGTGCGCGCTCCACACGTAAATTCAATATCGGCGCTTTGGTGGGCATCGGTACAGCAGGTCTCAGTGACAAGTGTGAGTAAATCGTCAAGAGGGACCGGCAGAGCCAACCCACGGGCGTCAACGATAACGCGCCACCCGGGTTGGGTGGCGCGTTATGGGGTTACTATTTTTCCGGATCCTTTCGAATCCACCCCCCCCCACCCGGAGGCAGGGGAGCGAGCCCTCAGCCGGCGGTCAGTCCTTCTTGGACTTCTTGCCCTTCTTTGGCGCCTCGGCGGCGGCGGCGGCAGGCTCGTCGGCAGACGGAGCAGCCTCCTCCTCAACAGCCTCAGCAGCGGCAGCCGCTGCGGTGAAGTTCTCAAGGGCGCGGTCTGGGAGGACGTCGATGGTGAGTTCCGTCTTGAGATCGCGGTCAAGCTGAATCAAGCAGCTGTACTGACCGATGCGTCGAATCGGGTTCTGCAGACGAACCGCACGCATGTCAACCATGAACCCGTCAACCACCAACTGATCGGAGATGTCGCGCTGCGTGACGGCGCCGTACAGGACGCCCTGGTCGTTGACGCTGCGGATGAGTTTGATCGCGGCGCCTTCCATGCGAGCCATGAGAGCCTCGCGCTCGGAGCGGAGCTTGGAAAGTTCAGCCTGCGCCTGCGCGCGGCGGTCCTTCAATGCTTCGATCTTCTCTTGGGTAGGAGCCTCAGCGAAACCGTGCGTCAGCAAGTAGTTGCGAGCGAAGCCAGGCTTCACTTTGACGACGTCTCCAACGAGACCCAGATTTTCGATGGTGCGGTTGAGCAGGAGCTCAATCTTCTTTGATGCCATGACGCTGTCCTTTTGCGGCTGTGCCGCGTCAAGTTAGGGTTGCCTCCGGGCCCAACCTTTGGAAAGCAACCGACCGCATAGTCGGAAGCGAGGCGAGCCGCGCATTAGGGCAGCAAC
>JBBAOD010000362.1:0-2135 GCA_040401635.1 Phycisphaerales bacterium
CGGTCAAGATCATTCTTGAGAAGAACCCGGACATTTCTGTTCGGAACTCCTTGGGAATGACGCCATTCTTGGTGGCGTGCGCATACGGCGATGTTGACAAGATCAAGTTGCTTGTTGACGCTGGTGCGGACAAGGCTGCCAAGGATTCTCGTGGATGGGGTGCCATTGATCACGCGCGCAATCGCGTTGATGCCCGTCGCGAGGAAGTTGTGAAGTACGTTGAACCGATCGTTCCTGCGAGCACCACATCGGCTCCGCCGCAGACGACACCGATTGCACCGATGGCACCGAAGAGCTGATTCGCTTCAGCTGTTACAGCCAATTTCTTACCAATTCCGCGATGCGCGTTCCACTATGGAGCGCGCATCGCGCATTTGCGGGGTTCGTTTCCATAAGCCGTTCCCGGGCAACAATCCAGACCGATGTTCCTATGATGCAGTCATGAGCACCATGAGTCCTTCTGTCGCACCAACCGCTACGTCACATCCCACAGTCATTGCTGCCACCGAGCTTGCGCGTGAAGCCCGGATCTTGGGAAGCACTGCCGCGATCCTTGGTTGGGACCAGGAGACGATGATGCCGAACGGAGGTCTCGCGCATCGCGCTCGACAGTTCGCGCAACTGGCGCGGCTTGAGCACGGCATGGCCACTGACAAGCGACTGGGCGAACTGCTTGACGCAGCAGCCGAGGCAACCGCATCGCTTCCGGAAACGCACCCTGACCGCGTCAATATCCGTGAATTCCGTCGCGATTGGGAGCGCGCCACCAAGCTTCCGGCTTCACTCGTTGAAGAGCTCGCCTCGGTTTCCAGCATTGCCCAACATGAATGGGCGCAGGCGCGCAAGGCGAGCGACTTTGCACGGTTTCGCCCGTGGCTTGAGAAGATCGTCAACCTGAATAAGCAGAAGGCTGATTGCTTCGGTTGGAATCGAACCACGGGAGAGCGCTGGGATGCGCTCGCTGATGGCTTTGAACCGGGCTGCACCGCCAAGTACGTGGAAGGAGTGTTCACGCCACTGCGCGAACGCCTGCAGCCACTGATCGATGCCGTCAAGGGCGCGCCACGCCGCCCAGACAACTCGTTCAATTCGCATCCGATGGACATTGATGCACAGGAACGCTTTGCACGATTCGTAAGTGGGTCGATCGGATTTGATTTTGAACGCGGACGCTTGGACCGCAGCACGCACCCGTTCTGCGGCGGCAGCCACGGCAGCGATGTTCGCATGACCAGCCGGTATTCCGCTGATTGCATGCTTGACGGTCTTGGTAGCACCATGCATGAAACCGGCCACGGAATGTACGAGCAGGGGCTCGATCAGGACTGGATCTCCACTCCGATGTGCGAGGCCGTCAGCCTGTCCATTCACGAAAGCCAGAGCCGCCTGTGGGAGAATCAAGTCGGTCGCAGCCTGCAGTTCTTCAAGTGGGCAAAGAAGCAGATGCCTGAGTATTTCGGATCGACCGCCGACAAGTTCTCAGCAGAGCAGATGTACGAGGCAGCCAACGTAGTGGAACCAGGATTCATTCGCGTTGACGCCGACGAAACCACCTACAACATGCACGTCATGATTCGCTTTGAGTTGGAGCGCGCCATGATTTCTCGCGACCTTGATGTCAAGGACTTGCCCGCTGAGTGGAATCGCCTCTACAAGGACTACTTGGGACTCACTGTTCCCGACGATCGTCGGGGATGTCTGCAGGACGTGCACTGGTCGGGCGGCATGATTGGTTACTTCCCGACCTACACACTGGGCACGCTGTATTCCGCGCAGTTCTTTGAGCGCGCGCGTGAAGTAATCCCCGGCCTTGACGACGGCTTCGCCCGCGGCGAGTTCCGCCCACTCCTCAGCTGGCTGAATACAAACATTCATCGACACGGTCGCCGGCACCTCAGTGCGGCACTCTGCGAACACGTGACCGGTGCGCCGCTGAGCGCGGAGCCATTCATGCGGCACTTGCATGCCAAGGTACCGGCCATGTACGGGTTGTAATACGGGGCGCCGGTGCATCATGCTTACGCACTGACGGCGATGTTGCATCACGTTTTCGTGCTGGCTTGCGTTGATGCATAACGCCTGTCTACTGGCCCGCATTCGCCTTACGAGGACGGCCGCTGAGCGCGGCCCTGTCC
>JBBAOD010000363.1:0-2132 GCA_040401635.1 Phycisphaerales bacterium
AACACCTCGGTTGGGTCAAACGGGTTTGCCACTGGCGGCAAACTCGCGTCGCGGAACGAGCGGGTGTCGAGCAGGAACACCGCAGCATCGGTGCCCCAACTGAATGATCGATAGAGGTTCGGGCGGCCATCAAAGCGCGCATCACCGAGCGCAGGCCACGTGGCGGGCACGATGGCGTTGTGCTCAACAAACGCCTGCAAGCCGTTCACATACAGGCTGCTCTGGTTGTACCAACCGTTGACCGGATCCCATGCGCCGCCGTCAAAGTCGTTGGTGACTTCGTGATCGTCGATCATGGCGAAGGTTGGCATCGCGGCGGCAAGATCGCCCCACGGATCAATGCCGTGATTCGGTGCGTAGTTCTCTACGTGCTTGGCGCGGAACTCATTCAGCGTCTGCGCGGGGCCATTCGGTACAGCCGGGCTTGGCACGTCTGCGTAGATGGTGTCGCCGAGTTTCACAAAGAACTCCAGGTCGCGCTCGTCTGCGTTCAAGATCGAGTTGAAGATCCCAACATCGCCGCGCCAGTCACCAGAAACACCAAAGCGCACGCCCGATGAAGCGGCGGGAGCAGCTACTGAACTTCCGCGTGCATTGAATGTCGCGGTGCGCGCTTGGCCAGCGTGGGTGGCTCGCACGTAATGACGAACGCCCGATGGAAGACCTTCCAAGAACACCTTGCCGGGGACAAGCGCATCGGACACGTTCAACACGGTGGAGAAAGAAACGGTGCCAAACGCCGAGTCGGTGGATACTTCAACAGTCACCTCGCCCGTGCCGGTCTTGGGAGCCACCAGAACCACCGCGCGACCACCGATGGTGTCGCCCACCGCAACGCGCGGCGCCTCTTGTGCCCCAGCGAACGCCAGTGCAGTGGGTGCGAGTAGGACGAACGCGGAGAACAGTGGTCGGGTCATCAGGTCACCTCGTATGGCGGCGGGGGCGAGCGCCCGCGCCGGGATGTGGGGGCACCCCAAGTTGGGGAGCGTGAATTGAAAAGGATGACGAGCGAGTGCTTCGATTTCGTCACGACCCAGTCAAGATCTGGCGTTGATCGCACCCCGATTTCGTTGGCGAAATGTCAGGGAATTGCAAAGCCGCGCAAAAGGCACGCAGACTCCGAAATTGCTCCCGTTCCTCCCGGACCATTTTGGGGCGCGGGACGGAACTTGCGGGATTCGCACGCTCGGGGCTCCGAAATTGCTCCCATTCCTCCCGGAACACCCGTTCCTGGGGGGTACGTGTTTCAAATTTTGTTGAAACAACGAAACCGAAGGCGGCTGACGGGCGAAGCCGCTGCACGGACTTCAATTCCGTCCACGCGCGCCGCGCGATCGGGTTCTCGGACTATTTGATAGAAAGCTACCACCATGTTCTGCAAGATCTGCCTCGCAACCACCGTCCTCTCCCTCTCAACAGCATTCGCCATCGGCGCCCCACAGTACGACGCCAAGACCCCACCGGCACCAGCAGCCAAGGCGCCAGCCAACATCGTGAAGACCGCGCAAGACGCTGGCAAGTTCAAGACCCTAGTCGAACTGCTCGTGATCGCCGACCTCGTTGAGACCCTTAACGGCCCAGGTCCATTCACCGTGTTCGCACCAACCGATGAGGCTTTCGCAAAGCTCCCAGCGGAAACTGTTGCAGCCCTCAAGAAGGATCCAAAGGCACTCGCCAAGATTCTCACCTACCACGTTGCAGCAGGCAATGTTGGTGCAGCTGACGTCATGAAGTTGAAGGAAGTCAAGACCGTTGAAGGTGAGATGGTCAAGATCACCATCAAGGATGGCAAGGTCATGCTGAATGATTCAGCAACCGTCATTGCCGCCGATGTCAAGACAAGCAACGGCGTCATTCACATCATTGACACCGTTATCTTGCCGCCAGCAAAGAAGTAATTGGCGGACAGGCTGAACCACTGTTAGTCAGCCGTTATTGAAGATTTGAACACAGGGTCCAACCCATGGTTGGGCCCTGTGTCATATCACCTACGAAAGCCGCCAGATCGCCGCAGCACGGTTGGAAAGTTCCCGGCCAACGGACTACCCTTCTCCATTCAACCGCGCCCGTGCCTGATAGAAAGAAACCCATGACCACCGCGACCCCAAGTAAGTGCCCCTTCATTGCAGCAA
>JBBAOD010000364.1:0-2126 GCA_040401635.1 Phycisphaerales bacterium
TGACCTCACCAAGGACAAAGGTGGCGTGGGGAAGGCGAAGGCACTGCAGGAGAAGATCGTGATGATTCTGGCTGCGGGGATGTGATATTCACCCCGCCGCGTGCCACGGGTCAAGAGTCGTAATTCCAGCATCAGCAAAGTGGCGGATATTGCGCGTGGCAAGCGTTGCTCGACGCGCCGCGATGATGCCGGCGATCTGAGCATCACGCATGTCAACGGGACGACCGAGCGCGCGCTGTCGTGCTGCAATCGTGCCGGCTGAAATGGCCGCAGGCGCGTCGAAATTTAAGATGCGTCCTTGCATGTCTACGTAGACCGCCTGGTGAAATGCGTTCTGAAGCGCGGTCTTGCGTTCGCCGTCAGGCAACACGTCCAACCCAAACTGCACCTCAACGAGCGTGATACTGGTGGTCCACATGGACTCGGCTGCCAGACCGTTCAGCCAGCGCACCACCGCGTGGTCCGGCTCCGCTCGCATGAGCGCCGACAGCACGTTGGTGTCGAGGACGATCATTGACCGAAGCTCGGCGGTTCGAGGGTTCGCGTTGGGAGTTGCGCAAGGTCTTCCGTCAGCCCGATGCGTGCAAAGCGTTCGGATATGCGCGTGCCGAGTGGTTGCACATGCGCCGGACGTGCGTCGCTTGCAAGCACTGCCGAACGGAGAATCTGCCGCACTTCTTCTTCCATGCTGCAGCCATGAAGCTCGGCCAGCGCGCGGATTCGGTCGCGGATGTCATTCTCAAGATTTCGAACAATGAGTTGTGCCATGAGTATGAATGATAGCATGATATCTTCTTAATCAAGGTGAAATTGCTAGAACTTCGCCGATTTGATCACCATACTGCCGGATTCCGCGATCACCCAGAATGCTGCGGAATTCCATCGATGATCTTCACAGATGTGCGTTTCCGCCGTGATTTACGAATGTGCCTGCACGCACCCCTAGACTCCACCGGATGCGAACGGACTCGCTCATTCCCGCGCAGGACGCGCACGGGTCGGACGCCTTCGGGCAGGACCACCCGGGCCTCGATGCCGCTGTCTTTGACGACATCCAACGCGTCTGGGGATTCGACACCCTTCGTCCGCTGCAGGCCGAAGCGATCGCCGCCGGCATTGCGGGCCGCGACACGCTGGTGGTGATGCCAACGGGTGGCGGCAAGAGCCTCTGCTACCAAGTGCCCCCGCTTGCCGCCGCGCGTGCTGGGGATACCCGCATCGATGTCTGCGTGAGCCCGCTGATTGCCCTGATGAAGGACCAGGTGGATGGACTGCGCACCAACGGCTACCCCGCCGCGTCGCTGCATTCGGGCATGACCAACGAAGAGCGCGATGACGTGCGCCGCGCCGTGCGCGCGGGCGAAGTGCGCTTGTTGTTCGTGTCACCGGAACGACTGCTTGCGCCGGGGTTCGACACATGGCTCGGCAGCGTGGGAGTGCGCGCCATCGCTATTGATGAGGCGCACTGCATCAGCCAATGGGGGCATGATTTCCGGCCGGAGTATCGGCAACTCAAGCAACTGCGGCGCATGTTCCCGGGTGTCAGCCTGCATGCATGCACCGCCACCGCCGCGCCACCGGTGCGCGATGACATCGTTGCGCAGCTGGAATTGATCGATCCGCTGGTATTGGTTGGGAATTTTGATCGCCCCAACCTGATTTACCGCATCGAGCCGCGCATTGATGGGCGCAAGCAGATTTTGGGCGTTCTTGAGCGGCATCGCGGCGACGCAGTGATTGTCTATTGCATGAGCCGCAAGGAGACGGAGGCGATCGCGGAGTACTTGGGCAAGGAGAAATTCAATGCGGCGTGCTACCACGCAGGCATGACGTCGATCCAACGCTCCAAGGTGCAGGAGCGGTTCACCGCTGAGAAGCTTGACATTGTGGTTGCAACCGTGGCGTTCGGCATGGGCATTGATCGAAGCAATGTGCGCGCCGTGGTGCACATGACTATTCCAAAGAGCATCGAGCATTACCAGCAAGAAACCGGGCGCGCTGGGCGCGACGGCCTGGAGAGCGAATGCGTGCTGTTCCATTCGTACGCTGACGTAGTGAAATGGAATTCCATCACCGAGCGCAGCACTAACGAGGCACGCACGCGACTGGATGATGAGGGCGCGGAC
>JBBAOD010000365.1:0-2120 GCA_040401635.1 Phycisphaerales bacterium
AGCCTCCCGGGGTTCGACATCACCGATCCAGAGCGCTGGGAGTTGCGCCACGTGGAGGAACTTGAGCGGCTAGTGCAGGCGACGTTTGGCGCCGAACAGTTGATTACTCCCGACCGCGTGCGTGGGAATGCCGCTTCGCTGCGTGAGGCGGTGACCACGGTTGGATGGCCGACGATTGACGAACTACGCGGCAAGTTCATGTTTGTGATCACTGTTGATGATCACGTAGTTGCCAAGCACTTGGCGCGCCATCCGGGCCTGCGCGGCACGGTGTTGTTTGCTGATTGCGGTGATCAGTCCCCGGACGGGGTGTTCTGCGTCATCAATGACCCAAGTGCGGATGGAAAGCGCATTGGCGAAGTAGCGGCGCGCGGCGTGGTGATCCGCACGCGTGCCGACGAGAACGTGGTGGAACCGCTCAGCGGCAGTACCGAACGCCAGAAGCAGGCCCTTGCGAGCGGGGCGTGCATCGTGTCAACGGACTTCCCCGCGGCCGATCCGAACATGGAATCGGGGTACATGACGTGCATGCCCGGCGGTGGCACGGCGCGCATTCATCCGCTGGCGAACGACCCGCGCGCTGGACAGTCGATCAAGCCGTAACGGGGAGCGTGCCAACCATGGACGCTGCGCGCAACGCGTGGCGCGGAACGCCGCTTACGGCGTAGTGGTGCGGCGATGCGTCAGGAACCACGCATAGATGTCATGCCCAGCGCTGAGGTTGTAAGTGGCCGTCCACGAATCGTGCCCGACGCCTGGATAGATGGTGAGCCGCGCATCCGCCGCCACAGGTGACGTGCAACCAGCAACGCCCGTCACAGGGACGATGGATCCTTGCACTGGAATGGTTCCGTCAGCGTCACCGTGAAAGGCCCACATCGGCATGTTGCCAAGCAGGCAACCGCGTTGATTCCATGCGTCGATGCCATTGCCGCAGATGGGCACCACGGCAGCGGGCAGGGCGTTTGCGCCAACGGTTCTTAGGTATTCCCAGGTACCGATCGCGCCGCAACTGAGCCCGGTCAGGTAGATGCGACTTTGGTCCACGCCGTAGTGGCTGGCCGCCCATCGCAGGAACGCGTCAACGTCGGCGGGATTGTGGCAGCCACCGCGTGCGTTCTGCGGAGCAACCACCACAAACGCGTCGCCCGCAGCGGACGCAGCCACTGGCCAAGCGTTTGCCTTGATGATTGCGGGAATGCCGTTCGAGAGCAGGCGATTGAGTTCTGCCGAGGTTCCGGTGCCATTTTCTCCAATTCCATGGAGGCAAACCAAGAGTGGCCAATCGTTGCGCGTTGCGTATCCAGCGGGCAGGTATTCCCAGAAGCCTTGTGCAGCGCTGGTGGTTCCAAGTGGCCGCATCACTAATCGATCGGATGACACGGGGGTAACGCAATTCGCATCGCCCCACGCGCCCAGTACGACGGCGATATCGCTGCCGCCGACCGAGCCATTGTTGTCAAGATCGCTAACGCACGGCGTGCTGCCGCATGGTCCCCATTGACTGAGAACGATGGCAAGGTCTGCGCCGGAAACGAGGCAGTCGCGATTGATGTCAGCAGGACTGCGCGGGTCGGGGCATTCCACAATGGCGTTCACCTTGAATTCCCCAATCAGCACGTCTTCATCCACTGCGCCGTTGCGCGCTGCGAATCCGAATGACCAACCAGCGGAATTGATTGCGGCGGTTTGTGGTTGGCCCTTGTCGATGTAGATGAGGGTCCCTGTGTTTCCAGGAACAGCAATGGTGACCCGTGTTCCGGTGCTGCGTGACCAAAAGACGGTGGCGGTCGCCATTTTAATAGTGTTGGCAGCGAGCGCAGTGGTTGTCCAAGTGACCGGCGTGTACGTGAACGGAACGAATGCGAAGTTCGTACCACCCGCCCACTTTCCATTCACGCCGTTGGCGCCTGCTCCGGGATAGCTGGCGAACCCAACACTCAGACCGGATTGATCTTGCACGAATGCTTGCACACCATTTTCGCCACCAGACATGCGTGTTCCGGACGCATTGGAAAGGTTGCCCCAGAGAAATGAGAATCCGTCGCCCGGGCCACCGACACTGTTGCGGAAACTGAATCGAAACGTCGCGGTGAATTCAGTGATGTTGCTGGCGATGG
>JBBAOD010000366.1:0-2104 GCA_040401635.1 Phycisphaerales bacterium
GTCTTCTATGGCTACTCGCGCACAGCACATTATTTAGTACCAGTGCGCCGCGCGGGCGTGCTGCGTGAAGACCCGTGGAAGAGCGACAGCGATAGTACTCAGCAAGGCGTTTGGTCGGTACGTGCCAAGGTCATGGTCTGCAAGGAGCGATGCGTTGTTGCCAAACTGTCCGGCGGTGGTAACTGGCCGCCAGTGGTTGAGGCGGGTTCAGGTATTCAGTTGAACGGCGGCTCGTTCGGAGGTCGATCGCTTCCGGCGACCGCGGCATCAGCTCGGCTGTTTGCCAGCCTCGAGAACGGCAAGGTATCCATCAGGGGTTCGACGCAAGGGAATGGCTCGGTGCGATTCATTCCGGCGGGAGTTGCCGGAATGCAGTTGGCGATGTCCGAGGGCGCAGTGGCGATCGAAGGCACTGTTTCTGGGGAACAATTTAACCTTGAATTTATGGTCACAAGTATGGGCGAGGGTCCGGGTCAACCGGCAGTGGCAGGATTGATACTTTTTGGCAATAGCGCCTCGGATCCGTGCGTTTGGCTCACCATCCCGCACCCGTTGGCTGGTCCTGGCACCTCGCTTGGCGCTAACGGGGTGGGTGCATCGGATCAGGCTCCTCCGTCGAAGTGAGCCAAGAGAGTGCGCGCGCGTGCGTGCACTCACCATTAGCTAGGCGCCGTGCGCCTCACAGGAGATTTGATGAACCCGCTCAAGATGATCGCCACCCTCGGAGTTGCTGCCGCCGTTGTCACTGGTGTGGCTTACGCCAGCCCATCGCAGTACGCCGCGCAGGACACCAAGAAAGAAACGAAGAAGGCAGAGAAGGCTGATGCCGCCAAGGTCGGCTCGCCAGCGCCAGCCTTCACGCTGAAGGACTCGGCAGGTAAAGATGTCAGCCTGTCTGACTTCAAGGGCAAGGTGGTGGTGATGGAGTGGATGAATCCGGGCTGCCCAGTCTGCAAGGGCAAGATGGAAGATGGCTCGGTTGCCAAGATGATGAGTGAGTCGAAGGCGATCAACTCGGACGTGGTGTTCCTGTTCGTCAACTCCACCGCATCGACGGCCAGCAAGCCTGCGGAGAGTGGCGAGTACTTGACGAAGAACAAGATTTCCGGACCAGCCTTGATTGATGGCGATGGTGCCGTTGGTCACGCATACGGCGCGAAGACCACGCCGCACTGCTTCGTCATTGATGCATCAGGAGTGCTTGCATATGCGGGCGCGATCGATGACCAAGGCGACAAGAATTATGTTGTCAGTACCGTGCAGGCGCTCAAGGACGGCAAGCCCGTTTCGCCTGCCACCACCAAGGCGTACGGCTGCGGTGTGAAGTACGCGCGGTAATGATTTGAATCGATGTGCGGCCATTGCATGGCTGCAGTACTGAAAGAACAGGAGCCTCGACCGTGATTGGTCGAGGCTCCTGTTTCGTTGGTAGATGAATGCAGGCGCGCCGAGCGAACCTCGGCGGGGGGTCGGTGCTCGGTTACACCACGTTCACGGGCATCACCACGTAGGTGAATTCTTGGCCGACCTTGAACACGCCGGGCTTCTGAGGGCTGCGCATTTCGATCATTACTTGTTGACCGTCGATCACTTTCAGAGCATCGACAATAAACGCTGGCTGGAAGCCAATTTCGATTGCATCGCCAACGTAACCGGACATCGGTACGCGGATTTCCGCTTCACCCATTTCGGGAGCGCGGCTGGAAACCACCAGCATGTCGCCCTTGAAGGTGAAGCGAACGCCCTTGGATTCCTCGTTTGTGAGCAGCGCGGCGCGGCGAATGGCGGTGGCGAGATCAGCGGCATCGAAGGTGACGCGCTTGTCTTGGTCCTTCGGAATGACGTCTTCGAAGGGAGGGAATGTTCCTTCCACGAGGCTAGTCACCAAGTGACCAACGCCTTCCACTTGGAACACGGCTTGTCCATCGGCCTTACCGATAGTGACCGTTGCATCCGGCTCGCTGAGCATCTTCATGAGAATGTTCAGGCTCTTCGACGGAACGATGAGCGTCATGTCGCCTTCGCCAGTGCAGGCGCCGGCGGCCACTGCGAGGCGCTTGCCGTCAGTGCCGACCAAGCGAATGCGCTTGCCTTTGCGTTCCAT
>JBBAOD010000367.1:0-2084 GCA_040401635.1 Phycisphaerales bacterium
CGATGGCTGCGGCACTCGCCGACGACTTTCAATCAATTGATCCAAGTATGGTGGAACATTGGGATTCGGTGTGCGGGGATCATTCGCGCTCCATCGAAGAACGAGTGTGCGCTGCGTTTGCAGCATCACTTGGAATGAGTAACGCGCCCGCGTCAAGCGCGAACTTCTTCACTGACCTCGGCGGCGATTCGCTGCGTGCCGTGGATTGTCTGCTCCGTCTGCGCCGCGGATGCGCAGTCAGTAGTGGCGTGCGAGACATCTACGCAGAGCCAACAGCGGCTGCACTAACACGCGTCATTCAGCGCCAGGGATTCGATCAGGCGCGTATGCCGGATGACAACACGAATCAGCGCGGAGCGCAGCCAACCACCAATACATCGAGCAACGCCAGCCCAGAGAATAAATACGGCACTGCATTGCTCGGATCCATTGGTCAAGTGCTCATTGTTGCAATTGGCTTCGTTCCGCCCGCGTGTGCCGCGTACCTACTGCTGTTCCACGCACTCCCTGCGCTCGTGACTGCCGTCGGCGTGGCGCATGCTGTGTGGCTCACGCCGCTGGCACTCATGGTGCTTGCGGCATTGTGGCTGCCAGTCAGTGTGTTCATGACGCTAGCAACCAAGCGCGTCCTCATCAATCGGTACCACGTGGGTCGCGTTCGGGCATGGAGCCCGCAGTTTGTACGCGAGTGGATGGTTGAACAAGTTTCCAGCACTATCCCGTGGAGTTTGATTGAAGGCACTGAACTGGTGAGCTGGACGTACCGAGTGCTCGGCGCGCGCATCGGTCGACGCGTGCACATCCATCGCGGCGTGAACATGCGGCGCGGTGGATGGGACTTAGTAGAGATTGGTGATGGCGCAACGCTTGCGCAAGATGCCGTGGTGCTCACTAGTCACTTGCATCAGGGCGAAATTGTGCATGACCGCGTACGTGTTGGCGCCGGCGCACACGTCGGCATCCGCGCCACCCTGCATCCGGGCACTTCGCTCGGAGTGCGCGCTTCCATCGAACCGCTCAGCGTGCTGCTTGCTGGAACGCACATTCCACCGGGCGAACGTTGGTCTGGTGTTCCGGCTGCACCCACTGATTCTCAAGCAGAGGTCACGCCACGCCTTCATGCCGGCTGGAATCCATGGACATACACCGCGGTGTTCCTCCTGGTACGCGCCGTACTTGCCATGGCAGGACTCGTCCCACCGATTCTCTTGGCGCTGGTTCTGATCACTATCGATAACCAAGCCGTCAGTGATTGGATTGCCCATCCAGCGATCACCTGGCATGCGGTGGCGCTGGCCTCCGCCTGGAGCGCCGCCAGCATCGTGCTGTGGCTCCTCTATGCAGCGCTGGCGATGCGATTCACCCGTGGAATTCGGCCAGGATTCCACCCGCGCTACAGCTGGACGTACTTCTGGATCTGGAATCGAACCGGCACTGTGGAAGCGGCGGGTCGATGGATCAGTGGCACGCTGTTCTGGCCGATGTGGCTGCGCGCTGCCGGCATGCAGGTTGGGCGCGGCAGCGAAGTGAGCACGATTATTGATGTGCTGCCGGAGTCTGTTTCCATCGGCACCGATTCCTTCTTTGCTGACGGCGTGTACCTGTGCTGCCCGTTTGTCCATGACGGCATGGTGCATGTTGGGCACACCACGCTTGGAGACGGAACATTCCTTGGTAATCACTGCGTCATTCCAGCACAGAAGCGTTACCCCGATGGAATGTTCATTGGCGTCAGCACCGTCGCTCCGCATGATGCTGGGAAGGATCAAGGCTGGTTTGGCGTGCCGCCAATGTTGCTACACCGCAGAGAAGTAGTGGACGTTGACCGTCGCCTCACTCATGATCCAGGCTTCTGGCAACAAGTCTCGCGCTGGAGTTGGGAGTCGGCGCGATGCCTTGTCGCTGCGCCGGCGCTTATCTCGGGGATCGCATGGATTGCCGCCGTGGAGACTGCGCATGAGGCATCAAGCGTGTGGTGGTGCGCCTTGGTGTGGGCGCCACTTGCAAGTGCGGCCACATGGCTCGCCGTCATCATCTTTGGGATTTCCGCCAAGTGGCTGCTGCTTGGACGCGTGCAACCCGGC
>JBBAOD010000368.1:0-2075 GCA_040401635.1 Phycisphaerales bacterium
TCTGCACCATCCCGTGCTTCCCCGACATGACCGATGCCGATGCGCACGGCGTAGTAGACGCCATCAAGGAAGTAGTCGCAGGCGCTCGCACCACTGTCTCCGGAGGCATCCGATGAGCGAACGTTCCTCCGTCAGCGTGATCATTCCCGTCTACAACGAGAAGGACAACCTTCCCGAATTGCTCGCGCGCACGCTTGCGGCGTGTCGCACACTCGGTCGCCCGTGGGAACTGATCTTGGTTGACGACGGCAGCCGCGACGGATCCACCGACCTCCTTGCCGATGCAGCCCGCGCGCATCCTGGTGAAATCAAATCACTGCTACTCAACCGTAACTACGGTCAACACAATGCCATTCTGTGCGGCTTTGCTGCTGCGCAGGGCGACATCATGGTGACGCTCGATGCGGACTTGCAGAATCCGCCCGAAGAAATTGGCGCGCTCTGCGCCAAGATGGACGAGGGCTACGACATCGTCGGCTCCGTTCGGCAAGATCGCCAAGACGCACTGTTCCGCAAGGTCTTCAGCGGAGTTGTCAACTTGATGGTGCGCCGCACCACCGGCGTGAAATTGCACGATTACGGCTGCATGTTGCGCGCATATCGGCGCCGCGTGGTGGAAGCCATGCTTCTGTGCCGCGAGCGTCACACGTTCATTCCCGTGCTTGCCAATCTGTTCGCCAAGCGCGTGACGGAAATTCCAGTGGCGCATGCGGAGCGTTCGCGCGGTACCAGTAAGTATTCAGTGCTCAAGCTCATCAATTTGCAGTTTGACTTGCTCACCTGCATGACTGCCGCGCCGTTGCGCTTGGTCACGTGGCTGGGCGTGACCATCTCCGCACTCTCGGTTGGATTCGGCGCACTGCTTCTGGTGTTGCGCTTGATCTACGGACCGGAGTGGGCCGCTGCTGGTGTGTTCACGCTGTTTGCAGTTCTGTTCTTCTTCATCGGCGCGCAGTTCATCGCGTTCGGTTTGATGGGCGAGTACATCGGGCGCATTCACGCCGATGTTCGCGAGCGCCCTCGTTACATTCTGGACCGCGTGGTTGGGGAAACGCTCGGCGAGCGTCCCGGCACCGCGACCCAAGCGCACGCCGCGCGTTCGAGCGGCAACTGAGGTCAACACTATGCGTACCGTCGTCCTTGCTTATCACGAAATCGGCGCGGCCAGTTTGAAGGCAGCGATCAAGAATGGCCTCGACGTGGTTGCTGTGTTCACGCACCGCGACACTCCTTCAGAAGGCACTTGGTTTGCATCCGTGGCACGCATCGCCGCCGAGCACGGCATCCCCGTGTTTGCGCCCGATCGCCTTGATCACCCCATTTGGCTCGAACGCATTCGCGACATGAAGCCGGAGCTTCTGCTCTCCTTCCATTACCGCAACATGGTGGGCGCCAAGGTGCGCGAACTGTTCCCGGCTGGTTGCCTGAATCTGCATTCGGGCATGCTGCCCAAGTACCGCGGTCGCTGCCCAATCAATTGGGTGCTTGTGAACGGCGAGACTGAAACCGGCGTCACCGTGCACCACATGGTCGACAAGGCCGACGCTGGCGACATCATTGGTCAGAAGCGCGTGGAGATCCTTGCCGATGACAACGCGTGGTCGCTCACGCAGCGCATGGCCACCGCATCGGCCGCGCTCTTGGACGAAGTACTTCCGCTGGTCAAGCAGGGCAAGGCCCCGCGCACTGCGCAAGATGAATCAAAGGCCACCGTCATGGGTCGCCGCGGTCCGGACGACGGACAGATCGATTGGAACCTCACCGCAGCGCAAGTACACAACTTGGTGCGCGCGGTTGCATCGCCATGGCCCGGCGCATTCACACACGCGGGCGCACGCAAGGTGATGGTGTGGCGCACGCGTCTTGCACAGGGCACCGGCAAGGCTGGCGAAGTGCTCTCCTCGGAACCGCTCGTCATCGCCTGCGGCACCGGCGCACTGGAAATTCTTGAAGGTCAGTCCATCGACGGCGTCTGGTCAAACGGCACGCAGTTGGCCAAGGAACTCAACCTTCTGCCGAAGATTCGCCTTGGTTCACCCATCAAGTCAAGCAAGAAGAAGACCACCAAGGTCTTG
>JBBAOD010000369.1:0-2075 GCA_040401635.1 Phycisphaerales bacterium
CTTGGAAAATGCACCAAACACCTCGCCGGGCTCATGGCCACCGAGAAGCGGTACCTGACCACCATCGACCTCTCCGCGTTCACTGACACTGATGATCTTGAGGGCGTGCGCACGGAGGTTCCGCTTGGCGGCGCGGGTGCAGCAACCATCGCTCCCACGCGCGCAGAAATCGAAACGGTGCTGACCGCGCAATTCACCGGCGAGGTCTTACAGCGACCACCGGTCTTCAGTGCGATGAAAATTGGCGGTCGCCGCGCATACAAGATGGCGCGCAAAGGGCAGACGCCGGAGATGCATCCGCGGCCAGTCACCATTCATTCGATCGTGGTCACTCACTATGAGTGGCCGCTCCTTTCGCTTGATGTCCACTGCGCCAAAGGAACCTATGTGCGCAGCATTGCGCGCGAACTCGGCGGGGTGTTGGGTACTGGCGGCCACTGCACCATGATTCGACGCACCGCTGTCGGAGCATTCACCATCGATCAGGCAGTGCCGATGGACGCCGTGCCCGAAGTGATTACCCAGGAGTGGTTGGCGGCACTGCAAGCGCCGCCAACTTAGCTTGCCGACGTTCATTGAGGTGAATGGCCAGCATCAAGATCAGCATGCCGGCAATGAGTTCTGAGTCCGCGATATTGAAGACCCACGGGAACCACTCGTTACTTCCGCCTGGCCAATGCAGGCCCCAAGGAAGTTCGCGGTGTGGAAAGAGATGTAGGAAATCACGGACTGCACCCACGGCAACGCGGTCGTACATATTGCCAATGCCGCCTGCAAGCACCAACGCCAGGCCGATGTGACTCAGGTGGCTGCGCGAACTGGTGTGCTTGCCGAACACCCAGAGTGCGGTGCATACCGCGAGCACCGTGAATGCAATGAAGAGCGGCCCGCGGCCTTGGCCGATTCCAAAGACTGCACCGTGGTTGAGGACGAGATGGAAGTCAAGAAGATCAGGAGCGATGGCGGTGACGCCGGGGTGCCATGGCAGTGAGTAGCCGGGGTTGCCCGAAACTTGCTCATAGATGAGCACCACCGGCTGTGGAGCGACGGTGCGGAATGCCCACTCTTTACTCCAGAGATCCAAAGACACCGCAGCAATAAACACCAAGAAGAGCACGCACCACGCGGCGGGCGAGCGCCATGCAGGAATGGCTGAGGCTGCCGAAATTTCTGGTGACCGGGCGACTGCCGAATGCGCAGAACCTGTCAGCTCCTCAGACCCTGCAGAGGCTGCAGAATCGGTCGTCGATGCAGGAGTGTCCGAGTCTGCGGAAGTCATTGACGGCAGCCAACGTTCGTTTAGCGGCCGCCCATTTTTTCAATGTGGCGGGCAGACTCAATCGTGTACTTCGCCCACGGCTTTGCGTCGAGACGAGTCTTTGGAATTGGCTTGCCGGTGAGCTGGCACACGCCGTAGGTCTTGCCGACCACGCGGTCGAGGGCTTCATCGATTTCGCGAAGCAGTTCGCGTTCGGTTTCAGCCATACCAATGGCAAGGTCTTGATCAAACGTATCGGTGCCGATGTCCGCCATGTGGATAGGCATGTTGGACAGGTTGCCGCCCGAACTACGGAGCGCGTCTTCTTCAAGGCCGGTCACGCGCTCGATGAGTTCGGAGCGAGCCTCAAGCAGAATGGCCTTTTACTCGTTCAATTCCTTGGTGGTGAGACGCGTCTTGATGGCAGCGATCTGCGCGTCAGTCGGACCTTCGTCACGAGCCTTCTCAACCACGGCCTTGGCTGTCTTCTTCTTGGTGGTGGGCACCTTGCCAACGATGACGCGCACGCGGCGGCCGTTGACCGTCACGTAGCCGTTTGCATCGGGCTTCATGTGTGCTGCAACTTGCGCGACACTCTTGATGGTGTTGAAATCGATTTTGCGGCCCTTGTTGGCGGCGCGCTCGACAGCGATTTGCTGCTGGCGCATCGCTTCGAGTGCTTCCTTGCGTGGGTCGCGGATTGATGGCGGTGGAGCACCCTTGCCTGGCTTCTTCTTTGGAGGGGCTGCCTCGTTGGAAGCGCGCCACACTTGCTTGGGAGCAACCGCGGGGATGACTTCGTTGGGACCGGAGTTGA
>JBBAOD010000370.1:0-2068 GCA_040401635.1 Phycisphaerales bacterium
CTCGCAAGAGGGTAGCGCTGCGCCGATCATGGCGCAGCTTTCGTAGCCAGAGATTGATCGTTCGAAAGTCCGGAATATCGCGCAGCGCTTTGAGCTTGGCCCAACGCTCGTGCATTTGCTGCTTGCTGACGCGGCCCACCATGGTGACCTCGCGAACGCCGGCGCGACGAAATAGCCGAATCCACTTGCCCATCTGCAGAATGCCAGCTTCGTGGAATTCGTCGCAGAGTTCCGGTAGACCGGGCATCCATTGGCCGCGCAAGCCAACGCAGTGAATTCGCTTGCCCTGAGCGCGCATGCCGCGCGCCACCAGAAAGGGCAGCGTTCCCTGTCCAGCGATGATGCCGACGCGGTCGGTCACGCGCGCGCGCCGGGTGGAACGGGCGTATTTGGTTGCACTGGTGCAGTCGCGGCACGGTGGTCTACGCCGGGGTGCACATCACGCCCGGCATGCATCGGTAGAAACGACGCGGCATCGTGCGTACCCGGCTCATGCGCCAGCAATGCATCGATCGCTGCGGTGCCGGTGGTGACCACGCTCAGGACCCCGCGGATCGCGGGGCGCACAAATCGGTGCTGAATGCCGTGTTCAATCATTGCCACGAGCGGGTCATAGTAGTTGTCGTGATTGACGATCGCGATTGGCTTGTTGTGATCGCCGAGTTGCCGCGCCACGAGCACCTCAAAGAATTCCTCGTAGGTGCCGAGACCACCCGGAAGCACCACGTATCCGTCGGCGCGGTCCATCAGGATGCGCCGGCGCTGTTGCATGGTGTCCACCACTACGAATTCATCGCAGCCGGTCCAGCCCTGCTCAAGGTCCATGAGTTTGTGCGTGATCACTCCGATCACCCGACCGCCGCGTTCTTTGGCCGCACGTGCGCAGGCGCCCACCAATCCGATGGAACCTCCGCCGTAGACGAGCGCAATATCGCGCTCAGCAAGCGCATGCCCAAGGTCGCGGGCGCCCTCGGTGAAGTGCGGCTCAAGGGCGCCGCTCGAAGAACAATAGACGGTGACGGCTTGCATCACGGAAAGTATGCCCGAATTTGCTGCCGGACGCGGATACGCTTGGGACATGCAGGATGCTGGAACAAACGCCGTGCTGGCCGTCATCGCCGCCGCCGCCACTGCAGCGCTGGCATCAGCGGTGATGACATCGATTCTCATTCGCCTGGGGCACCGTGCGGGCGCGCTTGATTCTGCCGGCACCGGTGGTCACCGCAAGGAACTACGACCGATCCCCAACATCGGTGGCGTGGCTATTACGTGGTCTGTTCTGCTGCCCGTTGCTGCTGGGCTGACGGGTGCAGCCAGTATTGGCGCTGATCGGCTGGCGGAATGGCTGCCACCGTTTGCGGAAAGCGCACGTCGATTTGCTGGCAACGCGCAACCCGCCTGTGCCATTCTCATCGGGGCAGCAGTGTTGCACATCATGGGTCTCATTGATGACCGCCGCGCCATTCCCGCGTGGCCAAAGCTACTGGTGCAATGCGCAGTGGCTGTCGGCGTCGCGTCGTTGGGTGGAGTGCGCGTTCTCATGCTTCTTGATGTGCATGTGGGTGGACCATGGCTGTCCGTTGCGCTCAGTGCAACCTTCATGGTGTCCATCGTGAACGCGGTGAACTTTCTTGACAACATGGATGGCCTCGCTGGTGGGGTGTCGTTCATCGCCGCGGCAGCATTCTGTACGGCCGCGTGCATTTCCCGACAGTGGGCCACGGCGGCGGTACTCGCATTACTTGCGGGTGGAATCTTGGGGTTCTTGGTCTTCAACTTCCCGTGGCGCGCGACGCGTCCAGCACGCATCTTCATGGGCGATGGTGGATCGCTGCCGGTTGGATTCTTGTTAGCGGCGCTTGCAATCCAAATCACCTTCACGGCGCCCGAGGATCCGGAATACGCGCTCGGCGCACGCTGGTACGGAGTGCTGACACCGCTGGTGATCTTGGCGGTTCCGCTGTACGACTCCGTCATTGTGACGCTGCTGCGTTTGGGGCAGGGGAAGAGCCCCATGGTGGGCGATCACCAGCATTTCTCGCACCGTTTGGTGATGCGCGGCCTCTCG
>JBBAOD010000371.1:0-2066 GCA_040401635.1 Phycisphaerales bacterium
CATCGACTTCGGCGTGATGGATGAAGTGCTGTCATCTGACCCTGAATACGAAGAAGCTGTGCGACTTGCCACGCTGTGTCGACCATTGCTTGACCGCAAAGCAGATGCCACCTGGAAAGGGCGACTGGTAAAACGGGGGGATCTCGAAGATTCCGCTGCAGAGGACGGCAAAGACTACGTTTTCTTCAGTCACGTTGCAAGCCTTGCATCTCTGCGTATGACGATTATGCAGCCGGGCCGGTACGCTCTCAAGCTGGGACAGACAGATGCAGACCGGATTGAGATCAGCTCCTGTGATGTTGCTAATGCATTTTGTCAAAGCAACAAATTCACAGATGGTGTGAAGCGCTTTCTGAAAGTGCACTCACCAATCGATGGGATCTGGCGTTACTACAGGCAGTACAAGCCCCTCTACGGCGCTAAATCTGCCCCGAGACGATGGAACGAAACTTTTGTGCAATGGATCACGACCCCGATCGCGGAGGGTGGTCCTGGGTTCGTCCGCGGCAAGAACGAGCCCTCGCTATTCCGTCGGGAACGTACAGAGTCACATGGAGCTTTGCTCTTGTGCCTGTACGTCGACGATCTGCTTCTTGCTGGTCCTCGAGCAGCTCAAGACGAGTTCTACGAGCTGCTTCGCGGCAGGTTCAAGTGCAAGGAGGTCAAGTGGCTCACGCCGACAACGCCGCTGACGCACTTGGGCATGCAAATTTCGGTGGACGACGAGTTCACGTACCTGTCCATGAGTACGTATATCAAAAACATGGCGACGATTCTTCACCTTGAGGCCTCTGCTCCAATGGCCGTGCCTTTCATCGGGAATATCACCGACCTGAAGGAGATTTCGAAGGAGAAGAAAGAATGGCACTCGACCGCGCTCGGGATGCTAGGGTGGGTAAGTTCCACCGTGCGTCTCGACGTGCGTCACTGTCACTCTCGAATCGCTCAGTACACCGCCACTCCCTGCCAGGGCTCATACGATGCCCTTGTGCTGGTTTGCCGATATCTAATTTCGACACCGAAACTGTGCCTTCGCCAACCGCACCGTGAGCCGGGTGAATGGCGCTTCTTCTGTGACTCTGATATGGGTTCGAATCCCGAGCCCGGCAACAATCGTCGCTCGCAGCTCGGGTACATTGCGCTCTGGGGGTGGGTGCCCATGGTGTGGAGTTCCAAGGTTACCTCGGTAGGTTTCACTCTCGATGCGTTGCCCGCTGGGTTTGTCTCGCAGTTACCTCCAGTAACGGCACACCCGGACTTCAAGGAGGAGCACGTTGCTACTTCCAGTGCTGAAGCTGAAATTTACTCGCTTGCGCTAATTACGAATGAAATACTCTCTCTCAGCTACGCGGTTGAGGAGGCGGGTTTCAAATTCCCTAGGCCGGCTGTTGTTCAAGTCGACAACCAGGCGGCCATTGCATTTTCTCGGAAATCTGACACCGGGGGCCGATCCAAATTACGCCACATCGACCTCCGCCAAGCCTGGGTTCACCTGCTGCGCGAGAGTGGTCTTGTCACCTGCGTGCACGTCTCCACGGTATCGAACGTCAGTGACCTGCTGACCAAGGCGTTGGACACTTCGACGTTCAGGCGTCTCCGGGACCAGTTAATGTACTGGTGCCCGTTGTGAACTATTCGGTTACTCATCTGCTGAGCAGGAGTACGGAGGCGTAGAACACTAGTCCCCGGCACTGCGAGGCTGACCGTGGTCTGGTGTAGTTTGAGTACTCTACTCAGGCCGATAGTACCAATACGAAATACAGTACCCTTTTCTATTATCCGGGGCAACCCCTAAAGAAAAGTCCCGAGCAGTATTTAACCGATCCGGACAGAGCCGCCTCGAATCAATTGACGCGAGCTCCGTCCCGGTTCAAACCTTTAGCACGCCGTGCGTCCTTCAGGTTCGTGTTTCATGCTTGCTTTATTGAATCAATTGACGCGAGCTCCGTCCCGGTTCAAACCTTTAGCACGCCGTGCGTCCTTCAGGTTCGTGTTTCATGCTTGCTTTATTGAATCAATTGACGCGAGCTCCGTCCCGGTTCAAACCTTTAGCACGCCGTGCGTCC
>JBBAOD010000372.1:0-1011 GCA_040401635.1 Phycisphaerales bacterium
CGCAGCCGTCCGCGTCCGAGGGTCCCGCGCGCAACGGAGGGGGCGGTGGACGGCTGAACTCACTTCTCCACGCACGCGCTGAATCACTTCTCACGCATCGGCCATCCGCTGACGCGCGCAAGTTCTGCTCGCAAGCGTGCCGTGATTTCCTTCGCGTCGCGTACGCCCTCTGCAGCGAAGTCGTACGTTCCGACATATTGCACACGCGCTCGACCGCGCGGCACAAGTGGGTCAAGCAGGGCATTACCAATCGTCGGCGTCCCGTGAATCCACAGTAACACCACCGGCGCTTTCGTCAGTGCAACGAGTGTGCCCGTTCCCTCAACAAAGGGCGCAAGCACGCACGGCGGGCGTTCAATTTCACCCTCCGGGAACACGCCCACCACGCCGCCGCCCTTTACATGGCGTACCGCTTCGCGAAACATCACCGCGTCTGCCGCCGTGTAACTCACTGGCAACACGCGCAACTGTCCCCAGAACCAACTGAACATCGGATGCATCTGTTCCGTTGCCATCATGAAGCGCACCCGACGCGGCACCGCAAATTGCATGAGCGGCGGGTCAAGCCCACTAGCGTGATTTGCAACAATCACGAATCCACCTTCCGGCACCTTGAATCGATCGAATCCCTCCCACTTGGTGCGATGAATGAACCGTGCCAGCGGTCGCAGCAGCGCCTCGATCGCACCCATCGCTCCGCTCCACGCCAATCGATCGCCAGCCCGCGCACGCACGATGAATCCGGTCACCACCAAGAGGGCGACCGCGATCGCGATGAACGCCGCCACCGCCGCCACTGCCGCTGCAAACCACCACGCAATCCCCATGAGGTCCATGGCGGGCGCGGCAGTTTCTGCAATGAATCCTGTGGGTTCTGGCTTCATGAGCCCAAGGTGTACCCGCAGCGACCGCGCAGATGCACGTTCCGCTATCCTCCCGCAAGTTTGGGCACTGCACGCGGCGGATCGCCGCCGCGCATACCCAGACGCGCGCACCGCTTTCCCCCGCCGG
>JBBAOD010000372.1:1021-2049 GCA_040401635.1 Phycisphaerales bacterium
CACGTCGCACAGACATCCACACCATCCTGATCATCGGCTCTGGCCCCATTGTCATCGGCCAAGGCTGCGAGTTCGATTACTCCGGAACGCAAGCATGCAAGGCGCTCCATGAAGAGGGCTTTCGCGTCGTCCTGGTGAATTCCAATCCCGCGACGATCATGACCGATCCCGCGTTCAGTGATCGAACCTACATCGAGCCGATCACGCCCGAGGCTGTTGAAAAAATCATCATCCGCGAGAAGGAACTCGGCACACCGATCGATGCGCTGCTTCCAACGCTCGGCGGCCAGACTGCACTCAACTGCGCATGCGCGCTGTGGGACGACGGCGTCTTGCAGCGCCACGGCGTTGAGATGATCGGCGCTGACCGCGAAGTCATTCATCGCGCCGAAGATCGCGAAGTATTCCGGCAGATCGTTGAAAAACTTGGTCTACGCCAACCGCTTGCGCGCACCGTCACCAACATGGACGAAGCACGCGAATTCCTCAAGGAATGTGGGTTGCCTGCCATCTTGCGTCCAGCATTCACGCTCGGCGGAACCGGCGGCGGCATCGCTTACAACCTTGAAGAGTTTGAAGAGACCGTTCGACGCGGTTTGTCCGCCAGCATGATCGGCCAAGTGCTCATCGATAAGAGCGTGCTCGGCTGGAAGGAATACGAACTCGAAGTCGTGCGCGACTGCAAAGACAACTGCATCGTGGTATGCGGCATTGAGAACATTGATCCGATGGGCGTGCACACCGGCGACAGCGTCACCGTTGCGCCAATCATGACGCTTTCCGACAAGGAATATCAACGAATGCGCGACGCCGCGTTCGCCATCATGCGCGCGGTGGGCGTGCAAACCGGTGGCAGCAACGTGCAATTCGGCGTGTGCCCAGAGACCGGCGAGATGGTGGTCGTTGAAATGAATCCGCGCGTCTCACGCAGCTCCGCGCTCGCCTCCAAGGCCACCGGATTCCCGATCGCGCGCATCGCCGCCAAGCTGGCAGTCGGCTATTCGCTCGACGAACTCACCAACGACATC
>JBBAOD010000373.1:0-2041 GCA_040401635.1 Phycisphaerales bacterium
AGTCGGAAGGCACGCCGTCTGCAAGCATCCTGCCCGCTGGGCTTGATGTGCTAGTGACGATTGATGGCATCGCGGTTGAGATCTTGGAGGAAAGTGGCGCAACGTACGCGGCGGTTCGTGATTTCAAGGGATCGGCACGCGTGGTCACGGGCGGCGACACGCAAGTGAAGTTCACCGCGCGCACGGAAGTGCAGGGGACTACCGGCGCGGTGGACGTAGAAATTTCAGCACCCGGACTGTTTGACGCTGCGGGCGCGTTGCACTTACAGGGCACGGCGGTTACCGCAACAGTAAAGGCGTCTGATGCGGCATTAAACGCCGCTGGATTGGCGATCCGGATCAATGAACTGAGCGTGGCTCTGAAGAGCGCGGATATGACCGGTGCAATCAATGCGGATGTGACCATGCGTGTGGCGCTTGATGGTCAGCCGGAGAGCGCGTTGAGTTCCACGCTGCGCTTTGATCGGCTCCTGTCCGCGAACGCTGAGCCGATATTTGATCTTGCAGCCATTCATGGAACGGTTCGTGCAGAAGCGATTCCCACCGCGCCATTTGAGCGGTTTGTTGCAGGGAGCGGAGCGGTGCTGGCGCGTGATATTGGTAAGCGCGTTGACTTCAATGCGACGTTTGCGGATGCCACCGGTGGTGCAATTTCAATCGAGCTTCGCAGCGATATCGTGACGGCACGTGCGGAGGGATCGATTGATCCAGCAACGCGTGCGGCGACGTTGCGCACTGTGGAGGCGGATGCAACGCTGGCGCCGGCATTACTTGCTGCGCTTGGCGATATTGTTGTCAGTGCACCGGCGCGGATGTCGTTGCGCGCGAAGGATGTTGCGGTTCCGGCGGCGGCAGCAGATGGAACATTTCCGGAAGAGCAAATTCGGTTTGATGCCATCGTCACACTGGCACTGGCGGGATTGCAGGTTCCAGGCCCTGATGGTCGGGTAGCCCTTGATATTTCAGAGTTACGCGCGACCGCCAAAGCAGCGCCCCTTGCAAGCGGACTGTCGGTTGATCTGTCAGCGGTCTCGACAGGTGCTGCAGTGCAGGTTCCACTTCGAGCCACCGCCGCCATTCAGCGCGGCGGTGCGTTTGGCATCAATGGCACCGTGCGCGTAGTAGCGCTGCCCACCGCGTTGATTCGTCCGTTCTTACCGAAAGATTTGCCCATTGATTTGGCGCAGGACGTTGGACCAACCATCAGCTCACTTGATGCAACTATTGGCGCTGGAAATGAACCCGCGATCACCGTTGCGCTCGAGTCTGCCAAAGTAACTGTTGCCATGCAGGGCGTGGTGCATGCTGATTCTTCCATTCACCTTTCCAAGGGCGCAACCGTCACCATGCGCGCCATTCGCCCGGCGCTGGTTGCGCTCTCGGGTGTCACCGTGGCTGTGCCGGTTGATGCGGCCATCACTATCAATGCACTATCGCTGCCTGCCCCGAAGGCATTGACAGTGTCCGGCATTGGCGTTGATGCAAACGTTGTCGCAAGTAAAACTGGTGGCGGCGCAATCAATGCGACCATTGGTAGTGGTGATAGCGCGCGCGTTCTCGCGGTTGAATCGCTGCGTGCCTCGGTGAAGTCGGAAGCAATCGGAACGGCCGTGCAAGCGACGGTCGACACCAAGGTTGATGGAATAGTGGTGAAAGTCAGTGCAGATGCGCGGGGCTTGAAGACGTTTGCGGCCAAGGAAATTGAAAGCGCAGCATTGCTCGTGGATGTGCAAGTGTCCGGCATCACGTCCGAGCGCCTTGCCAAGGAAGTCCCGTCGGCAGCCAAGGTGATCCGCGAACTGAGTGCTGGCAACATGGACGCATCGTTCCACTACGAAGGCTCCACGCTTGATGGCAAGGGTCGCGTGGTGGTCAAGGCTGTCGGAGTTGAGTTGCGTGCAGATGCCGGCCTGACGCCACAATCACTCACGGTAGACGCCACTGTTTCTGCCGATGTGTCCCCGGCACTGTTGGCGGCCGCCGCAGAACTTCCTGTGAAACTAGCCGCGGCAACGCATATTGATGCAAAGCTCGACAGTGT
>JBBAOD010000374.1:0-2023 GCA_040401635.1 Phycisphaerales bacterium
CGGCACGCTCCCAGCGGGTTCGCACGCGTACGGCACCGTTGCGAACAATGAAACTCCACATCACGGTAATCAGCATGATCCACGCGGCGCCGCTCGCCACCACCGTCAGCACGGTTGCTTGTTCCTCCGTCAACCGAGGCAGCAATTGCCGCGCCAATCCCGCGAGCGTCACCCCGGCCGCGAGCGCACATCCCGTGCCCAGGAGTAATCCAGTGATCGCCAAGCCGCGCGCAACCATGCTGTGCCGCGCTTCACCGGACAAGGAAATCATGAACACGCCTTCTTCGCCGCCGCTACCAATTTCCAGCGCTTGGCCATCGGGTCGAATGCGCGCGTTGCCCATGACCCACGCGGTCGATCCGATCGGTACGGAACTCTCACTAAAGGTTCGGCGGCCAGTGCTTCCCGCCACCACGCGGTCTGGTGCTTGCGTGTGATAGAGCGAATCACCACGCGTGGCAGTGCGGCTAAAGGTGTTCTTGCTTGTCCACGAAGCGCCGTGCACGCGCACGATGATCGCACCACTTTCGTCGCGCAGGCGTAGATCAATTTCGTTCGCACCGGACGCAACGATGTCGCTCCCAGTGATGATGCGAGTCTGAGTCTTGCCCTTGGAATCTCGATAGGTTTGCGTTCGCCGCCACTGTTCGCTCACTGACCATCCGTACTGCACACAGGGCGTCTGACTCAGCGGGGCGGTCAGTGGATCGTCATGCTCAACTTTGCCACTGGTTTCGACCAGTCCCACAAAGACCCCGCGAATTGGCGTGGTTGGAACATCTCGCAAGAGCCGCGCAAAGCGCAGCCGACTCCACCATAGCCAGAAGAACAACAGAGCCACACACCACGCACCGATGGCAATCGGTGCTGCCTCAGGTTCCACTGCCCCCAGCAGTTGGAATTTCACGCAGGGGTCATCCCTTCAGGCAGTCGTTCAATGACAAGCAGTGTCAGATCATCGGCTTGGTGCACGCTTCCAAATTGCATGTCCACGCGGCGGGCAATCTGCTGCACCAGCGCCGCGGCCGTGGGCGCCGCGCGGACAGCTACAAACTCGTCCAGATACCGCTTGGAAGGCAATCGCGCTTGACGTGTGCCCGAGGGATCGCCAGGGAATGCTTGTTCGAAACCGTCAGAGTAAATCAGTAATCGATCGCCGGGAAGCAATTGAAATTGCACATCCTCGTAACGCTCACCCTCAAACACACCAAGCAGTCCGCCAGGTGTTTCGATCAGTTCTGTTTCACCGCTCGCGCGCAGGATGACCGGTGGCGGATGGCCAGCGCCGGCCATGGTGGCGTGACCAGTACTGGTATCGATGATGCAGTACACCGCGGTTGCAAAGCGCGTGGTTCTACCTTGGTGCGTGACCATTTCCGTGTTGATGCGCGCCAACGCCTCGCCGGGTGGAATGATTCGATAGGTGCCGTTGCCAACTTCTTTCGATGGCAATCCACGGCAAATCACCATCGTCAGCAGAGCGGCCGGAACGCCGTGGCCGACTGCATCGGCGATGAATACTCCGATGTGTCGTTCGTCGAGGCGAACCACGTCATATATATCCCCAGAAACGTAACTCGCGGGCCGCCAGAACGCGTCGGCGCGTACGTCGCCCACCTCGGGGAACGAGCGCGGTAGAAACTCGCGCTGCACTTGCGCTGCAAGTTGCAGCTCTTCTTGCATCCGCGAAATCTCACCGCGCAGGCCACCGGTAAAGCGCGTGGCAATGGCTAATTCTCGGCCGAGTCGTTCGATTTCTGGTTGCCGCCCAATCATCCCGCGCAGTACGGCCGCCACGGTGGCGTCATCCGCGTCAATCGACTCAACCGCTGCCGTTTCGGTGCTGGCGCGGCGTCGTCCGCCATCGTCGATGAGGAGCAGCACGGCGAGGTGTGCTTCTTCGGCAGCATCAAGAAGCGCCGACAGTCCCGTGGGAACGTCGCGTGCATCCAGTAGTACAACTAACGCAGTCGTTCCCGCGCTACAACATGTTTGGGCGTCCTGCAGTGCATGCCACTCAGCA
>JBBAOD010000375.1:0-1587 GCA_040401635.1 Phycisphaerales bacterium
CTATACTTATTGCCCCATGCCGTACACCCTTCAGCCTGACCATGGCTACGGTCTCGAAGTCGAGGAGCAGTCCCACGCCCGCCCACGCGGCGGCAAGGAGGGACTGGTCACCATCGACTCGGACAACCCGGACTACCTGCGCAACCACGTCCAGCTGCCGGACCGCTGGATCCTGAACATCGGGCCCCAGCACCCGGCCACCCACACCACGCTCCGCCTGGTGATGGAGCTCGACGGCGAGCGCGTGGCGCGCGTCACGCCGCACATCGGCTACCTGCACTCGGGCTTCGAGAAGCTCGGCGAGCACCACGACTACAACCAGTACGTGTGCACCATCAGCCGGATGGATTACATCTCGCCGATCGTCAATGACATTGCGTTCCACACCGGCGTTGAGCGCTTCTTTGGCATCGAGCCAACCACGCGTTGCAAAGTGGTCCGCACCATCATGGCGGAACTGGGACGCATTCAGAATCACCTGCTCTGCGTCGGCGCCGCAGCGCTTGACTTGGGCGGATTCACGGGCTTCCTCTACGGCTTCAATGAGCGCGAGTTCATCTACGACATCGTGGAATACCTGAGCGGCCAGCGCTTCCATCCGGATTGGACGCGCGTCGGCGGCGCATGGCGCGATATTCCGTGCGATGACACATTTAAGCGCATGATCAAGCACTTCATCAACGAGCGCCTGCCGCGCGCGGTGAAGGACATGGAGACGCTGCTCACTCGCAATCGCATCTTCATCGACCGCCTGGAAGGTGTCGGCGCCATCAGTAAGCAAGACGCCATCGCTTGGGGCCTCACTGGCCCAATGGCGCGTTCTGCAGGCGTTCGACGCGATCTTCGCAAGGACGAACCCGTCCTGTGCTACGCAGACAACTGGGACGGCGAGGGCGCCGAGGCTCCCAAGTTTGATGTGGTGGTCTGCCAGACCGGCGACTGCTTTGCGCGCTACTTAGTGCGCGTTGAAGAGATCAAGCAGTCCGCGCGCATCATCAACCAACTGATCGATCGCATTCCGACCGGTCCGTTCAACCCAACCGATGCAGCCAAGATCACCCAGCCTGATAAGGCCAACATCTACGGCTCCATCGAAGGCGTCATTGAGAACTTTGAACTGATGATGTGGAACAAGGGCTGGAAGGTGCCAATCGGAGAGGGTTACTTCCCCTTCGAAAGCCCCAACGGCGAACTTGGCTACTTCATCGTCGGCGACGGCACCAAGTATCCGTGGCGCGTTCGTACCCGCCCGCCGTGCTTTGTGAATTACGCCGTGCTGCCAAAGCTTGTTGAAGGACACTTGGTCTCTGACGCCATCGCCGTGATCGGTTCGATCAATGTGATCGCGGCGGAGCTTGATAGGTAACCCAGCGCGCGCCTGAGCGCTTTACTTTTGCACTGCTTTACGCATTTCCACTCGCTTACTTTCTGAGGACTCGCCCACTATGGCCTGGCCAACTAAACCCTCCGCCACCATGCAGGTCCCGCGTCGCGCGGAACCGTACGCCACCGCTCAGATGAAGGCGCGCTGGACCGCGGACGTGCTTCCCAAGTACGCCACTCGCCTTGGCGCGCTCGTGCCCATCT
>JBBAOD010000375.1:1597-2005 GCA_040401635.1 Phycisphaerales bacterium
AGCTGGAAATCGCAGAGTTCTTGGGCAGTTCGCCCTCGGATGTCTTGGACACGGTGAGCTTCTACGACGAATACACCGTTGAGCAGCGCGGCGTGGTCACCATTGGTGTCTGCCACTCCATCGCCTGCGAGCAGTGCGCGTGCTCAAGCACCAAACTGCTCGACTGCGCGCGCGAACGCCTTGGAATTGGCGTTGGCGAGACCACCGATGACGGTCAGTTCACGCTCATCGCCATGGATTGCCTTGGCAGTTGCGACACTGCACCTGTGGCACTCTTTAACGAGACCCTGCACGAATCACTGACGGTCGAGAAACTCGAGAGCCTGATTGTTGATGCTCGACATGTATCGCCCGGAGGCCATCACTGACATGCCTTCACATGAAGACCCGCCGCTTGCACGCAATATC
>JBBAOD010000376.1:0-2000 GCA_040401635.1 Phycisphaerales bacterium
GAGGGCCTGCAGCGCGGGGCGCAGTGACTGGTTGGCGATCTTGAAGTAACCACCGCCAGCAAGCTTCTTGAACTTGGTCAGCGCAAAGTCCGGCTCCACGCCGGTGGTGTCGCAATCCATCAGCAGTCCGATGGTGCCAGTTGGTGCAATCACCGTGACCTGCGCATTGCGGAAGCCGTGCTTCTTGCCGAACGCAAGCGCATCGTCCCATGCAGCAACCGCGCGGCCGAGCATGTCGTTGGCGTTGGAAATGGTCACGCGACCTTCGGTGAAGACTGCATGATCAATCGGGACCGGCGCGATGCGCAACGCTTCGTACTGACCACTGTCGCGGGCAACACCCTGCGCAGCGCGACGGTGATTGCGGATCACGCGAAGCATGTGCTCCTTGTTCTCCTTGTAACCATCGAACGTTCCGTGCTCAGCAGCAAGCACAGCACTGGCTGCATAAGAACGACCGGTCAGGATGGAACTGAGCGCGCCGCACACTGCACGGCCAGCGTCACTGTCGTAGGGGATACCAGCCTGCATCAGCATGGCGCCAAGGTTGGCGTAGCCGAGACCAAGGGTGCGGTACTTCCAACTGAGTTCAGCGATTTCCTTGGATGGGAAGCTGGCCATCAGCACGCTGATTTCCAAGACCACAGTCCACAGACTGATGGCGTGCTCGTAGCCCTCGATGTCGAAGGTGCGCGTCTCTGAGTCATAGAACTTGAGCAGGTTGATGGACGCCAAGTTGCACGCGGTGTTGTCCAGGAACATGTACTCGCTGCACGGATTGCTGGCGTTAATGCGCCCGCCTTCCGGGCAAGTGTGCCACGCGTTGATGGTGGTGTCGTACTGGATGCCCGGGTCTGCGCAGTGCCACGCAGCCTCGTTGATTTGCTTCCACAGATCGACAGCGGGGAGGGTCTTGGCAACCTTGCCATCGGTGCGACGAATCAACGTCCACTCGCCGTTGGCTTCCACCGCATCCATGAACTCATCAGAGAGTCGCACGGAGTTGTTGGAGTTCTGACCGCTGACGGTGTAGTAGGCCTCGCCGTTGAAGTCGTAATCGAGTTTGAGCCCGAACTGCTCCGCGAGTTCCTTCTGCTTCGGTGCCAGGTGCTTCATGCCTTCAACAAGCGCGGCAACCTTGATTTCTTCACGAACCTTCCAGTTGACGAACTTCTCGATGTCGGGGTGATTGACATCCAGGCAGACCATCTTGGCAGCGCGGCGCGTGGTGCCGCCGGACTTGATCGCACCTGCGGCGCGGTCGCCGATCTTCAGGAAGCTCATCAGTCCAGAACTGCGACCGCCACCGGAGAGCTGTTCGTTCTCACCACGGACGTTGGAGAAGTTGGTGCCGGTACCCGAGCCGTACTTGAAGAGTCGCGCTTCGCGCGTCCACAGGTCCATGATTCCGCCTTCGCCAACCAGATCATCCTTCACGCCCTGAATGAAGCAGGCGTGCGGCTGTGGATGCGTGTACGCGTCCTTGGCCAGGCCAACTTTGCCAGTCTTGTGATCCGCGATCCAGTGACCCTGCGCAGGGCCGCTGATTCCGTACGCGTAGTTCAAGCCAGTGTTGAACCACTGTGGGCTATTCGGCGCGGCCATCTGGTTGAGCAGCATGTGCGCCAGTTCGTCGTAGAAAGCGTCAGCGTCCTTCTTGGCAGTGAAGTAGCCAAACTTCTCGCCCCAGTGGCGCCAGCAACCAGCCAAGCGATGTGCCACTTGGCGAACGCTGCGCTCTGGTCCAAGAACGGGCTTGCCCGCGGCATCCTTGAGCGGTCGGCCGTCGGCGCCAAGCTGTGGCACGCCAGCCTTGCGGAAGTACTTGCTGACCACGATGTCCGTGGCAAGCTGACTCCATGACGCCGGAACCTGCGCGTCGTGCATTTCAAAGACGGTGCTTCCGTCCGAATTGGAGATGCGGCTTGAGCGGGTGGTCCACTCGGTGGTTCCGTAAACGTCCTTGCCAGCGGTCGTGAAGCGTCGTGCAATTCTCATGG
>JBBAOD010000377.1:0-851 GCA_040401635.1 Phycisphaerales bacterium
TGAGCATCACAGCCAACGCACACATGTGGCTCCAGTTTAGCCGATGCGACCGGCGGCATTCTGGGCTCACCCGGCAAGAGAAGCGTGCGCTGTTGATCCATAATGACCCGCACCAGCCGTTTCCATTCGGGCTTGCGCATCTGGTCAAACAATTGTCGACACTCTGAGATCAGGTCGGTCTCCTGTTGCGGAAAGTCTGTTACCCACCGGTAGCCAGCCGCCGCAAACATGTGCTCATATGCGCGCAACTCGTAGGCGTCAAGCAGGGCAGTCAGCCGAACGTTGCGGTCCTCAATCGCAGAAGCTTCGTCATCACCGAGCTGTTTGAACTGCATCTGAAACGCGCCGATCGACGGTGATGCCTCACGGGACGACACCATCGGCACTGTGGCTGGCTCCGCCGGCTTCGCGAACAGCGCCTCCCCACCTGGAGCGCCGATGGCCGAGTTCGTAGGAGGCGCGACCTGGGGCACCGCCACCGTTAGCGCCTTCTTCAGCTCGGAAACGTTAACCGACTTGACGCTGCTCAACTTAACGCTCTTTGAAGACGACTTCGCTACACCAGCCGACCTACTCGGCTGCCCAGATGGTCGCACAGTGGCCGATCGAAGCTGTCGAGTAGACTGCGGAGCGGGTATTGGCACCACCCTCACAGTAGTCGGCTTTGGCTGCACCTTCGTGACCACATACGAATTCTGCAATTCCAGTGCCGGCAGCGGCGTACGCGTGGTGAGCATGAAGGCCGCCTTGTCCACATGGTATACAGGCGTGTCGCTCAGGCCAAAAGAAGTATTGGCACCCGTTGTGCTCGAAATACGCAATGGCTCGTTGATCACAAGAAGATTGTGGTC
>JBBAOD010000377.1:861-1981 GCA_040401635.1 Phycisphaerales bacterium
AGGCGCGACCGCCGCCCTTTGTTATCAGGCGGCAGAATTATGTACCCTTTGTTGGCGTCACCACTTGGCGTGATGAAGTCGCACCCACGCCGCGCCAATTGTCCTTGTGACAAAAGGAGGCATTCCTGCATACCCTCGACTGTGTGCACCGCGATGGGTGGAAGCGTCGCCGGCCGCTCGTTCTGGTAGCCAAAACAGGCCGTGAGCTCGATGTCGACGACCTTGACTGCCTTCACGATATCCGGCCCGACACCCTTGAGGACCATGTCGCTTCGACGACCCGCTGCCTCAAGCAGATTATGCTTCATAAGACAAGTGGCGCTGCAGGAATCCAACAACACCGTGCCAGCCGGAAGAGTCTTGCCGTCGAGCATGTCATTCAAAACATGTTCTCGCCCATCGGGTTCATCATCCTCGTCCAGTAGCTCCGGAAGCACATCATCATTCACGACGTCCGTTCGGACAGACAGCGCCACTGGCAGGCACTGATGCTTCCCTCGTCCGGCGGCGTGCAGACCATTCCTTGGTCGCGCAGTGTTCACTGCCGCAGCTTCCTGTGCAGTTGGCCATTCGGTCTTGTTAGAGATCTTCCCCACGAATTTCACTCCACTGCCACGATGTAGTCCAAGACGATTCTCTGTGGACTCCTGCTGATGGGCTGCAGGAGGACGTCCACCGTGCTGCCGCCCGCGCCCACCAGCGTCACCCTGACCACGACCGGCAGATCGGTGCTGGGGCAGCGGCTGCTCGTCGTGGGTGAACCTACAGCTGTCCCCGAACGAGCACCCCTGGTCAGTGTTGTACGCCCAGCACGACTTCGAACTCTTCTGCTTCTGCACTGGAGCTTGGTCCTTCTCCGCACGGCCGCGCTGCTGGCTACCTTGCTTGTCGCTGTACTGCTGCTTGCGCTCAGACTGGCGGCCACCTGCAGGCTGAAGCGCCCCGGGCGACAGAGACCGGCGACGCTGTTGTTCCTGTTGACGAACGCTGTCCTGGTGCTGACGCCCACTTAGCTCAGCTCCAACACGCGTTAAACGGGCCACAGTTCGGATTTTTCATGAAAGACTTGGTCTGATGGGAGGGCTTGGGAGGACGGTGGCCGGCGGGCGCCGAACGTGTC
>JBBAOD010000378.1:0-1957 GCA_040401635.1 Phycisphaerales bacterium
AGCCACCGCCAACGCCCAAGATTTGGAGGACAACCTGGACTCCCTCGGCAACTTCATGTTGCACCGCCTGCGCTTCTTTGCAGCGGTGGAAGACATGGGTGGACTGCACATCATTGGCACCGAGCGCCACGAAAGCCGACGCATCGACAACCAGTTGCGCGGCCGTGCCGGACGCCAAGGCGACCAAGGCTCCAGCCGATTCTTCCTCGCACTGGATGACGAACTGATGAAGATGTTCGCCGGCAAGGCGACCCTTGGATTGCTTTCCAAGCTTGGCATGAAGGAAGGCGATGCCATTGAGGCGCCCATGCTGACGCGTGCCGTTGAGAAGGCGCAGCGCAAGGTGGAAGAACGCAACTTCCAGATGCGCAAGACCATTCTGGAATACGACGAGCCGATGGAATACCAGCGCAGGAAGTTCTACGGCTTGCGTCAGCCGGTGCTTGAGCACCGCGGCGTTCGCTCAATCGCCTTGCAGTACATCGAAGAATCCGCCATGGATTCTGCGCGCCGCCACCTGGGGCCCGATTACGTTGCCAAGGAGATCGCTGAGTGGGTGCGCGAGCACTACAACGTCAGCATCGACGCGGATCGCTTCGCTGGCAAGGATCGCGACAAGGTTCGCAAGGTCATCGACATCGAGACCCTTGAAGAAGCCACTGTCACCATCGGCAATACCGTTGGTGAATATATGGCTTCTGACACGGACAGTTCCGAGTGGAATGTCGAAGAACTGCAGGACTGGGCTCGTACCAACTTCGGCGCGGAATTGCCGCGCGACTTGGTGCTTGCCGAAGATGCCGAACCCGTCAAGCGCCTGATTGAGGCGGCGGCTTCAGCCAAGTTCCGTGCGATCGACAACTCCGCAGTCGATGCGTTCTTGGTCCCCAACTACGGCGCCGCGGCGCTGGCGCAGTGGGCCAACAACAAGTTCGGAATTCAACTTGATCCAACCGTCTTCAAGGACTGCCGCACTCCTGACGAAGCAGGCGAGAAGCTGGCCGAGCGCGCCCGCACCTTCTTCCAAGACCGCGAAGTGCGCTACCCGATCGAGTTTGCGATCGAGTCAACCTCCACACGACTGCAGCAGTCACAGCAAGATCCAGAGAATGGCAAGGACCAGGCTGGCGCTGCCTTGACTGACTTCTGTGCCTGGGCGCGTGCCCGCTACAGCGTCGACTGGACGCCGGAGACGCTGCCATCGCAACAGCCAGCGGACCTTGCCAAACTCCTACTTGACGAAGCCCGCAAGGTGGATGAATCCGTGATCGAGCGACGCGCGCAAGCATGCCTTGCTGCGGGAACCGACACCGAGTCGATCGGAAACTGGTTTGAGAAGGAGTGCATGGTGCAACTTGGCGAGTTTGATCGCGAGCAGTGCGCTGCAGATCCACAAACCTACGTCCGGGCGCGATTGCGCAGTTTCATGCGCCAAGAACTGGAGCAGTTTGAGCGCTGGGTGCTTCTGCAGATTTATGACGATGCATGGAAGAACAACCTGCATTCCATGGATCAGCTGCGCGACTCGATCGGATTCCGGGGCATCGCCCAGAAGGATCCGCGCATTGAGTTCAAAAAGGGCGCGGCGGAAACGTTCAACGAGATGGAAGAGTCGATCCGCGAACGCGCCAGCGACATCCTCCTAAAGGGCCGCCTCGCTCCTCAGGCTCGACCCGCGCAGAATGCCGGCCTGATGACCGACGCTGAACCTGGCCCAACGGCTGAGCAGCGGGCGCAGATTGAGCAGGCTGAAATGGCTGGAGTATCCGGCGAGCCGGTGAAAAAGGAGCTGTCCGACAAGGCCATGAAGGTGGTTGGTCGCAACGAACCCTGCCCCTGCGGCAGCGGCAAGAAGTACAAGGCATGCCACGGAGCCACTGCCTAAGCAAAGCGCGCCCCATCGACGGTGGATTTGGTTATAATCCTCCGCTTCACTAGCCTCGGTAGCTCAGTTGGT
>JBBAOD010000379.1:0-1896 GCA_040401635.1 Phycisphaerales bacterium
CGCCCCGTTCTCGGTTGCATCTGATATCAACGGTGACGGGGTGATCAACGGCGGTGATCTCGGGGCATTGCTCTCTAACTGGGGCCCGTGTCCGGCATCGATCAGTGGCGTCACACCGACTGAAGGGTGTTTCGTAGGCGGCACGGTGATCACCATCACGGGGTCGTACCTTGGTACCGCATCAGAGGTCACAGTTGGCGGTGTACTAGCCACCATTGTCACGGTGAACTCTCCAACCACCGTCACCGCCACCACGCCGGCGGGCATCCTTGGTCCAGTCGCGGTACGTGTGACAACCGCCGCAGGCACGTACACCGCACCTCAGACATTCACTTACATGCCGGCGTCTGTCAGTTCAATTGTGCCGAACGCGGGAGCAACCGCGGGCGGCTCGCAGATCACGATCACAGGCGCGTACCTCGCGCTCACTACGGGAGTCAGCATTGGTGGCACGCCGTGCACCGGCGTCACGGTGGTGAACGCCACGACGGTGACGGCCATGACCCCAGCGGGAACGCTTGGCAATGCGGATGTAGTGATTACAGGCGGAAAGGGCACGATCACGGTGGTGGGCGGCTATCGCTACGTGTCGATTGTTGTCCCCAGTTGGGCGACGCTGGTGGAAGCGCAGCCGAACCCCGCGGTGGTGACGGATTCCACGCTGCGCGCGGCGATTACGGCGAGTGGGATGGCATGGCGCGTGCGTGACACGGCGACGCAGATGGAGATGTTGTTGGTTCCGCCGGGGACATTCACGATGGGATGTACGGCGTCGAACCAGTATGGGTGTAACAGCAATGAGAACCCCACGCACTCGGTGATCTTGACGCAGGCGTTCTATCTAGGCAGGTATGAAGTGACGCAGGGGCAGTGGGTTGCGAGGATGGGGAGTAATCCGAGTTACTTCCAAGGGCAGTCCGACTCTGCAAGCCGCCCGGTGGAGCAGGTGAGTTGGAACACTATTCAGGGTTACCTGAGCGTAACGGGCATGCGCTTGCCAAGCGAAGCGGAGTGGGAGTATGCGTGCCGCGCAGGTACGACGACGGCGTTCAACAATGGGAGTAGTGATGACGCCACTGTGGGGACGATTGCGTGGTACAACGCCAACTCTGGTAGCCAGACACACGTCGTTGGGGGTAAGGCAGCCAACGCACTTGGCTTGTATGACATGTCAGGCAACGTGTGGGAGTGGGTGAATGATTGGTATGACGGCAGTTACTATTCGGTGAGTCCATCGACGAATCCGCTTGGTCCGGTGTCTGGTTCGTCCCGCGTGTTCCGCGGCGGCTCCTGGGTCAACTACACGTTCAACGTGCGCTCCTCGTACCGCGGCTACGTCACGCCCGACGGCTCGGACGGCCTCATCGGGTTTCGCGTCGCGAGGGCCCCCTGATTGCTTTCCTTTCCTCTCTTTCCTCTTTCCTCTTCCTCTTTCTTTCTTCTTTCTTCACTAAAAAATCACGCTGACGATGTTGTGCCGGATCACTCCGCGCCGCAGGCGGTCCGACTTCATCAGTCAAGCGATAATCCTTCGCCGCCAACATCTCCATTGATCCCATGATCATCGATAGCGTCATCATCTGACACCTTGCGGCGCTCTCGACTACACTCGTCTTCCGCACCGCGGGCTGTAGCGCAGTTTGGTAGCGCGTTTGACTGGGGGTCAAAAGGTCGTGGGTTCAAATCCCGCCAGCCCGACTCCTCACTCTAAAGCGGAAGGCCCAAGCGCCTTCCGCTTTGTCGTTCCGGGGTCGGTCTGGGCGCCGCAGCTGCGCTGCGTCGCTGCGTTCTGACGCTGCGCGTCAGCCCGCGCGTGAGTCGGCGCCCGCAGGAGCGGGCGGCAAATCCCGCCAGCCCGACTCCTCACTCTAAAGCGGAAGGCCCAAGCGCCTTCCG
>JBBAOD010000380.1:0-1894 GCA_040401635.1 Phycisphaerales bacterium
ATGGAACAAAAGACATATCTTTCTTCGTGGGCTTTGATTACAAGCATATGGCCGGACTGGTGCCCCAATGACGTTACGGCTATGTTGTGCGCCGATCGGTGGGGGCAACTAGATCAGGCAAAATTACAAGACTGCGCAGGCTTGCACAAAATGGAGGCAAGTGGGGGTTTCAAAGAACCCAAGATCCACCGCATCATGGAGTTGTATGCAGAGCGGACGATTAAGCCTTACAACGAGCAGTTGAACACCGAGCGCCGGGAACTGCACACCGGGCCATCGACGGCGGAAATTGCTGAGTGGGACAAGTGGGCCGAGGATGTGTTGGCCAATGTCACAGAGGGTGAACTGGTCTTGGCGCGTGAGTTGGCGCCATGCGATACGCCTCGCATACTGGCGATTGCGGTGGACATGATTCGCAACAAGCCTAAGCATGGGGTGAGAAAATGAGAATCGGAACGCTTCCAACAAGAACACCCATCACGGACCGTGAGAAGGTTGCCATTGCAACACTTGAACGCGATAGGGCTATTGACCGTGAACGTATTAGGGCCTGCGCCGCAGCGGCTTATGACGATATGGTGATGGAGTTGATATATCAGATCACCCAAACCAGCAATCTCAAGTGCATTGGAACGGTTGCAAGGAAACAACTGATCGCCACCGTTCTTCGTGCCGAGAAGGATCGGCTCAAGATCATGGAGATCGGGGAGTATGTCCGCCGTTTCAAATTCATCGATGAGTGCTGAAGTCCTGTTGCCGCTTCCCAAAGTCGCAGGCGCAAACTCGCGATGCCATTGGGTGGTCCGGTCCAAGGCGGCAAGCGCAGACCGGGCCACTTCTTCGTCGGCTGGGAGGGGCCTTCTTCGTCGGCCTCTGCCCAAGGCCGGGTTGCGGATCGATTGGTATTGCCCAACCAAGCGGCTGATCGATTGCGACAATGCGCTGAGTCGCTGCAAGTCGTATATCGACGGGCTGACCGATGCGGCTTGGTGGGTGGATGATAAGGCGGTGCGGACCATGACCATCACGGTCCACCCGCCCGATGGCCGGATGCGCGGGGTAGTGGTCATTCAGGCGTACCCAATGTGAACAGGGCCAGCGCGTGAGCGCTGGCCCTGTCACTTCAATCGGCGCTTCGGTCAGCGCGGCGCGTACGGCCAAGGCGTGACGGCGTCCGGATCCAACCAAGGCGATGGCGCCCATCGGTGCGGCCCATCGCTGCCGGGGTGCCGTGGCTGCGGGTTCAATCCCCAAGGCGTGACCGGGTTCAGGCCGGGCAGACGGTCGAAGCCCTCTCCGGTCCATCCTCCGCCCGGCAAGGGCAGCGCGTAGCCGTCCGGCCATGACCAAGCGCCGCCGGGCATCGGCAGGACTGGCCCGTTCCCGTCAGACCAACCGCCGCCGGGCAGGGGGATAATGAAATCGCACATAATCAAACAAGCGTAAATAAACATGACAAGTCCTTTCAGGTGAAAGTTAAATCAGTCCGCAAATGAAAGCCCCCCGGCAACGCGCCGGGGGGCAAGTGAGCGAGTGAGTGAGTGACGGTCAGCGCGTCAATTGCGCCGCCGTATCTAGGGCGAGTGCAACGTCATCCGCAACGGACCCATCCCATGCGGCATAGGTTCGCTGCGCGGCGTCCTTGGTGCGGACCGAATGCGCGGCCCGTTCGTGTTGGATGTAATGGGTGATGGCATTTGCCGCGACCCACAGAGTAGGCCCAAACTGCGCCGATTCGGTATCAAATACCCGCGAGGCATGGGCCAAACCCGCGATCGCTTGCGCCTTGCGGCGTTCGTCCCATCCCGTCTTTGGGTTAACCGGAATCGGCCCGTCTAACTTGGTCAATACGTCTACCCATAGGTCCTGCACCTGAGCGCGGCTCAATTGCGTA
>JBBAOD010000381.1:0-1892 GCA_040401635.1 Phycisphaerales bacterium
CGTTGTTGGGTTCGCCAGGATTCCAGTTGGTGTAGACGAGTGGTTCGCCGTTTGACCATCCCCAACCACCAGCAGGCTCCGCGCAGCCTGGCGCCTGCACCAGTCCGAAGGCGGTTGGACCGCCGAGGAGCGTTGGGGTTGCGCGGGTACGAATGAACTCACTCTCCGCAGCCGAAGTGATGGTTGCGGGGTAACCACCGAGCGCGATCGCCGTGGCCTTCGCCTCGTTGAACGTCTTGCTGCCGTCGAGTGCGTACACCGCGTACCAGTGGTTGTTGCCACCTTGTGATGCAGGCCACTGCACGGCAAGACCATCCGGGATCGGCGCCGGGTCACCCAGGGCGATGTCGATTTCGCCAGTGCCGGTTACGCCCTTGCCGCCGACGCGAATCAAGTAGAGCTCACCCGCCGTGCACGGAACGATGAGGCGCGAGGTGCCTCCGTTGCAGACGGAGTCGTTGTCATTGCAGGCAAGCGGAACTCCGCCGCACGAACCGTAGATGACAATATTGGTGTCGAAGCCCGAGTGATTACAGGTGGAAACCGCCAAGCCGCCGTTCACTGGGGGCACAACGCGGAACCACACATCGTTGGTGAATAGGCCGCCGGTTGCGGGGTCTGCACACTCCGAAATGAGGGGCGGGCCGTCGGTATCCGTATTCAATGTTGTGAAGGGATAGCGACCGAAGCCGAGCGGGCGGGCAGCGTTGCAGTGATCGTTCTCAGGGGTCAGGTTGCAACGCTCCACGGCGATGTTCACGCACAGTGAATCCCACGAAACGGTGCAGCACGGCGGATCAATGCCGCACACAATCGCGCAACATGCGGAGTTGGCGCAGCCGCTGCCGCTGTGCGGCGTGTTGCACGGCTCACCAGTGCCGCAGCTTGGCGGCGGCCCGAGGTAGTACGGACCCTCAATGTAGGTGTTGCCAAAGACCACCGTTGTGCGGATGCGCGCAGTGGTGCCGGCGGGGAAGCTGGAAGGATCAAGGTCGCCTTCGATGGCGCCGATCGTGAGTTGCCTGCCGATGAATCCGGTGGCGTCGAAGGTGAACGTGGTGCCGAACGGGGCAACAGAGGTGGCGTCGAGCGTGCCGGGTGACGATGAGAACGGCGTAGTGGTCACGTAATTACCGCTCAGGGTCCACGTCGTACCAAAGTCGGCGCGCCCGGAGCCGACGATTGATGCACCAGTATTGGCGATCATGGTGGCGGTGGTGGTGCTCAAATTCACATTGACCGGTACACACCCGAACACGCCGCAGAGGAGCTGGAAGTCCAGACTGCCGCCGCCGAAATTCAGCTTGGAACCTGCCTTCATTTCCGCGAATGTGAAGGGCGGCGTGTTTGGAAGCAGCCCGAAACTACCGATGCCAGTGACGGGCACGATCATTGAGTCTTCACTGAACTGCGTGCCGGAACTATTGGTGGTGGTGATGCGCACCGTGACCTGCGCCGCTTGGCCGGCCGCGACGTTGTACGGCGCGGGGACTTCTGCATGGGCGAATGGAGCCACCGTGGCGACGAGTGCGAAAGCGAGTTGTGCGCAGCGGTGGTTGATCAGCACGAACAGATTCCTTGGGGGAAGGGTCGTTGAGTGAAGGCAGTAGGACGAGGTTATTGTGGATCTGCTGGTGGGCAAGCCCCTTATGGACGAATTCGTGAACTTTTGACCCCATCCGGCTCCGCTACCCTTACCGCCGATGGCACAGCCCACGCAATCGCAGGACGAAGAACTCGCGGGTGAGCTGGAGATCGGATCGCGATTCGTCGAGCGGCTTGGGCTTTTCGTTGGACCCGCGCTTGCAGCGGTGGCGTGGTTTGCCGGCCCGAGCCTGGGCCTTGCGCCGGATGCAACATGGGTGTTCGCGCTGCTTGCGCTGATGGCCACT
>JBBAOD010000382.1:0-1879 GCA_040401635.1 Phycisphaerales bacterium
AGGAGCCACACCACCAAGATGCCCGAGACAAATACAAAGGGAATGCCCATGGCAAGGCCCGGGAAAGTTGCCCAGAAATCCTGCGTCATCACCTGCGTTGTGAAACCAGGCCAGCGCAGGTCCGGCTGAATCCACGGCGCAACAGCGAATCGGTAGAACAGCGGCCACACAAACATGTACAGCGCGAGGCTGAGCGGCAGCCACACCAACAGGCGTGATCGAAATGGCTTGGGGCGAATGCCCGCGCGTGCCAGCGCCCATGCTGTTGCGTCCTGAATTGCCACCCAATGGCAGCCCCAACCGCAGAACCATCGTCCCAGGAGTGCGGTGGAAAGCAGCGCAACACCAAAGAAGATCGCTCCCACCGTGATGATGCCGTCCTTCACGGTCTGCATCGATTCACTCGGCTCAATGGGCGCCAGCGTGGTGCCCAGCGCGAGCCACTGCACCAGGTGCCCAATCATGAAGAGCCACACGCCAGCGAGTACTGCGGCGCGCACCCAACCCCGGCGTGATCCGAACGATGTTCGGTGCGACGCACTGGCTGAAGGAAGTACCGGAAGCGCGATCGAAACGGGGCGATCGGTGGTTCGTGGGGTGCAGGAGTCCATCGCGCAGGGAATCGTACGCCGTACCGAATGCGGGGACTGCCAACGACGGGCCATATACTCCGCTGCTCCCGCAATGGAAAGTGATCTCTACAAGCTCCTTGGCGTTTCAAAGACCGCAAGCGCGGATGACCTGAAGAAGGCGCATCGCGGGCTGGTGCGCAAGTTTCATCCAGACGTCAACAAGGAGCCGGGTGCGGACGCGCGCTTCAAGGAAATTCAAGAGGCGTATGACATCCTTGCGGATCCGGAAAAGCGCAAGATGTATGACCAGTTTGGAATTGCTGGTGTGAAGAGCGGTCCCACCGGCGGCGGCGGCGGTCAGCGCGGTGGTCCGGGGGGAGGCGATCCGTTCGGTGGCGCTGGACCGTTTGGCGGCGGCGGCGGTCAGTCATGGCAGAACGTTGACCCATCCACTTTCGAAGATGTCTTTGGGTCGATGTTCGGGCGCGGCGGACCACGCAGTGCGCGCGGACGTGGCTTCGGTGGATTCGAAGGCGACGAAGAAGACGATGCGCCGCAGCCAGGCCGAAACGCACCCGCGTCGGAGACCATCGACTTCACCACGGCGGTGCTGGGCGGAACGCGATCGTTCCGGCTTGAAGGTGAGTCGATCGAAGTTCGCATTCCTGCCGGCATTGCCAGCGGAACGAAACTTGCCGTGCGCGGCAAAGGCGGAGTGAGCGCGGCGGGCGGTCCGCGTGGTGATCTGATCATCACCATTCATGTTTCGCCGCACCCGTGGTTTCGCCGTGAAGGCGACGACATCTTGATGGATGTACCGGTGACGATTGCCGAAGCGGCGTTGGGCACCACGGTGCGTGTGCCGCTGATTTCTGGCAGCGTGCAACTCAAAATTCCTGCGGGCGTGAAGAGTGGCCAACACCTACGGGTGAAGGGCAAAGGTATTCAGCCCGCCAAGGGGACCGCTGGTGATTTCCATGCGGTGATTCAGATTGAAGCACCCAAGGAACTTGATCCGGCGGCTCGTGAACTGCTGGAGAAGCTGGCGGCATCGCTGCCGAACCCGCGCACGGGCGCGCAGTGGAATCAGTGATCCATTCAATCGTGGCGTCACCTCAGCGGCGATAGCGGCGCCGGGTTTCTTCAATGAGCGCGAGCACTTCTGCGGCATTGGAAACCATGACCCACGCGGCGTCATAGTGGCCTTCGTGCCGCGAACTAAAGGTAATGGTGCCAGACCGAAGCGCGCGGTCGAGGCGTGTTTGCAGTAGTTGCACCCGTTGCAGGGCGTTTAAGTTGGCGGAGTA
>JBBAOD010000383.1:0-1870 GCA_040401635.1 Phycisphaerales bacterium
TGCCAGCGTGGTCAGTGCCCGGCATCCACATGGTGTTCATGCCCTTCATGCGGTGGTAGCGCGTCAAGACATCTTGCAACGTGTTGTTGAGCGCATGACCAAGGTGCAGCGCGGCGGTGACATTTGGCGGCGGAATGAAGATCGAATACGGCGCGCCAACATCAGTGGGCTCCGCATGGAAGCAACGTACGTCGCGCCACCGCGACCACGCAAAGGTCTCCGCGTCCGCCGGGGTGTAGGCTTTGGCGAGTTGGAGTTCAGAGGCGCCGGTTGGCGTGCTCGATTCGATGGGCTGTGCGCTTGACATGGAACGACGATTCTACGAAAGCGGAACCCTTCTCCGCGCCACGGCGCGCATGCTGTTGCCGTGGACGGCAGTGGCAATGACCATGGCGACCGCGTTCGCCCCGTTTGGCTGCGGCCCCACCGACGCCAAGCCTGCCGCAGCAAGCAGCGTTGAGCCAAAGAAGTTGGACGCCGCCATTCGTGCCATCGATTCGTATCTGGCCGCCGACAAGCCAAGCGAAGCAGTCTTTGTGGCAGAAAAATTGGCGAGTGAAGCGCCCGGCCTGATGCGGGCTCAGGAAATCCTTGGCCGGGCACTGGTAGCCCTAGCCATGCAGCCTGACCTGCCTTCCCAAGACCGTGCCGACGTCATGGCGCGCGCAGCGGACGCGTATGACCGGGCGGCCGCCTTGGCACCCACCAACGCCGCCCTGCAACATGCCGCCGGCGTGGTTTCAGACACCGCCATGCGCCATCCACAAGCGGTCGCCCACTATGAGGCCGCGTTTGCGGCCGATCCCTCCAGCGCGCAGTTTGCCCTGTACTTAGGAATGGCACGCGCGCGTGATGGCGAGGCCGTCGAAGCGCGTCGGCTCCTGGAAGCTGCCGAACGCGCCATGCCTGAATCACCGGATCCGAAAGCGGCGCTCGCTGATTTGGAATTGCGAAACGGTGACCCCAATGCCGCGCGGATCAAGATTGCCCAAGCCCGCGCACTGGCACCGACGTCGATCGAGCTGCGCATTGCCGACGCACGCATGCGACGCATGGCAGGCGCACCGCGCGAATCGCTGGAACTGCTCTTGGCACTGGACGCCCCACTGCGCCGCCAACCAGCGTGCGCACAAGAAATTGCTGCTGCCTATTTCGCCCTGGGGCAAGCGCGTGAGGCAGCTGGGACGCTTGATGAAAGTGCTTCGGCGGCACCCAATGACTGGAAAAGATCGCTGCACGCTGCTGCCGCATGGATGCGGGCCGGCGATCAAGTGAAAGCGATGATCTCTGCCGATGCTGCTGGCCTGGCCGGCGCCCCCGCCGAAGAAGTGCGCGCTGCACTCAGCGCAACCAACGACCGCCGTCCAAACGAATGACCGTGCCGGTGACGTAGGGCATGTCTTCAATCATTGAACGCACCAGGCGCGCCGCATCATCGGGAGTACCTGCTCGTACCAGCGGAATGCGTGACTCATACGCCGCGCGTTCCTCGGCTGGCGCGTCGTCTGGCCATGCCACCACACCAGGGGCAATGCCATTGATGCGCACCGCGGGCGCCAACTCCAGCGCCAGCGCTTCCACCATGGAATGCAATGCCGATTTAGACATGAGGTACGGCGCAAACGCTCGGCGCGGTCGACCCATGGCGTGAATATCTCCAAACGCCAGCACTGCACCGCCGCCATGGAGCGAAGAGCGTGCCAAGGCCGGAGCAAGCGCCTGTACTAACAACAAAGGTGCCAAGGCATTGATGCGCATTTCGCGTTCCGCGGTTGCGGCATCGATAGATCCGAACGGGGTGCGCGCGTAACTGGCGGCACTCAACACCACGGCATCAGCAGCATGGCTCGCGTGCGCCCGCCCGAATCGC
>JBBAOD010000384.1:0-1868 GCA_040401635.1 Phycisphaerales bacterium
AAGTATGCCCACCTTTGCACATGCAGCGGCTTCGGGTGACGCTGAAGGCACGCTCCGCAAGCTTGCTCCGTATGCGCAGGCTGTCGAGGCCAGTATCAAAGGGTTCGGCAAGACTGGCAAGCATGATGCGTGGGACCTCGCCAAGCTCCTCGATGCGGTTCGCACCGTTGGCTACCAGAACACGCTCTGTATTGACTACTCCGCCAAGGCCGATCCGATTGGCAACATCGAACTCGCCCGCGACCTCTTTGCCGCTGAGATTGATCCGGTAGAAATTGAGGATGAGGAAGAAGCTGAGGGCGAGGCCGAGGTGGCGTCGTGACCGCAGCGTCGGGCGTGATCGTCACGATGGATGGACCGGCCGGCACGGGAAAGAGTTCGGTTGCCTGGAAACTGGCACAACGGCTTGGCCTTGAGGTACTTGATACCGGCGCCATGTACCGCGCCGCAGCCGTTGTTGCGCTTGATGAAGGCGTGCCAGCCGATGACGGCGTGGCGCTCGCCGCGCGTATCGCGGAAGAAGGATTAGCTTTCGATTGGTCGTTCCGTCCGCCGCGGCTGCTGCTTGGTGGTCGTGATCTCACCGAGCGCATTCGTGATGCGGATATCAATGTTGCAGTGAGTGTGGTGGCGCGCCAGCCGGCGTTGCGAGCCGCCATGGTTGAGGCGCAACGTGTCATCGGCCGCGCGCATCCACGTTTAGTCACCGAAGGCCGCGATCAAGGATCGGTGGTGTTTCCGGATGCCGTGGTTCGCTTTTACTTAGATGCGCATCCCGAAGTTCGCGCGCGCCGCCGCGTTGACCAAATGCGCGCGCAGGGTCGACCCGCGGATTACGAAGCAGTATTGCGCGCCATTCAACAGCGCGATCACCTGGATGAAACCCGCGTTGATGGCCCGTTAGTCTGTGCGCCTGGCGCGCAACGCATCGATACCAGCGGTCTCACGCTTGACCAAGTAGTGCTTGAACTGGAGCAGCGCACGCGCGTGGCTGTTCCTGCGGACCTTCTTTCACCGTCACGAGCGGTGCAGACGGCATGATCACGCTCTTTCAGGCGAACCGCCGCGCTCCCGGCCGCGGTGCGTTGAGTGTTGCGTGGTACAGCGCCAGCGCTTTTATCGTGTTCTACACCTTGCGCCTGATTTGGGGATTTCGCTGCACCGGACAAGAGCGATTACCGCGTCAGGGCGGCATTTTGGTGGTGAGCAATCATCAGAGTTTGCTCGATCCGCCCGCGTGCGGGAGTGCCACACGTGACCGCCCGTACACCATCATTGCACGTGAGAGTTTGTTTCGGTTTCGCCCCTTCGCCATGCTGATTCGTAGCTACGGCGCGGTACCTATTGAGCGTGGCTCCGGTGATCTTGGCGCATTGCGCACGGCGATCACCCAATTGGGTATGGGCCGCACCGTGTTCATGTTCCCGGAAGGAACGCGCAACGATGATGGTCGTACCAAGGCATTCAAGCCGGGTATCGCGCTCCTTGCGCGTCGCGCCAAGGCAACGATTGTTCCAATGGCGATAGAGGGCGCGCATGATATTTGGCCAAAGTCACGGCGTTGGCCATTCTTGCACGGCAAGCTGCAGGCAGAGATTGGCGAACCTATTTCGTCAGAGACCGTGGAACTGTGGTCCGCTGAAGGACCGGATGTGTTCTTAGAGAATCTCCGTTCGCGCATTGAAGAGTTGCGCATGCGCTGCCGCGCGAGATTACGCGAGCGCACGCGCGGTGCATTTCCACCACCTGGCGTTGCGGATCGCCCGTATTGGGAAGACGACGCATGACCGACGATGCGCCGCTGGAGCCACGCGCGCCGCTGGAGCCACGCGCGCCGCTGGAGCCACGCGCGCCGCTGGAGCCACGCG
>JBBAOD010000385.1:0-1863 GCA_040401635.1 Phycisphaerales bacterium
GGCTGCATCGGCAACAATTCCGCGGGTGCGCACAGCATTATTTACGGTCGTACGGTTGAGAATCTCTATGCGCTCGATGTGGTGCTCGCTGATGGCACAGTGCATCGCTTGCAAGAGGGCGCGTGTGATCGTGACCCGGCGCAGCGACGGATCGCGGAAGCCATGCGCGCGGTGCTCTGGCCGATCCGCGATGAAATTCGCGCGCGTTTCCCGCGCATTCTGCGCCATGTCGATGGTTACAACTTTGACCTGTTCTTAGATGGACTTGAGCAGTCCACGCCCGGCACCATGGATCGCGTCAATCTGGCGCATCTGGTGTGCGGCTCCGAGGGAACGCTCTGCACCATTCTTGGTGCAGAAGTGAAGTTGGTGCCGACACCAAAGGCAAAGGGTCTTGCCATCATGGGCTTCGAGTCCGTGGATGCGTCGCTTGCCGCGTTGGATGCCATGCTTGCTACTGGGCCTGCGGCGGTTGAGATGGTTGACGAGGTCATCATTGACATTGCCCGCGGCAACCGCGAATACGCCAAGTACGTGGAATTGATGCCACGCCCCGACGGCGTTGCACTCGGCGCGGTGATGTATGTGGAGTACTTCGCGCAGACGCTCGCAGAGGTCGAAGCCAAGTTGAGCGCACTGCGCGAACGGCTTCCGAGTCAGCCGATGGAGCAGTACACGGACGCAAAGCGCATGGCTGAAGCATGGCGTTTGCGTAAAGCCGGCGAGCCGCTGTTGCACGGAGTGAAGGGCTTGCGCCGGCCGCTTGGATTTGTAGAGGACACCGCGGTGGACCCTGCCAAGCTGCCCGGATTTATCAAGGAATTCAAGGCGATTCTTGCGGGGCACGGCACGCACGCCAGTTTCTACGCACATGCCAGCGTTGGTTGCTTGCACATTCGCCCGATGCTTGCGCTCACCGACGCAGGTGATCGTGAACGCGTACTGAAGATTGGCGAAGAAGTGACTGACTTGGTGGTGCGCTACGGCGGTGCCTTGAGCGGCGAACACGGCTCGGGACGATCGCGCACCGCGTTGCAGTTGCGTTACTTTGGTGAGACGGTGTGCAATGCGCTTGCCGCAGTGAAAGCGATTTGGGATCCGGCGGGCATCATGAACCCTGGCATCAAGATTGATGTCACGCGCCGCGCCATGCCCATCGAAGATTTGCGCTTGGCACCCAACGGTGTTCCCGTGCATCCTGAGGCGAAGAACACCTTCTTCACTTATGAGAAGGAAGATGGATTCGGTCACGCGATTGAAATGTGTAACGGCGCAGGGCTGTGCCGACGATTGCAGGGCACCGTCACTATGTGTCCGTCGTATCAGGCAACGCTGGATGAGCGCCATTCAACGCGCGGGCGTGGAAATCACTTGCGTCTGGCGATCACGGGGCAGCTGGGGGTGAACGCAGCAGGCGGCGGGCACGGCGCTCACGGCGCGCACAACGCCAACGGCGCATCGCACGCCCACGCCGACTGGAACCAACCCGACGTCCAAGACACACTTTCCCTCTGCCTCAGCTGCAAAGCATGCAAGAGTGAGTGCCCATCAAACGTTGATATCTCCAAACTGAAAGCCGAATACACCGCGCAGGGCTATGCCGCTGCCGGTCGCGTGCCGTTCCGTGCGCGCGCGTTTGGGCGTGTGCGCGGCATCAACCGATTGCTTTCGCGCCTGTGGCCGCTTGCCAATCTCGCCAACCGCACTCCGTTTGTGCGCACCGTGCAGAACTGGGTGCTCGGTATCGACACGCGCCGTTCCATGCCGTTGTACGCCGAGGGTCTTGACCGTTGGTACGCGCGTCGCGGCAGCAAGGCAGCGCCCGGTGCGCCAGCCGTGGTGCTGTTCCCTGACTGCTTCACC
>JBBAOD010000386.1:0-1858 GCA_040401635.1 Phycisphaerales bacterium
CGAATCGTGCGCTGGCGCGAGGTAACGGCGGTCGAAGTCGTGTGACGAATGTCACACCATATGCCGGCGCCGGTCCGACTTCAAAGATGTCGACGGCACCACCATCGCGGTCCGGCGAATCGGCGCGTGGCGATCCCACCACGATGGTGCGACCATCCGTGGCCACCGCTGCGCCAAACTCCGACGCAGGATTTGCGTCAGGGCAGGTGACCTCGTCGACTGACCACGATCCGTCGTGATCGTGTGCAACCAGATGCACCTGCCCCGAATCGCATCCGCGCTCGCGGCAGCCTGCGTGTGGTGAACCCACGACGCAGATGCCCTGTGCTGCCGCAAGCGCAAGCCCAAACCCCGCATTCCGCGCGGCTGCCGGATGTTCGACTATGACCGGGTCGAACGAGGGCAGCCCGAATCCGGCGCGGATGCCGAAGGCCGTGACCTGTGGCGGTCCGTCGCCGACATCCGTGTCGCGCGCCGGGCCGATCCAAAGGCGGCCCTCAGTCACCGCTACTGCTGGGCCAAATGCGCCGGAGACCGGTTGTGCCGGAATCTCCGTACGCACTGGGCGCCAGCGCGGCGCGTCGTTGGCCGCCGTTGCCGCAAGCGCGATGACCGCGCAACTCACGGTGAAACAGGCAGCCAAGACTCGAGCGGGGATATGTGAGAGGTTTCGCATGACGCGCATCTTCAGGCCCGTGCGGAAAGGCACTAGCAGTGGCCGCCGTTTTTCTCTGCAAATTCTTTTTTTGCCATGCGCAGCCACGCCTTCCATAGGATGCCGCCTCACGCCCGCTTTCCAAGAGAGTGGCTTCACCGGCCAGTTGAACGAGGAACATCCATGCACGCAGCGAACGAGACATACCGCGACGGATCCACTGAGTTTGAAGGATTCTTGGCCTACGACGGCGCACGCGACATGCGTCGGCCGGCGGTCTTGGTGTTCCATCAATGGTCGGGATGCTCTGCGCTTGAAATGGAAAAAGCGGAGTGGCTTGCCGGTCTCGGCTACGCGGCGCTGGCGGTCGACATGTACGGCAAGGGCAAGCGCGGCACTACCCCGGAGGAGAACACTGCGTTGATGACGCCGATTGTCAGCGATCGGGCACTGCTACGACAGCGTATGGAGGCAGCGGTGCGACACCTGAAGTCACTTCCGATGGTGGATTCGGACCGCATCGGCGCAATCGGATTCTGCTTCGGTGGATTGTGCGTTCTTGACCTCGCGCGCGCGGGCATGAGCGGAATCCGCGGAACGGTGAGCCTGCACGGATTGCTCGGCTCATTCGATGCAGCGAAACTGCAGCGCCCCGCGCAGATGCAGACCAAGGTATTGGCACTGCACGGTTGGAACGATCCGATGGCGCGCCCCGATGCGGTCGAAGCATTTGCACGTGAAATGACGGAGCACGGCGCTGATTGGCAATTGCACGCCTTCGGTGGCTGCGGCCACGCATTCACCAACCCAGCCGCGCAAGATGCGAAGGGTGGCATGCAATACAACCCGCTTGCTGACGCGCGCAGCCTTGAGATGGTGAAGGACTTCCTGGCCGAAGTCTTTGGACCAGCATGGGGAACCAAAGTCACCATGTGCCCGATGCCGAAATAGGTGCCGTTCACCCCTGTCCCCATTTTCGGGGCTCACTGCGCTACCAACGGCGTGAATTCCACGCAGTTCTCAACACCGTCACCTGGCCGCAGGCGCCGGAGAGGACAGGGCCGCGCTCAGCGGCCGTCCTCGTAAGGCGAATGCGGGCCAGTACGACGGCGTGCGGTGAAGTGAGTTGAGACGTCCCCCGCCCCCTTCGTTGCGCGCGGGACCCTCGGACGCGGACGGCTGCGCTCCACAAGGTTCCGCTTA
>JBBAOD010000387.1:0-1855 GCA_040401635.1 Phycisphaerales bacterium
GCTCTCCGGTTGCTACATTGAGTCGATAGTTTACTTACAACCCAACGCTCATGAACACCACCACACGTCCACCAACCTCAAAGCGATCACGACTGCGTCTTGGCACCATCATTGGCAGTGTGATCGCTGCTGGAATGGCGGTGACCGTGATTGGTTGCGTTCGGAAATCAGGCAAAGTGACATATTTTCACGAAGCCGAATTGCCCGAGGGTTGGCCGCTATTGACTGAAGTTGGGGTGGTGGAAGTGAAGGAGTATCCGCAGTACCGAGAGGCGGTGGTAACCAAGAATGATGGCGCCGGCAGCGACGAGAAGATGGGGCCGATGTTTGGCACGCTCTTCAACCACATCTCCAAGAACGACATTCCAATGACGTCTCCGGTTGAAATGGAATACTCACAGCAGGATTCGCAGGTGATGACGTCGATGGCATTTCTTTACCGCACAAACGAAACGGGAACTCTTGGCACTGATGGACAAGTAGTTGTCCGCGAGATCGCACCACGTACCTATGCGAGTGTTGGAGTGCGCGGTAGTTACAACGACGAGAGTTTCCAGCGCGGGCTCACCATCGTCAAGGAATGGATTGCCGCCAATCCGCAGTGGCGCGCGGATGGCACGCCGCGCTTCTTCGGCTACAACAGTCCCTTCATTCTGTGGTTCTGGAAGTACGGCGAAGTACAAGTCCCCGTGCGCCGCCTTACTGACACTGCCCCCAGCTGATGAGCATCCTGCCGAGGTCGGCGCCGTTCACTTCGCCGTCGCCGTTGAGGTCGCCACAATTCAGTTGTGCGGTGAGGGCGGTGATCTCTACCAAGTCGATGATCCCGTTGCTGTTGCGGTCGAGCGTCGGTTCCTGGGCGATTTCCGCGCTGTCCAGGATGCCATTGTTGTTGCGGTCCAGCGCTGGGCTCTGCGCAATTTCGTAGCTATCAAGCACGCCGTTGAGGTTTCGATCAAGCGATGAGTTCTGCTCAATTTCGTAACTATCAAGCACGCCATTCAAGTTGCGATCAAGCTCCGGGCTGGCCGCAATGTCCACGCTGTCAAAGATGCCGTTCAGGTTGCGATCAAGCGCTGGGTTCTGCGCAATTTCGTAACTATCAACCACGCCATTCAAGTTGCGATCAAGCGCTGGGTTCTGCGCAATTTCGTAACTATCAAGCACGCCATTTACGTTGCGGTCCAGCGCGGGGTTGGCCGCAATGTCGCAACTGTCAAGCTTGCCATTCAAGTCGCGATCAAGCGTTGGATCTTGCGCAATTTCGTCAGTGTCGAGAATACCGTCGAAGTCGCAGTCAGTAACTCCCAGAGCGATGGTGTGGTTGCCACCACACGCGATAGCAGAAACCACGCTTTGAGCATCAGTAGGGGGAATGGTGCATTGACCGAAGTTGTTGCGACCCCAAGCCAGAACCGCGCCATCTTTCAGAGCGATGGTGTGATCGTTACCACCCGCGATAGCAGAAACGCCGCTTTGAGCAGCAGTAGGAATGGTGCATTGACCGGTGTAGTTGTCACCCCAAGCCAGAACGGCGCCATCTTTCAGCGCGACGGTGTGGAGCCTGCCACCCGCGATAGCAGAAACGCCGCTATTGGCAGAGGCAGGAATGGTGCATTGACCGTGGACGTTGTAACCCCAAGCCAGAACCGCGCCATCTTTCAGAGCGATGGTGTGTCGGCCACCACCAGCGATAGCAGAAACGCCGCTTTGAGCAGCAGTAGGAATGGTGCATTGACCGTAGTCGTTGTAACCCCAAGCCAGAACCGCGCCATCTTTCAGAGCGATGGTGTGGTATTGACCACCCGCGATAGCAGAAACGCCGCTTTGAGCAGCAGTAGGAATGGTGCATTGA
>JBBAOD010000388.1:0-1847 GCA_040401635.1 Phycisphaerales bacterium
CTCTTCCGGGCATTCACGGGAGGCGCCCAACGGCGCCTCCCGTGTTGCATTCCAAAGCAGCCCGAAGACCGTACAGTTTGGGAGTCTCATGCAGCCAAACCCACTCCAGCACCTGATGCCCACCTGCTCCGGCGCCAAGGCTGCGGCTGTCGGCACAGTGCTCAACACCCCGGCACCGGCGGACAGCGCTCATGCTGACCCCCGCACCGGAACCGTTCGGTTGAACGAGATCTTTCACTCCATCCAAGGCGAGAGCACCTGGGCAGGCGCTCCGTGCGTCTTTGTGCGCCTCACTGGCTGCCCGTTGCGCTGCACCTACTGCGATACCGAGTACGCGTTCCGCGAAGGACGCACGGCAACGCTCGGCGAGATTGTGGACGCGGTGCTGGCCACCGGCTGCCCGCTGGTTGAACTGACTGGCGGGGAACCCCTCGCTCAGAAACGCGCCTTCGATCTCATCCGCCTGCTCTGCGACCGCGGGCTGACCGTGCTCATTGAGACATCCGGCGCCATGGATATTTCGCCCTGCGATGAACGCGCCATCCGCATCCTGGACATCAAGACGCCTGGGAGCGGGGAGAGCGCGCGGAACCTGTGGTCCAACATTGCCAACCTGCGCGCCCGCGATGAGGTGAAGTTTGTGCTCACCGACCGGGCCGATTACGAGTGGGCAGTAGCAACCATCGCCGAGCGCGGCTTGACGGAACGCGTGCGGCGCGGCGAACTGGGCGCCATCCTGATGAGTGCCGCGTGGGCCCAGCCCAAGGGACTGGAGATTGCTGGTTGCCCTGGACTTTCGCCGCGCTTGCTTGCCGAGTGGATCATTGCCGATCGTCTGGCCGTGCGCATGCAGACCCAAATGCACAAAATCATTTGGGAACCGCAGACACGCGGCGTATAAAGTTCCCACCGTGGAACATCCAGTTGACCTGAACAATCCGGACCGCCAGCGCGCCTTTGCTGAACTCATCGGACGCCATTATCCCGCGCTGCGTGATCTGGCTGCGCGAACCCTGCGCGCCGAGCACGAGACCATGGGCTTTGGCGCTGCTGCGCTTGCACCAACATCATTAGTCACAGAGACGGTGCTACGGCTGATGAAGCAGGATGAATTGCCGATCAATGACGCGCATCTGCGTGGATTGGCCAGCGTCTTCATGACCCGCGTGATTGCCGACCGCCGCCGCGCACGCTTAGCAAGCAAACGTGATGCGCGCATGACGCAACGGCTCGACACCGAAGTGAGTGCCGGGCTGCGCGAAGAGGCGCCGGACGGAGCAAGCCGCGCCGACCTTGAGCTTCTGGAGAAGGCCATGATCGATCTGGCTGGCACGCATCCGCGCGAAATGGAGGTGGTCACGCTGCATTCCGTGGCCGGCATTTCCATGGATGTGGTGGCTGGCTTGGTGAATGTCAGCTTGGCCACTGCGCATCGTGACTTAGTAGCAGCACGCGCCCTGCTCGCGCGGCGCTTGCGATCACTGCGCGACGTGCGGTGAATTACTTCGGCTTGTTGGTGTTCGCCAGTGCGATGACCTTGGTCGTCGCACCGGACCCTTGGAATACCGCTAAGAACGGGGCTGGATCGGCGGGAACGGTGTCCCAACCAACCTTCTGCCCCATGGTCAACGTGCAGGTGACAATCATCAAGTCTCCACACTGCGTGGTGCGTGCATCCGCGATCACGGGTGCCTCGGTGGTGGCAACTTTGGCGCCGCGAATCATGTCCGCGCGCTCCTTTTGACCTTTGAAATTCACCACTTGAAATCCTTCGGCAAGCATTCCGACGAAGGTCGGCAAGTCTTTCGCGTGTTGCGGCGTGAGAAATTTAGAGAGCAGCGCGGATC
>JBBAOD010000389.1:0-1825 GCA_040401635.1 Phycisphaerales bacterium
GCACGCCGGAACTGGGGGCGCCTGGCTGCACGGTTCGTTCATCGCAACTCATGAAGACTGCGCTGGGCGTGGCCATCGTGGAGCGCGCCGCGCGCGATCCGCACGCATGCGCCCGGGCGTTCAACGCGGCGGTGGCGGTGGTTCCGCGGGTTGCGCGAATGCTCGCCGAAGATGGTCCGCTCGGCCCTGAACTTCCCTTGTGGACGCGCGGCAGCGATGGAAGCCGGCACCGCGTGCACGCAGCCGAACTTGCTGCGCTGCGCGCGGAACATGCACCGCTTTGGCCGCGCGCCTTTCTCACCAGCGCCATGGCACGAGCGGTGCTCTCGGATCGATTCGTGCATGGAACTGGCGGCAAGATCTATGAACGCGCCACCGATATGTTTGCGCAGTCATGGCTTGACGCGCGGCTTCCGGCCTTTGATGTGGCGAGCGCCACACTGCGTCTTCCGTTCAGTGGTGACGCGCTGCCGCCACCGGTCACGGCTGCGGCTCGCCGCGCCCGGTGGTTCGACCCGGATGCAACGGGATACGCGCCAAGCGCGAGTAAATTGGCTGCACTTGCAACCATTGCACATGCGCCGCGGGCGAGTGCCGCACGCCGCAGCGCGTGGCTTGCGATGCACGCGGAATTGGGACGGGCGCGTTCAGTGCATGCAGCTGAAATTCAAGCGTTGGACGCTCAGCACGCTACCGACCGAATCCGCGCTCGTGCTGCGCAATTGTGCGCCGATCGAACGTGGGCTGCGGTGCTGCATCCCCCACAAGCACTGGCAGATTTGGCGGAATCACTCCGCCGGCAATGCCGATGACGACGCTGCCAACGGATCGGGGCGGAACAGCCGCGTCTCCAGGCTCCACACTTTGTCTGTGAATTCCTGACCAGGATGAACGCCCTTGGAACGCTGCGCCGCATGAATGGCAATGGCAGTCTTGGCATCCAAATTGTCAAGCATTGCAACAAAGATCGCTTCCGGGGTGGAGGGGATCTTGGTGGCACCAAATTCAAGCGATCCGTGGTGACTCAGCACGATGTGCTGCAAGACCAAGAGTGCATCGGCGGGAATGCGAACGTTTCCATCACGGGAGACCTTGCTTGCCATGGCGCTGAGCATGATGACGCCCTTCACGGTGTGGCCGAGCAGATTTCCTTCTGCGGTATAACTGAATCCACGCTCCCACGTGAGTTCGGAAGTCTTCCCTAAATCATGCAGGAAGAGACCCACCAGCACGATGTCGCGATTGAGTTCCGGATAGAGCGGAAGCATGCCCTCGGCAAGACGTAGGAGCTGCAGGGTGTGCTCAAGCAGTCCACCAATCCACGCATGGTGCACACTCACCGCGGCAGGCGCTTGGCGCACTCGTGCCATGAATGGTTCGTTGGAGAGGTATGCATCCGCGAGCGCTCGCATGGCTGGATGTGTCAGGGAACCCATGATGCGGCGCAGTTCCAGTTCCATGGCAGGAATGTCATGCTGCGATGCCGGAAGGAGCCGCGCAAGATCTTCAATGTCCACCTCAACGGAGCGGATTGAATCCACCACAATCTGCACTTGACCGTTGTACTCCTGCGCTTGTCCGCCGATCCAAACAAATCCGGTCCGCGCAATCTCACCAAGTTGCGACTCATCAAAGGTCCACTGTCGAATGGCTACTTCACCACTTGCATCACGAATAATGCCCTTCAGGAAGTGCTTGCCATTCTTCGCAGTGCCACACTGCGGGTTCACTAGCGAATAGGTGCCGTCCACGTAGGTATGCGGGCGAATCTTGTCGATCGGAACATGTGGAACATGTGATCGTGGCTGGCTTGGACCGGACGGCT
>JBBAOD010000390.1:0-1820 GCA_040401635.1 Phycisphaerales bacterium
AAGGTTCACCTTGGTCCAGAGTCAAGTATGCGCGTCCAGAATCAGATTGGCGCGGACATCATCATGGCCTTTGATGATTGTGCGCCCGCAGCGCTCCCTGCCGAGGATGCCGATGAGCGCCGCGTCGCACGTACCCGTGGCGTTGTTGATCACGCGCTACGCATGGAAGAAGCCCATGAGCGAACCCTGCGATGGCTCGACCGCTGCGTACAAGCGCATGCGCGGAAGCAGGACCAGGCGCTCTTCGGCATCGTGCAGGGCGCTACCAATCTTGACCTGCGCCGACGTTCCGTTGAAGGCGTATGCGCTCATGATCTTCCCGGGTATGCCATCGGCGGGGTGGCGGTCGGAGAGGGCACCGAGGCGATCAAAACCGTGGTGGAATTCACCACGCCGTTCCTTCCGGACAATCGGCCAAGATATTTAATGGGCGTCGGCTACGAACGGGACATCGTCATGGCGGTGGCTGCCGGGGTGGATATGTTCGACTGCGTCCTGCCCACCCGCAACGGTCGCAATGCCAACGCCTTCACGCCCCAAGGGCCAATTCGCCTAAGAAATGCGCAATTTGCCGAAGATTCGCTGCCAATCGACCCCTCCTGCGACTGCGAAGCCTGCGCGGGCGGATTCAGCCGGGCGTACCTCCGGCACCTCTTTATGGCTGACGAAATGCTTGGGCCAACATTGGTGAGTGCCCATAACATCCGACACTTCCAGCGGCTTATGCTGGACATCCGAACTGCGATCCGTGAAGATGCGTGGTCTTCGCTCCTCGTCGCATGGCCGTGCATCGGCTCTGACGAGGCGCATTCGAGTACTGACGAGCAAACATGATCACTCCGACCCTGACCGCACTGACCCTCCTCGCACAGACCACCGACGGCCCGTCCCTGCCCGGGGCACCCGCTCCTGCAGCGTCAGCCGCCGCAACAGATGCAGCCGGAGCAACCGCGCCCGCCGCATCGGGTGGCAGTGGCTTCATGATCATGATGGTGGTGCTCCTTGGAGCGATGATCCTGTTCTCCTTCATCAATGCTCGCCGCGAGAAGAAGAAGCGTTCCGATCTCTTGGGCAACATTAAGAAGCATGACAAGGTGCTGACTGTCGGCGGCATTGTTGGAACCGTCGTCGAACTGAAGGACGACTCCTTGATCTTGAAGGTTGACGAGACTTCCAATACTCGCATTACCTTCACCAAGAGCTCCATCTCGCAAGTGATCCCGCAGGACGCTACGGCCTGATCGACGCTTCACCGTTATTGCATTTCGCCCACGCTGCGGCACCACTGAGAACACGATGCACCTGCTCTTCCACACGCTGATCCTTCCGCTCCTTCTTGTTATTTACGTTGCGGGAGTCCGCAAGGCATTTGCGCCACTCAAGCGCACGCTCCTTGACGTTGCCGTCATTGCTGCAACCTGTGTGGTCATGGTGCTCGCCATCATGCCGCCTGCGCAGAAGATCAAACTCGGCCGCGATTTGCGCGGTGGCGTGAGCTTGATTTACTCGGTCAACATGCCGGCTGGATCAGATTCTGCAACCAAGTCAGAACTGCTCAAGCAGACCATCAAGACCCTCAAAAACCGCGTCAATCCGCAGGGTGTTCTGGACTTGACCATGACGCCGCAGGGCGAGGATCGCATCGAAGTGGTGATGCCGCTTCCAGGCGACGAAGTTCGCGTTTCGCAGAAGGCGTATACGGATGCTCTTGATGCACTGCTCGCCAAGGCTCGTCTGACGCCGCGTGAACTGAACACCGCGCTCGCGGAGGGCAAGGCCGTTGACTTGGCCAAGGGTGACGCAACGCGTGCTGCTGAATT
>JBBAOD010000391.1:0-1503 GCA_040401635.1 Phycisphaerales bacterium
GTGACGAACGTCGGGCGCTGATACGGGTACCACAGGCGACCAAGGATCCAACCACCGCCAGCAACGTCCGTTGCTGGATTTGCAATGGCATTTGGACCACGCCACGTACGCACCGCAATCTGACCAACGGAATTGGAAAGATGCGCGTGTCGTTCGCCGGGCGCACTGCTCGCGGTACTAATGAACTCAATTTCGCCATTGACCAGTTGAATACCCAGTGGCGAGAAACTGCCGAGGCCTGGATTAGACGACTGCCCGCGATTAGTCATGTAGCGGATTGAATTCACAGGCCGCGTTGCGTCGTACCCACCCTTCACGCTCCATGCAGAGACCGCCGCGTCATGCATCGCGCCACCGAGGAGCACGTACGCCTTGACGTCCCATTCCAATGGGTCAAGCTGCGCACCGCGTCCACCAATGCGGCGATCAGCCGACCGTGCGCGCACATCATTCAGAAGTGCGAACCAATGTCCCGGCGGCGTTTCGCTGGATGGACCATCGGCCCAGAATTCCGCCAGTGCACGTGTAAAGTCACCGCGCGGCACCACATTGGCCTGATAGGGCAAACCGGTTGCGGGGTTCACTGCATGGCCGACGCCAAGCGGACGCCCCGTCGCAGTGTTGTAGTAGTTCTGCCAGTCGGATGGAACGGCAGGCTCTGGCGAATCACCCATGGTTCCTGGGGAAATATCCCACATCACTCCATCGGCGGGATCAAGGTGCCCCGACCATCGCAGCACAATTTCCATGCCCTTACGGAACGTGGCGTTGTCGGTGCCCGTGCCCATGTACTGCGGCGGTGCGCCCGGATCGAGCCAAATTGGCCAGCTCACTCCATTGCGCATGCGGTAGGTGCGATCCGAAGTGAGCATCCCGAAGGGTGTTACTCCACCCCACTCCGGCGATTGAAATGCCGGAAATCCGCCAGGAATCACATTGCCTTGTTGATCGACATAACTCGTCAGCGCCAGCGCCTGCCACTGATTCGGAAACTGCATGTCCGGATTACCACCAGTCGAAACAATCATCGGATTGTTCACTGGCACATACACGCGATTTGCAAAGTTGTTCGCTTCGTTTGAGCCATCGTTGACAAGCGTGGCGAGCATGGTGGCAGCAATTCGATTGCCGACAGCCACGGGATCAAGACCCACGGTATGCGTGTCGGTTGGCACGACGCCGTATTGCGCGAGCAATGCGTCGTACTGCGGCTTCATCACCGCATAGCCTGGACTCGTAGCAAATCGAGCGCACAAGATGCGGTACGAGACCACGCTGATCGCCTGCTCGCGTGCGACATACACCGAGGTCCCCACGGGCTCTCCGTGATCGTCAACAAAGCAGGCCGCTCCGGTGCCATCGAAGGCGCGCCATGCGTCCCACATCCCGGCCGAGTGATGAAAGAGGTTGCGCGCATGCACGGGCGGCCGTGCAAAGTCACGCTTGATTGACTCCAGAATCAGGCGGTTCCAACTTGATGCCGCCGTTGCTTGTGCGGATGCA
>JBBAOD010000391.1:1513-1803 GCA_040401635.1 Phycisphaerales bacterium
GCCCCCACGCACAACGCGATCGCCACCAGCAATCGTGTTGGCTTCAAGCTCATAACGGCATGGTGACAGAATTGCATTTCAAGTCAAGCGGATTCCCGTAGGGAAGCGTCCCACAAACATTATCGGGGCTAACCAGTCGCCGGCGAAATACGGCCTATCGAGCGACAAAGGCTGCTCAGCGCGGCTTTGGACTCAGAGCCGACGCCGGTCGCGTTTCAACAGTCCCGGCACTGAACAGAATCTTGTCAACCGCATCCATCACCTTGTCAGCACTCAGGGCGTGCGTTGCC
>JBBAOD010000392.1:0-1793 GCA_040401635.1 Phycisphaerales bacterium
GTTGGCAACCGCTCGTCACCACCCCGTGATGACATCCGCACAATCCAAAAACACGCGCGCCCCAAGGTAAGCCTTGGGGCGCGCGGAATTCACTTGGTGTCAATCAAGAATGCGGACGCGTCAGGGGTTAACCCTTCGCAGCGACCGCCTTCTCCTTCGCCTTCTTGGCGAATGCAGTGCGCTTGTCCGCAACAGTGCGTCGCGTGGACTTGCGTCCCTTGACCTGCGGACCTTCTTCGCCACCAACCAGCTGCAGCATGACCAAGTCCGACGCATCGCCAAGGCGGCGCTTGTCGAGCTTAATGATGCGGGTGTAGCCGCCGGCGCGATCCTTGTAGAGCGGAGCCACCTTGGTGAGAAGGTGCTGGATCAGGCGCGGCGCCTTGCGGAGCTCGCCGAATCGATTGAACTCGATCTCGTCGGTCGCAGGAAGCTCCCAGAGTCGGCTCTGGGCAGTCTTGACCTCGTCCTTCGTGTTCGGGTCCGCAACCCACGCAAAGACCATGCGGTCAGTCAAGCGTGAGGTCAACTCGCGTCGCGATGCCAGCGTTGGACGCTTAGCGATCGTGATGAGTTGCTCGACGAACGGCTGAACAGCCTTCGCCTTCGGGAGCGTGGTGGTGATCTGTCCGTGTTCGAACAGACCGGCCGCTAGGTTCCGAAGCATGGAGCGACGGTGAGCGGACGTAACGTTGAGTTGGTAACCGGCAATACGATGACGCATGGTTGTTTCCTTTTGGGACCGGCTCAGCCCGCGGTCGGGGGCGTGAAGCCCTCCGGCAACGGCATTCCGAGATTGAGTCCCATGTCCTCGAGCTTCTTCTTAACTTCACGGAGACTCGTACGTCCGAACGCACGCAGTTCCAGCAGATCATTTTCAGTCTTGTTCACCAGTTCGCTGACGAATCGGATCTTGCCACCTTCGAGGCAATTGCCGGCACGCACCGAAAGGTCCAGGTCGGCAAGCGACATTCCGAGCTTCTTGAAGAGCTCGAGGTCCTTGTCGTTCTCCTGTGAGATTTCATGCGGCACCACCTCGTTGCCAACCACGTCGTACTGGACAAAGGGGTTGAGGTGCTTGCGCAGGATCTTGGCAGCTTCAACCATCGCCATGTCCGGAGACACAGTGCCGTTGGTCCAAACGTCCATGATCAATCGGTCATAGTTGGTGCGCTGTCCAACGCGGGTGTCCTCGACACGGAAACGCACGCGCTGCACTGGGCTGTAAATCGCATCAACAGCGATCTCGCCGAGCACTTGGTCTTCTTCACGCTTGTGCTGCTCGGTGGCGGGCATATAGCCACGACCGCGCTGCACGGTGAACTCGACGGCAAAGTCGCGCTTGTCAGTCAGCGTGGCGATGATCTTGTCGGGATTATGAATGGTGATCGCAGGATCAGCCTCGATCAAATCAGCGGTGACTTCGCCTGGGCCTTCGGCCATCAGACGCATGGTCTTGGGTTCATCGCACTCGATGTCCATGCTGACGATCAGGCCCTTGATGTTCAGGATGATGTCAGTGACATCTTCAAGAACGCCGGGCATGGTCGAGAATTCGTGGGTTACGCCCGCGATCTTGACCTTGGTGATTGCTGCACCTTCGAGACTTGAGAGCAGCGTGCGGCGAAGGCTGTTGCCAATCGTCGTACCGAAGCCACGCTCAAAGGGCTCAGCTGTGAATCGTCCGAACGTCGGGGTAGCCGAGCGCTCGTCTTTTTCGAGGCGGTAGGGAAGTTCGAGTCCACGCCAGCGGATATGCATGATTCAATCTCCTAGTAACGGTCCGGCAGGAC
>JBBAOD010000393.1:0-1781 GCA_040401635.1 Phycisphaerales bacterium
ACGGGCATTCCCGAACTTGGCGACATCCTGTTAATGCCGATGCAGACGTTGCGCACGTCGGATTTCAGCAGCCATTACGACAAGGCCAGCGAGACAGCGCGGCCGGGCTTCTACAGCGTCAAGCTGACCGACAATGACGTGCGCGTCGACCTGACCAGCACGCCACGCGTCGCGCTCCACCGTTATCGCTTCGGCAAGGGCGGTCGGGTCTGGGTGCTTGCTGATTTCCAGCATGGCCTTCGTTTCCTTACCAAGGAGCGCGTCACCGCCAGCGACGTCGTGGTTGGCATCGATGGCATCGAAGGCAGCGTCGCATCGCGCAACTGGACGGACCGGACAGTCGCCTTTTCGCTGCGCTTCGATCACCCGATTGCCGCCTCCCGACAACTGCCAGCTGTTGCAGGTGAGAAAGCACCGCGCCATTTGTTGGCGTTCGATCTAGGCTCAGGACCCATTAAAGGGATTCACAAGGCGGTTTCGGTCTGATTCAATGGCGGCGCTGAGGAGGCGTTGCCATGAGCGATTTGATTTGGTTGTCGGAGGCGCAGATGCGCCGCATCGAGCCGCATTTTCCGTTGTCGCATGGAGTTCCGCGTGTCGATGACCGGCGGGTGATCAGCGGGATCATCTTTGTGATCCGGAATGGCCTGCGCTGGCGGGATGCGCCGAAGGACTATGGTCCGCACAAGACGATCTACAACCGTTTCATCCGCTGGAGCCGACTGGGCGTGTTCAACCGCATCTTCGCGGCACTGGCGGCGAAGGGCGGCAAGCCTGACCAGTTGATGATCGACGCGACCCACCTGAAGGCGCATCGGACGGCTGCGAGCCTTTTAAAAAAGGGCCTGTTCCCCGACGTATCGGGCGCACCAAAGGCGGCTTGAACTCCAAGCTGCACGCTGTCTGCGACGGCCAGGGCCGACCGCTGATCATGCTGCTCACCGAGGGCCAGACCAGCGACTACAAGGGCGCCGCGCTTATGCTCGACGCGCTGCCACCGGCCAAGGCAATGCTCGGCGACCGCGGCTACGATGCCGACTGGTTCCGAGGCGCCCTGATCGCCAAGAGTATCGCGCCGTGCATCCCGTCAAAAGCCAACCGCAAAATCCCGATCCCGCACGACCGCACCCTGTATCGCCAGCGGCACCGCATCGAGAACATGTTCGGCAAACTCAAGGACTGGCGCCGCATCCACACCCGCTACGACCGATGCGCCCACACCTTCTTCTCAGCCATCGCCATCGCCGCTACCGTCATCTTCTGGCTCTGATCAATGAGTCCTGAGCCTAGGTATAGCGTCCGCCGCCGGTCAGCCTTCTTGATCGACTGCAAAGCTTCTTGCCAACCTGCTTCGGTGTTTGGCGTGCCATGCGCCTTTACCTTCCGAAGCGCGGCTCGCAGGATCGCCATGTCGCGGTTGAGCGTTGATGGCGCGCGGGTTCGCGTGAGTTTCGGTCCTGACTTGTTGCGGCTGATCGCTGCGGGCGTTTTTTCGAGGCGCGTGCGCCATTCCAAAAGATGTCGTCGGCGAAGCTTCTCGAGCTTCACATTGGCGATGGTGTCACGATAGACATAGCGTTCGAAGCGCTGCCCGGCTTCCGGCCGGTCCTTGGCATATTCACGGCAGGCATCCGCGACAGTTTCCACCTCGGGGCGCACTTCGCCGCCGGCTTCTAGGAGTTCAGCAAGGGCTTCGGCCTGCTTCTTGGCGGCGGCGAACATTTCGTTGCCCGCCAGCGTGCCAAAGTCGCCAAGCGTCTTTAGGTGATATTTGCAATTTT
>JBBAOD010000394.1:0-1778 GCA_040401635.1 Phycisphaerales bacterium
GTAAAGATCCGGCGCCACCGAGAGGTAGAAGAGGATGTTTCCCCCTGTGCCCGCCTTGGCATCAAGCGCATGAATGGCGCTGACAATGGCTGGCCACGCTTCCGCGGTGGCAGCATCGCCAGCGATGTAGTGAATCCGATCCGCCAGCGCTCGCCACGCCGCTTCCTCAAATTCGGCTCCCAGCGCCTTGCGTGCGTCACGTGCAAGATCCTCGTGGAACTCTTCGTTGGTCTTGGCGCGCCTACTGACGCCAAGCACTTGCGTGCGCGGGTCAATGGCACCACGCCGGTTCATTTCATAGAGCGCGGGAATCAACTTTCGGTGCGTCAGATCGCCTGATGCACCAAGAATGACGATGACACATGGATCGATACTTGCCACGGCGCGGATCCTACGGAAATCGAACGCCATGCATAAGGAGCGGCGATTTGCGTACGTGGCGCGCCGCATTTCACGCACCCCCGTCACTTCACTACAACGCCGTTACGCCGCGCCGCGCGCCTCACGCGGGTGGAATCGGTCGATGGTCTTGCGCAGATGACTTCGATCGACATGCGTATAGATCTGCGTAGTGCCGATATCCGAGTGCCCAAGCAATTCCTGAATCACCCGCAAATCAGCTCCACCCGCCACCAAGTGCGTTGCAAAGGAGTGGCGCAGCAAGTGCGGATGCACCCCGCGAATGCCAGCAATGCGGGCGTACTTTCCAACAATCTGCCATAGTGCCACGCGTTCAATCGGGCGCCCAGTGTGCGAAAGGAACAATCGAAACGCATCGCGCGCATCTGGAAACCGCGTCAAGTGCGGTCGCAATTCTGCCACGTACGCCTTTACTGCATCAATCGCTGGAACACCAATCGGAACAATCCGCTGCTTATTTCCTTTGCCAATGACATTGACAATTCCAAGCGTTTCACTGAAGTCATTCATTTTCAGTGTGCCCACTTCACTGGCACGCAAGCCAGCGGCGTACATCACTTCCAACATGGCGCGGTCGCGCAGCCACAGCGCACCATGCTCTGCATTTGGCGTCTCCACCAACTTCTTCATCTGCCCGGGCGTCAGCGTCCCCGGCAACTTCTTCCAAGTAGTTGGTCGTTCCAGCAGTCGCGCCGGGTCCTTCTCTAACTTGAAATTAGCGTGCATCCACCGAAAGAACACACGCATGGTTGCCAAATGCCGAACGATGGAAATCGGATCCAGCCCACGCTCGTGCGACAAGTAGCGCAAGTGCGCCGACAAATGATCAACCGTGACTTCCTTTGGCGCACACACCCCCTGCGTAGCAAGGAACACGCGCATTCCCTCAAGGTCGCGCGCGTAGGCCTCAATAGTTGCAGCGGCAAGTCCGGCCTCAATGCGAATGAACACCATGAAATCCGCGATCGATCGATCGAAGTCAGGCGTCGCGGGAACGGCGGGCGAATCGTCCATGGATGGTTAGCGGTTGCGTCCGCGGCGCAGGAGCTGCGCGGGGCTGGTGTGTTTCTTCGCGATTGATGCGATGGAACATGGGGCATCCGTAGAAGCCCCCCAAGCAGTAGCGGTACATGGCATCAAGTTCGGCCATGCGAAATCGATCCTGGCAGCGTGGATCGTTTTTATCCAAGTGCGGGCACGCATGTCCAAGCGCTGGATCAGGGGCATTCTGCATGGCAACTCCATCCATCCTAGATCGACCAAAGTTGCTGCCGAGCATCATTTCTCTCACTTTGCAGCCGGGCAGCTCAATCGGGCGCCGCATTCGTCACGATGGCGCCGCTTCGATCACTGGTACC
>JBBAOD010000395.1:0-1769 GCA_040401635.1 Phycisphaerales bacterium
TTTCGATCATGATTTCAACGGCACGATCAAAGAGCGGATCGCGCTCGCCGCTGGAGGTGGAATTGCCGCCTTCGCCGCCGGCCTCGCAGGAGCCGCCTGGTCCCTTGATGGCCACCAGGGTGCGCTCGAAGTTTGGCGTTGCCACGGTGCGGAGATGCTCGGTGACGCGCGCCGTCTCATCGGTGTCGATGAATGTTCCCTGGGCGCGGGAGAGTTCGCTGGCGCCGTTCGGGCGCACCAGCATGTCGCCTTGACCAAGGAGCAACTCGCCGCCCTTGCCATCAAGCACGATGCGGCTGTTGGTGACACTGCCCACCTTGAAGCAAACCTTGCACGGCATGTTCGCTTTGATGAGTCCAGTGACCACCTCGGCGCGCGGGTCCTGAGTGGCGAGTACCAGATGCATTCCCACCGCTCGAGCCTTCTGCGCAATGCGGATGATCGACTGCTCCACCTCGCGGTGCTGCATCATCAGGTCTGCAAGTTCATCAATGACGAACACCATGTACGGCAATTTCTTGGGAATCCGTGCCCATTCAGCATCGCTCTCTGGCTTCATCCGGATGCGCAGTTCGTCCTCGCCGAGCTCGTTGTAGCCCTTGATGTTCTGCACGCGGGCGTTCTTCAAGAGCTGGTAGCGCTCTTCCATTTTGCGGACTGCCCACTCAACAATGCCGGCAGCCTTGGTCATGTCGGTGACCACCGGCACCATCAGGTGAGGGATCTCGCTGAACTGCGCCATCTCCACCATCTTTGGATCGACCAAGCAGAGTTGCAGTTCATCTGGTCGCTTGGTGTAGAGCCAACTCATGATGATGGTGTTCATGCACACGCTCTTGCCACTGCCGGTGGTGCCGGCGATCAGCATGTGCGGCTGCTTGGTGAGGTCCAAGACCAGCGGCTCGCCCGCTGCGTCCTTGCCAAGGAACATCGGCAGTCCCATGCCGGTAGCGGCTGGACCACTCATCAGTTCCTTCAAGCGCACTTGTTCGCGCTTTGGATTCGGCACTTCAATGCCAACCGCGCCGCTGCCGACGAGGTTGTTGATGATGCGAATGTTCGGTGCCTTCAACTTGCGTGCCAAGTCATCGGCCACGGGCTGCAGGCGGGCTGCGCGGGTGCCTTCCGCGAGCTCAACGTGGTACAGCGTGACCACTGGTCCGCTCTCAATCTGCTTGACCTCGCCTTCAATGTCGTACTCGCGCAGGGCAGCGGTGAGCTTGGTGGCCTGCTCGCGCACGAACGTTTCCATCTCGGTTGAGAAGTTACCGGTTGGCTCGTCAAGCAAGTCGATGCCCGGGAACTTGTAACCCTGATAGTCCACGGTGCGTGGAATGTCTTCGTCGCGCATAGCGGTCTTGGTTGGGACCTTCGCAATGCGCACCGGCAGCTTGGAAATCTTCGCTTTCAGATCGGCATCGGACTGGGCAGTGCGCACGGGAACAGCGTTCGCGGCGTCGATCTCATCTTCGTCCTCTTCCTCTTCCTCTTCGTCGTCATCCTCGTCGTCATCCTCGTCTTCGTCCTCATCCTCATCCTCATCCTCATCTTCGTCTTCGTCCTCGTCCTCGTCCTCGTCTTCATCTTCATCTTCATCACGCTTCGCGTCGGACGGATCAAGAACTTGCACGTTGTCTGCGGAATCTTCGTCTTCTTCTAGGACGGCGGTGCTAGCGCGAGCGCCTGCTCGGCGCAGGGCAGGGGAGGTGTTCACAGCAGCGCCCGCGAGTGCTGGGGTGGCGCGGTTTTTGCCAGTGAGCGATGCAAAG
>JBBAOD010000396.1:0-1747 GCA_040401635.1 Phycisphaerales bacterium
GGCCCGGGCCGTCGGCCACTGCTATGCGGAACAAAAGTCGGAGAAGTCGGAGCCCTCCGAAATGTGCGGCATAGACCCCCCTGCCGAGGCCGAAACAAAAACAAAGTACTAGTAGAAACCGAGACCTGACTGCCCACGGCGGCCTAGAGGGCCAACGGCCAACGGCTTCCAAATCCAATGCTACGACGCCTCCCAGCCGCCGTCAAGCGCGCGCTGCGGCGTGCACGGAAGCGCCGCAGGCGCTTGCGGAAGGAGCTTGCGCGCACGAGCCGTTGCGTCAAAGCAGCTGCCGTCGCCATGCCGAACGCCGAGTCCCCGCAGTGTACCGACGAGGATGTTTCGGATGTCGCGGATGCGAGCACGATGCAGACTGGTCCCGACGCCCTGCAGGATTGGGTGTCGATTCTCCGGAAGTGCGACCTCCTCCTGCCCATTGCGATCGATCAAGGGTACGTTCCCTCTCCCGTTTGTAGTCCCTGCAAACCAGCACTGACATCGACGCAGCACCCTATGTTCGAGGGGATTTCGTTGGAACGGCTGTAGGTACGGCGACGGAGGCCTCCAGAGTGCAGTGGCCTCCCTACGCGGCCTGCTGCCGCCTGTGACACGGTTCTGGACTATGTGGCGACGGTTCCAAAGAAGGAGCGGGCGTGGTGGACCTTTTCCGCCGCGCATGATTCTGTCGCTCAGAGTGCGGCAGTTTCGCTTTTCGCGTTGCTTCGACGCAACCATGGGCTTTCCTGGCGAGGGACCTTTCGCCTTGACACCGAAGCTAAAAGAGAAGGAGACAGCGAGGCTCAAGGCGGAGGAGGAGGAGAAGGAAAAGAAGCGGAAGGCGGGCGAGAGCGTGGCAGCCGAGTCCAGTTCGAGCACGTGCGTGCAGCAGGAGTTGGAGCACGGCTTCTTCGCATGTGCAGCGTTTCGAGATCGCATTACCATGCACCATGCACACGTCTACGGCGGCAAAGCGCAGCCTGGAGTGGAGCTGAAGTACGTGTGCAATAACGTAGGCTGCACCGCGGAAAAGAAGGGCAACTTTTGGTACTCAAATGCAAGGACCAGCAAGAACGAGGTGACCGTGGACAAGCCGTTCAAAAGTGCCCAGTACCTGAGCAAGGCCGTGGACCACCTGCTAAAAAAGCACAAGGACTGCTTGCCCTCGAGAGAAGAGCTCGAGAACGAGTGCAAGGCAGATGGCCGGCCATTGCAGACGAAGGTATGCGCTCGCGGTTTTGTGCGTCGCTGTGTGCTGCGCTCTTCGAATCCTTTGATAATCCTTTGTGTTGATGCAGCTAGCCGCGGCCACGGATCGGCACGTTAAGGCAAAGACGGCTGACTCGGAGACCGCACTTGTCGTCGCCAAGGAGGAGCTGAAGGAACTCGAAGAACTGCGCACGTTGCGGCGGGTGTGGGGAGAGCGTAGCAAGGTGCCGCTGAAGGAGCAAGTGGCAGAGAGCAAGCAGACGAAGGTGGCTGTGAGGACCCCGTTTGGTCAGGAGGCACTGGTCCATAAAGAGAAGTTCAAGGCGCTGAAGGAACGCACCGACCGCAAGCACCGCTCCGACTGGCTGAACCATAAGGACACCGGCGTGATCGCCGCTCTCTTATACAACGCTGAAGGCTCGGCGGAGCAAGCTGCGTACATCCTGAAGAAGGTGATCAAGCAGCTTTTCACGGGCGAATTGGCGCACTACATGAAGGCGGTGGACGAGGTCATCAGTGACCTCGACTCGAAGATGACGCCAGA
>JBBAOD010000397.1:0-1731 GCA_040401635.1 Phycisphaerales bacterium
AACCACCGGGATCACGCAGCAGAACATCATTGATTCGGTCAACGCACAGTCAGCCAGCACCGGCGTCTTTGCTCAGACCGCGCAGCAAGCGGGCCATCCGGACTGTCACTTCAGTGACTTCCTGGACCCATCGATGTCCAACGCTAACAACGTGTATTTCGTGTGGGTGCCGGACCCTGCGCCGATTAGCCCCGGTCTCAGCCAGATCTTCACCTTCGCCTGGGACTTCAGTAACTACGCGGCGGGAGTGACGAGCACTCCCTCGGGCCTGAGCATCACCGGCACTGGAGGCGTGCCTGCCCCGGGTGCGTTGGCCCTCATCGGCCTGACCGCCCTTGCCACGCGTCGACGTCGCTAAGCGTTCCGCGGCTGAGCGCCGCAGCGGCTAGAAACGTCAACATCACTGTCAGCATGATCCGCGCCCCCTCCACACCGAGGGGGCGCGGTCTTTCCATGTGCTTGCCGGAGCCGCACCCGGAAGATCAGTACCCTTGCACCATGCCTGCCATCGTCGGTCTCATTTCCGACAGCCATTCCCGATGGGAACGCACCAAGCGTGCTATTGAGGCCCTGCAAGCGAAGGGCGCCACCACGTTCATTCATTGCGGAGATGTGGAGGATGATTTAGTCCTTGACCAGCTCGCGGGGCTTGATAGCCACCTCGTGTGGGGCAATTGTGACTGGAATCATGACTCGCTCGCCCGCTACGCAGCCAATATTGGCATCACCGTGCACGGCAACAGCGGCGAAATCACCGTGGACGGGAAGCGCATCTCCTTCACACACGGACATGAACTCCCTGCCCTCCGCGCGGCGGTCACCAGCGGTGCTGATTACTTGATTCACGGCCACACCCATGAACTGCGCGACGAGCGGAACGCCGGAACGCGCATCATCAACCCGGGCGCTCTGCACCGCGCACCGCGATACACCGTGGCCACTCTTGAGCCCGCCACTGATCAGCTGACCATCATTGAGGTGCCAGCATGACGAAAGGTTCGAACCGATGACTCAGCAGCAAAGCACCGACCCGCTCAGCAACTTGGTCACCGATACCCTGCGGAAGACTGCCATCACGGCCCGGCGTGCTCGGCAGAAGTTTCGACGACTGTCCAGCCCGCGCCACATCTACACCGCGCCGGGAACCATGGTGGTTTCCCCTGATGACGTTCCGCCCGTCATCACAGTGTTTGCCTACGGGCCGACGAGCTACAAGGAACTGGTCGTCACCAGTGTGGCTGAAATCGTTGCGCTGGGTACGGAGTGGCCCGTGTTGTGGGTTGATGTGGATGGCTTTGGAAATGCGGCACTTCTCAAGGAGATTGCCGACCACTTTGGCATCCATCCGCTTGCCATGGAAGACGCCACCGATACCGCGCAACGGGCGAAGAGCGAGCCCTACGGCGACGCCACATTCTTGGTGTTGCCCATGCCGCACGAAGATGAACGCGGATTCTGGACTGAACAACTTGCTATCTGGGTGACCGCGCGCGTGGTGGTGACTTTCCAAAGCGTGCCGGGAGACTGCCTGGATCCACTGCGCAACCGCATCCGCGAGAGCAAGGGAAGAGTACGAACCTCCGGCGCTGCGTACCTCTCCTATGCGATCGCTGATTCCGTGGTTGATGGCTACTTCCCGATCGTGGACCGGATCGGCGACGCGCTCGAGCCGCTTGAGGATGAAGCATTCACCAAGCCAGATGGCCGGACGCTTGGGAAAATTCGCCGTAT
>JBBAOD010000398.1:0-1700 GCA_040401635.1 Phycisphaerales bacterium
TGCGTATCGGGACCATCGGGTGTGGCAATACATCACTGCACCTGCCCTTCGGGGGCAATGCCCAATGCGGCAACTTCAAGCAGCGCCCGCGATGTTGACACGAGTTGCGCAAACACGTCCGGCGCCGTTGCCCGATCAGCCGCAGCGCACTGCAGCAATGTGTTGATTGCACTGCGCCGACGTGGCATGCGCTCGGCCAGTATCGCCGCGTCAAGTTCAAGGATCCCGACAAGTTCTGCCACCGCAGCTTGTGGACCAGGCGCAGCCAGGCGACGCCGCGCGTCCGATGTACTGATGATCAACTTCAGTTCGGATGCAGGAACAACGGGGCCCGCTTCAGCAGCACGCGCACTGAACCACGCATGCAACGCATCTTCTGGCCGTGCATCAACACTCACCGGACGACCGGCAAGCGCGCGCGTCACGGAATTAGCACTCAGCGTGAATTCCTGCGCTACCGAATCAATGCGGTGCTGTTCGGACGGAACCAACGCCGCGTAGTGATCAAGAAGCAGCAGCATGGCGGCGGCACGGCGCCGATCATCTGGTCCACGTGGAACGGGTTGCCCAGAGACGATCCCGGCCAGCGCGGCAGCCTCGGACACGTCGACCGCTGAAGGAATCTCTGCGGACAATGCAGAAACCATGTTCGGCCCGGTGGCAAGGACATCGGCAATCACGCCCTGCGACACAGAACGTAACTGTGGCGACGGGGAAGCCAGTGCCTCGCGCGCAAGTGTCGCGGCATCGATGGGACCCAGGTCACCAATGGCGCGGGTTCGAAGCGAGCGCAACAGAGCTAATTTGTCGTCATTTGAGTTACGGGAGCGCAATTCTGCGTCAAGTCGTCCATCCGTGGCGGCAGCACGACCAATCGTGCGCTCGGTGCGACCCTTCCACCGATCGAGATCATCGGGGGCGAGTCCCTGGGGGTCTTCTACTTGCGCAATGCGTGCCTCGGCATCACTGGTGCGTCCGCGCTCCAACAGTCGCGCGGATTCCACCATCGCCACCAGTTCGGCGGCGTATGCAATGCGAAACGCTGGATCTTCAGCAGGGGTGCGCGCAAGCACCAATTGCGTAACGCGAACCCAACGATCAACCAGTTCCGGCCGCACGCCGCGGATGCGTGGCGAATCATTCGCAGCTACTACTTCAGTGGAGGCAGCAGCAAGAGCGGTGGCGAAATGGTCTGCGGTACGGGTTCGATCCGCCATGTCGGCGCGTGCCGCCGAAACGAGCCATGGCTCCCACCACGCACCCGGCCGGCGTGCAGCCAATACGCTGGTGAGACCATGCAGTGATACCGCGCTCACCGTTGGATCCTCAAGCCACGTTCGGAACGTGGTAGCGATTCTTGAGCGGCGCGCTGGTTCGCCCGTCCAGGCCAAAGCGTCGAGCAGCGTGCCCGCAGTGTCAGCGGAAACTCCCGGACGCTCAAACGGCGCGGTGCGACGCAACATCATGTCGATGAGCGACATGATCCGAGTGTCTCGTTCATCGCGCAGGGGGCCCGACGCGGTCGCTGCTTCCGTGGCCTGCAGCCATGCGTCAACCACGTCCGCCGCTTGCGCTGGATTGCCTGAAAAAACAGCGTCGCACGCCGCTTTGGTGCGCGGCACAAGCCAGTCCAGTGCGGCTTCACCAAATGCCAACGGCGCGCCACCAGCGGAACGAAGGTCCAGTGCAGCAATCAGTCC
>JBBAOD010000399.1:0-1695 GCA_040401635.1 Phycisphaerales bacterium
GTCCGAGGGTCCCGCGCGCAACGGAGGGGGCGGGGGGCGGCTGAACTCACTTCACCGCACGCCGTCGTACTGGTCCGCATTCGCCTTACGAGGACGGCCGCTGAGCGCGGCCCTGTCCTCTTCGGCGCCTGCGGCCAGGTAACGATGTTCCTGAGGGCGTGGAATTCACGCCGTTGGGGTGCCGCTGTGAATTAGCGGTTGCGCCACTGGCGGTAGCGGTGGACGAGGGATGCCGTGCTTGGGTCCGGGGCTGGGGTTGCTGGGCCGGTGAGCATTGGGAGCAGGGTGCTGGCAACCTTCTTGCCCAATTCAACGCCCCACTGGTCGAAACTGTTGACGTTCCAGATGGCACCGGCGGTGAATGTTGAGTGCTCGTAGAGGGCTACGAGTTGCCCCAAGGATCGGGGGGTTCGCTTGCGACACATGATGAAAGTGGTGGGGCGATTGCCTGGCATCACTTTGGGTTCGATCAGTGCTTTCGGAGTTCCGAGCGCGCGCAGTTCATCAGCGGTTTGTCCGAAGCCCATTACGCGCGTCTGTGCGAATGCGTTGGCGAGCAACATGTCGTGCATGCCGAGCGAGTCCACGTTTGGCTCTGCAAACGCGATGAAATCGGCAGGCACCGTGATGTTGCCTTGATGGAGCATCTGATAGAAGGCGTGCTGACCGTTGGTGCCGGGCTCGCCCCAGATGACTGGGCAGGTGCGCCAGTTCACCGGGGTGCCGTCCAGTTGCACGCGCTTGCCGTTCGATTCCATTTCCAACTGCTGCAAGTACGCAGCGAAACGCGTGAGGTGCTGGCAATAGGGGAGCACTGCGTGAGACTCGAAGCCGAGGAAGTCAGTGTTCCACACTTGCATCAGGCCAAGCAAGACGGGCAGATTTCGCTCCGCGGGTGCTTCCAAGAAGTGCCGATCCATTTCATGGAAACCGGCGAGCATCTCTGCGAATGCAGGAGCGCCGATGGCGATCATGGTGGCTAGACCGATGGCACTGTCCATTGAATAGCGACCACCAACCCAGTCCCAGAAGATGAACATGTTGGCGGGGTCGATGCCGAACTGAGTGACCAGGTCCGCTGCAGTCGAAACCGCTACGAAATGGCGAGCCACACTCTTCTCATCGCCGCCGAATGCTGCGAGGCTCCACGCGCGTGCGGTGCGCGCGTTGGTCATGGTCTCTTGAGTGGTAAAGGTCTTGCTGGCAACGATGAAGAGCGTCTCGGCGGGATCAAGGCCGGCGGTCTTCCATGCGAAGTCGCCGGGGTCCACGTTGGAGACAAAGCGGAACTGCAGGTCCTGCTGCGCAAAGTCTCGGAGCGCATCGTTGGCCATGGCAGGACCAAGATCGCTTCCGCCGATACCGATGTTCACAATGTTGCGAATCCGCTTGCCGGTAAAGCCTTTCCATTCGCCGTTACGAACGCGTTCCGCGAACGCGCCCATGCGGTCGAGCACGGCGTGAACTTGCGGGACGACGTCGACGCCATCCGTGCGCATCACTTCATGGCGCGGGGCGCGCAGTGCAACGTGGAGAACCGCGCGGTCCTCGGTGGTATTGATGTGCTCGCCGGCAAACATTGCCGCGCGCCTGGTGGCGAATGGCGTTTGGCCCAAGAGCGCAATCAGGTCGGCGAGTACTGCGCGGTCGATCCGCTGCTTGCTGAAATCGGCGTGGATTTCTTGCACTTCCACG
>JBBAOD010000400.1:0-1691 GCA_040401635.1 Phycisphaerales bacterium
CGCGAGCGCAAATCGCACGTGGAAAAGGCAGAACACTCGACCATGTATTGCCCAATGGCGTCCAGCAGAATTCGGTCGGGGGGATCTGACACGGGATCGCCATCAGTCTCATGCCCCGCACGGGCCATGACAGCGAACGTCGCGCGGAAAGGGTTGAGCGACAACCTGCCGATGTGCAACCACAACTCGGGCTGCGCGGGCAAGTCGCCGACCAAGCCGCTGTCGTTCGGCACAAGCTGGCACGCCACACGGCCTTCACGCGCGCGCGCTCGTGCGTCTGACGCGCGGGGACAACACGTCTTGAACGCGCGGCGCCAAGCCTCGCGGAACAAGCCGACCGCAACGCCGTCTCCGTTGCAAATACAACGCCCAGCTGCGGCGCAATCCGTCGGCGCGCGTTTCTCGTCGTGCTCCGCGTTGAGGGGCCTGCACTCGTGCTCCATGATCGTCGCGTGGCCCCGCGTCCAATCTGCTTGAATTGCGGCTCGAAGGTTCGTCGGCGAAGACTGCGCCAACGCAGCCCCTTGGACGCACCGCAAGGCAGACGGTGGCGAATACACGAACGCTGACAATCGCGCGGCAAGGGACGCCACCATGCGCGACGCCATGGTCGCGTCCATGGGCGCCCTCGCACCGCGCATGAGCGAAGCGAGCGCGGTCGCGCCGCTGCCAGCTCGCCACGTGTCCAACGCGAGCTGGTCGTTGGCCTCGGCGCGTCGACGAGCGAGCGCGTCATGCTTCTTGACGCCACGGGCCATCCGCACGGCTCGCCCGAAGCCGCATGCATCGAGAGGGTCGCGTGGCAATTGATCACGCAGAACGTTCAAGCCAGCCACTTCGCCCGTTGTGCCCGATGTTCGCTCCCACACAGCCAGACGCAAAGTGCGCGCAGCTTTCGACCGCATCTCGCGGACCCTGACTGTGCCAAACGCGGATGCGGATCGCTGGGCTCGCACCTTCCATGCCGCCGTCGCATGGCGGCCCCTCTCCGCGAGCCGCATCTCAGCCCGAGCCTCTGGCGTGAGCGAGCGGTACTCGGCGTGCAATTGCGCTGCCACTCCTGGGTCGCACAAGCGCAACCCACGCTGGCGGAGCACGCGCGAGAAGAACGCGCGCTGCTCGCCGCCCCCGCCGCCGCGCGGTCGCTTGCGCTTGTAGCCACGATTCCCATCGTCGGGGACAATTGGCTGCCCTTGGACCGCGGCGAGCGTGAGGCCTTGCGTTGTGCTGGAGCGGCGTCGCACCTGCTGACACACCCACTCCGCAGAAAGGTCCTGCATATCGATCGTAGAGCACTGGAGGCTGCGTCCGAATACCCACCTGCGCACGGAGGCGTGCTTGGCCTCGATGGGCGCGATGTCGGTGGTGGTAACCAAGGCGGTCGCTTCCAAGATCGCCATCGCCGTCGGCGAAGCGCAAGGCCGTGGGAAGTTGCTCACAAACCATTGCGACCAAGAGTCTCGCATGCACAACGGCGTGTTGCACACATCGCCCTCTAAGTCTGGTCGGGTCAAGAGTAGGAACAGCTTGGTCGGCAATTGCTCGTGGCGCGCGATGAGGAGCTCTTGCACCGCGCACCCGATGCGAGACAGCATTCGGAAAGCAAAGCACGAGGTGCGCTGCGTCAATGCTCTGGTGGGCAAGACCTGCCACAGCTCGTCGCTCTTCAATAGCATCTCCACCCTCCGCAA
>JBBAOD010000401.1:0-1659 GCA_040401635.1 Phycisphaerales bacterium
ATCCAAGACCTGATTGACCTCAGTCGGGCCGCTCTTGAGCATTGAGCCGACCTTGGGGGTAACCTCTTCCGGGTCCGTGAATTTGAGGAACTTTGCCGCCGGTCCCTTAGTCGCTTGATCGACCATGATCTTCCCGGAGCTGCGAGCATCCTCCAAGGCATTAACGGCGGCTGCGGTACTGTCAAAGCGCGAGGAAAAACCCGGCGTCACTTCATCAAGGGCACGCAGAGCGTTCGCATGCTGGCTCTTCCAAGCATCAAGGACATCTGGCGACAGGACGCGGTCGCGCCCCATGCGCTCGCGCAGGCGCATCATGGCCATGTCCTGCAAGGCAGCGATGGCGGCTGGATCGCCATTGGCAGCGCGGAGGAAGGCCTGCGCGTTGGTGTAGCCCTTGTCGCCAGCGGAGAACGCGATCTTGGGGATGCCAGATGCAGCCATCTTGTACTGACCGGAGAAGCCAATATCGGCCAGAGCCTGACCAACGGGGCCTTGCTCGTAGGTTTCCATCTGGGTGGCGTGAGCCTCCTTACCCTGCCTAAACCGCTCCGCTTGCTCTGCGGTCATGTTGGGGCGTTCAGCCGGAGGCGGTTCAAGGGTTTCCCCGCGCTTTTCAGCCATGAAGGCATCCGCCTCGCGCTGCAAGCGCGCCATGAGCGTCTCTTCGGGGCGCATAGCGCCTTTCTCGACAAGAGATTGCTCATGCGCAGCTTGATGCTCCGCAGCATTGTTGAACACGTCGCGGATAGCTTTCTTCAGTTCGCCCAGACGGTGGATGGTGTTTGGGTCGCCTTCGGGTGACCTTTTGTTGCGGCTCACTTCATTGGTGATGCGCTTCTCAAGAGCATGAAGCTCTGAAAATTTCTCCACATCAAGGGTCGTAGCTGCTTTTTCAAATATGGCCGCTTCTTCGCCAGACAGCGCCTTCGCCATTCTGGTGCCCTCAAGATCGCGGACAATGGCCGCAGCCGCATCGCGAACTGGCGCCCCCACGATGGTGATGCCCTCTCTGGCAAGAGGCTCATAGATCGCGCTCGTTGCCCTGTCAGCAGCGATCTCTGCTTCTACAAGCCTGCTGCGAATGGTATCGCCAACGGCTTCCGGGGTAATTCCGGTGGGAACATTTCTAGCTTCATTCTCCGCCTGCCTTTCAAGGCGGGTAATGGTGGCCTGATGCTGCGCTTCAATCTGAGCGGCGCGATTGTTGAAGAACTGGGTCGGCGCCATTTGGTTGGCGTTTTCGGGCGCCATCTCGCCCAGCATCTCGCGGCGCGCGACATTGGTCTTGCCACGTTGGCGCTCAAGATCTTGAACGAAGCGGGGGGATGTATCTTCAAAAGCTTTCTGCGCCTGAAGAATGCCGCGATCACCCGTCTTTTCGCCCAGAGTGGGACGCTCGTCGGGAACGTAATTGGGTTGGAAGCGTTCGTCGGCGCGCGCCTTATCGGCGTTCTCTGCAAGTTCTGTAAGGGCAATGTCGGCCTGACGCTGTGCCTCTTGAGAACCCTTCTTAGCCTTCGTCGGCGCAAGGTAATCCTTGATCGGCTGTGTGAACTTTGGCGCAAGCATGGGCGCAGCGCCAGCCACCATGCCCGCAATAGGCTCGCCGGTGAACTGCGTGGCGACATCCCCTAGAACGCCAGTGCCGAAGGCCATAGG
>JBBAOD010000402.1:0-1655 GCA_040401635.1 Phycisphaerales bacterium
AAACGGAAAGCGCGTTCGTACGACCGACCTCATACGCGCCGGCTGTCGTCCGTATTGCCTTGGTGGCCTCAGTAAATTCCATCGCGTACGCCTGCAAGGCCGTTGCCGTCGCCGACATGCTGTTTCGAAGTTGCACCACGGTGTCGGATGTGCCCGTTAGGCCCTCTGTAGCTCCACTCAATCGAACGAGCGCCTCACTTACTGCGACAGACTGCCGATTAAGCTGCACCTCGGCGGACGCTTGGGCCTTACCAATCACCGTTGCAAGCAAGCCGTCGCGAGCGGCCGCAGACGCGACAAACTCCTTATGCGTTCGCTCGATGGTGGCGTTGAGCGAAGCTGCGCTTGCACTGAGAGCGGCCTCGGTGGCACTACGTAATGCGTTCCGATCACCGACCGATGCTGTTTTGATGTTCCGGAAGACTTCTTGGAGCGATTCCTGAGCGTGTGTGACCATCTCCGTAGTCGCATGAAGCGCCCGATCGATTTGAGTACGAGCATCCGCGTTTGTGTCGGCTACATGGCTGAGATAAAGAGTTACTTTCTGTTCTGTTCCCGAAATGACGCGCGTCATGGCATCGACCGCAGTACTAAACTCCGTAGTCGTACGCTGCATTTGTTCGAAGTGGCGTGCGGAAGAGTCATTTAGGCGGTTAGCGGCAGTGTCCGCCGCAGCCTCTAGCCGATCCATAGCGGCACAACAATCGCCTAACACGCTCGTTGCTGCCTCTTGTAGCCGACCTTGCATGGCCACGAGCAACTGTTGACCACCCGCAATGCCGCGCGAAAAGTCTTCAAGTTCCCGGATGAATGGTCCCAGTACTGCGTATCGCGATCCAATCTTGGACTGATCAACCTGCGCAATGGCAGATGCTGCCGTCCGACGTGCGTATTCACCAACACGAAGGACAATCAACTGGTTGACGATAGCCCAAAATGCACCAATCGCGACCCCGCTAAACGCTGGCTTAAGGGTGGCAAGGGCATCCGAAGCGCGTGTGTCAGATCCGATCCCCGCTTCAGATAGGCAGACGAGTAGCACAGTGATCAACACTCCAATGAGCGGAGCGAGACCGGTTAGCTTCCTTAGTACTGCATATCCAAAGACATCATGTATAGAACTGTCTAGGTCTTGAATCGCGTCAAACCGATCAGCATGCTGAAAGTCTCCAGCATGGACACGCGCTTTCCAAGTGTTGGCTACATTCGCGATGCCAACAATGGCGCTTGTGCGCGCCTTCACAGCGGTCAATAGAAACCCAAGAAACACGATGATTCCAACAATGATTGCGATTTGCATATATTTCGATTGGCTTATGGCCTTAACTGGGAACCGGACAGGCGCGACTCAATGTCGATAAGCCATGCGGTCTTTCGACGCATCCGCGCAGCACTTCCGGGCAATCTATTCGCTTCGGGCAGTGCGTCAATTTCACTTATCAATCTGCGGCATTCATCTAGCTCCCCTACCTCGGCAAACAGATCTTCTTGCTTACTCATTAATGTGCATCTCAGGTCAAGTGATGACTCAAGAAATGCCGGATCGAACGCCGCCGCAATGTCGATCGAAATGAGCGCCGCTCGCGCAGCCTGAACGAAGTTGATGCTCGAGGCCTGCTTCAAACTATCCACCGCGACATCCGCTGACTTCCCTA
>JBBAOD010000403.1:0-1633 GCA_040401635.1 Phycisphaerales bacterium
CTCCACGTGGTATTCCAATGTGTCATCACCATTCACAAGCAATGTCACCAACCTTGCTGGGGTCAGTTTCTCGAGTAATGTGGTGGGGTCTAATCAATCCCTGTTCTACAACGGATCCAATGTGGTTACGACCACCCAAGCGAACACAATCACCTACACGAACCTGCTCATTGGAAGCCGTCAGTCGGGTGGAACGGCATATTTCACCGGCAGTATCTACGAGATCATTGCGTATGGGGGTACATTAACAACGAATGAACGCCAGCGTGTGGAAGGCTATCTCGCACAAAAATGGAAGGTCTAAACAATGCCGCTCGTCGAGGGACATCCATATCGGCTAGTGCCACCTGGACAGACGACTGGGGCAGCTGTAGGAGGACTGGTACCTGGAAGTTCTAATTTCACATACTCGGGCGCAGACCAGACCTTTGTGGTTCCATCTGGAGCCACGACACTGCAGGTCACGATGAGTGGTGCAGGCGGTGGGTATGGCAATTTCGGTGGCTCTGGCGGAAGTGGCGGTCTCGTAGGAGGAACGCTGTCCGTTACGGCTGGGGAAACGTTAACAATTGTTGTAGGGCAAGGGGGCTCCGTCGGCACGGGTGGCAGCCGATACGGCGGCGGCGGCGCGGGTGGTACTGGCTACCCTTACGGCGGATCGGGTGGTGGACGTTCTGCAATTCGGCGCGCTGGGGCGGACATAGTAACTGCTGGTGGTGGTGGAGGCGGTGGATACTATGTTGGTGGTGGTTCAGGGGGTGGAACGTACGGCGGCAATGCCGGTGGCAACAGTGGCTTCGGCGGAGGCGGCGGACCGACCTACGGCGGTGCTGGCGGAGTCCAGTATTATTATGGAGGCGCTGGTACTCAGCATAACGGCGGCGCTGTCGGATACTACGGCGGCGGCGGCGGAGGCGGTTGGTGGGGTGGTGGTGGTGGCGGATACTACAATGACGCAGGCGGCGGCGGTTCGGGTCTCGCAACCAACCTGGGTGGAACTGTCGTCAACACAGGGGGGGGTGGTGTGGGACAAGCAACCAATGGATACGTCAATATCAGTTGGCCTTAGTGACATGGATGTGCAGAGTGTTTCCGCTGACGGACCACGACGGCCGAATACCCGTCATCAGGGCGGCCATGCTTTTCACAACCTCCCCAAGGTCCTTGCCCATGCAGTATTCTGCATACTTTCCAATCTCTCGTTTCACACCGTCCGCGCAAATGCTCGGCGGTGTGACGGACACAGACTGCACAATGTACAGGTCGGGAAACCCAGCCGCTGCCCACTGAAAAAGCTGTGTCCGATACCCTTCGGGTGTCGGCACTGACAGGCATGTAAGAGTGGCCGTATCGGCTGCCTCCTGTGCCACAACCGCCACATGGCTTGCCAGAAGTTCATCCAGCGTCGCAATCTGAACGGGTACGGGCGGGGTTGTTGGACCGATTGGACCCGTTGGACCCGTTGGACCCGTCGCAATCACCGTATTCATCGCAAACGCCATCAGGATGTCATTTGCCCCAGTCATTCCCGATGAACCAGAGAGCGCAGCTGCAATGGCATCCTCAAGCGTGGTGCCTGTGGGTCCAGTGCTCATTTTGTGTAAACATCGGGGCTTTTTTAACCAAGGATAAC
>JBBAOD010000404.1:0-1627 GCA_040401635.1 Phycisphaerales bacterium
ATGCCGTTCATGTGCTGCCGTCGGTAGGAGCCGTAGACCCGCACATCCATCCCCAAGCCGGCACCGCGCGTCAGCCAGGATGCCGCCGGTATGCCCCACAGGTGGGAGCGCGCCACTTCGTCCAGCAGGGGAAACTGGCCCTGCCTGGCAATGCCGTCCAAAGCGACTTGGGCACCCAATCGACGCCGACCCCAATGTTGAGGGGCGGGAAGCCCTAAGCACACTTCCCCTGCCGTCACCCCCGGGCGTTGGTGTGCCACCACCCAAGGAAACTGGCAGGTTTGCCAATAGCGCAACAGGTCTTGTACCGGCGCCTCCCATGCCTGGGCATGGACGGCGGTCCAGCCCTGCGGCGTGAGCCAGACCAAGGTGTTGCGCTGCAGCTCGGTCAAGGCGACATCCGGCGCAAATCAGGCGGGCATCGGCTCGGTACGCACGCGTTCGGCCACCACAGCAGCGAGCTTTCGCCCGCCACGCAATGCGCCATCGGCCGCACGCGCATCGCCTTGCCGGGGCGCATCCAGCGCTGCGAGCAATTGCGCTTGCAAGTCGCCTTGCCACAGACTGTGAATGCCACCCATCGCCACAAAGTTTTGCACGCCGGGAGCGAACACCGGATTGGACTCGGAGAGCTGCTGCAGCCGCTCCTCGCTGATCTTGGTCACGCGCGCCATGGCTGGCAGCCGCATCACTCGAATCTCAGCGTCGGGCAAAGCGTAGCAAACGTCGGCCATCAGCCCCGAAGTGATAAAGCCGCCCGAGAGTGCCTGGTCGTAGACCAAGCCCACCACACGGTGACCCCGCTGACGCGCCAGCGCGATGCAGCAACCCAGGTGCGCCATGTAGCGGTTGATACCCAGCATTTCGTCGCGGTAACGCAGGCGCTGACCCTGGGTGTCGACCAGCAACACAATGGGTCGCCCGGGGAAATTCTTCACGGTGTCCAGCACACAGCGCGCCTGGGCCAAGGCAAGCTCGACCCCAATGGGTGCGTGGTCCGTGGTGCCAATCACCGCGACCGTCTGACCCTGCACGTTACCGCTGCCGCTGAGCAAGTCACCTGTGCGCACCACGGTGTGCGCATCGCCAAAAAACGCCGTTAGCAGGTCTTGCCAGTTCATGCCTGAAGCTCCGATTCATGGGTTTGGAGGGCCCGTACGCCGCGGGCGTCGAGTTCAGGAACTGCCCGCGGATCGGCGATGCCCAAGGCCTGCCACACCTGCGCGCTGTCGGTGCATTGACCAAAACGATCCAAGCGATCGGCCAACATCGCGTGCTCCTGCTCCAAGGCCTCCAGCGTGACCTCGCGGTGGCAGGTCAGCGCCTCCCGCGCCGCAATGCGAAAGGCCTCGATATCGTCATCCACCAGCACATCGCAGTCGCCCGTCAGATAGCGGTGCTTGCCGCCGGTGGTGCGCCACACCAGTGCGCGGTCGCGCGAATCAAATTCTTCCACGCCATACGAGGATTCAATCACCTCGGGTCCGGACATGGACAGGCGCCCGATATCGCTCATCACCACCAAGTCGGCACAACGTGCGATCAGGCCCATGCCACCAAAGCAGCCGTTCGCCCCCCCAATGAGCATCATCACCGGGATGCCCAAGGCACGGACTTCCAACAAAGC
>JBBAOD010000405.1:0-1619 GCA_040401635.1 Phycisphaerales bacterium
ACTTACAATAGACTGAATGACGTAGCACCCTTAGCAGCCGACATGAACCCCACACCACGCGTGCTACCACCATGTTCGACCGACCGCACTTCACGACTACCTCGCAACGCGCGAAGTGCTGTACGACTGCGCTCACACACTGCATCCGTGAGCGACGGCGCGACGCCGCACACATACACGCGCACATGCACGCCACCTGCGCACGTGCACACATACACCTACAACCGTGGAGTGCAAGCTGTGCACGTGATTTGATGCGTGTGAACCCAATGTGCATCGCTACGGTGCGTGCTCGAAAATGCCTCGTATAGGACACGTTGTGGGTGGCAGCCCATGCAACTCGTTGTACAAAAGCCAAAGCCTGCGCAAAATGCGCTTCAGCGCTGCGCTCTCACCTCCGTGATACCACGGCTCGCTGATGCGTCTGTACGGCAGCAAGTGCGCGTTCCAACTGCAATGAGTCAAGTCACGCCAAATGCTGCTCGACGGCGGTATAAATCGCTTGGCCTCTGCTTGAGGGATCGTCGAAGGCAGCTCTTTCGGGTACGCGCCGTGGTCGCCCCCTTTGCCTCCTCGGCCGCCAGCCTTGCCCCTGCCACCAGCCTTGCCCTTGCCGCCTTTGCCAAGAGCTTCCCGCCGCTTCGCCCTCTGCTCCTGGAAGGCCTTCGCGAAGACCTCGTGCTCCTGCTCCTGCTTGGCGGCCTCCTCCTGCTCCTTCGCCATCGCGCGCTGGTCGTGAAAGTCGAGGACGCGCGCCGCCTCGTCCACCTCGAGGATCGCGGGCGTGAAGCTCCTTGCCAAATCGTCCACCGCGAGCCGCTGGGCGATTATACCCAACGCCTCGTCCTCGTCGACTCCCAAACAACCTCGCACCAACACCATGAGCACGTCGAGCAACGTGTGGGCGTCGGACGTGTCGTAGCCCAAATACTCAGACCAGTAGGCGAGGTCCGTCTTTGTGAACTTCCAGAAGGCTGCCTTGGGGCGCTAGCCAATACATACTAGCGCGCGTGTGTACTAGGTCGCGGCTTGCGTTACCAATGCGGCGCCTGTTGCTGTTGCGGCAACTGTGGTGCCTGCCGTTGCAACGGTTGCTGCCGTGTCTGGTGTCGATGGTGCTGCTACTGCTAGCGCGGCTGCTGGATGCCACGTGTGGTTGGCAACCGTGTACACGGGTGCGGCTAACGATGGCGGCACCTACGCACACAAAGAGCTACTCAACGCGCTAGCAATCATCGATTGAAACATCCGAGCCACCCGAACGCCTAAACAGCTACGTTAGCTTTAATCAATCCCCCAGCGTCCTCCGCAGCAACCTGCCTGACGTCCTTGAACCTGCCGTCGAGCACCATGCGTACTCCAGCCTGCATGCCAGCCACATCCTTTTTGAAGTGGTGCAATTGGTACAACCACGAGCGCCACGTGCCCTTGCACGCCGTGATGTGTTTCAAGCACGTAATGGGCAAGAACGGGATGTCCTTCACGCTGCGCTTCAGCTCTACGAGTTGCTTGCCAGCTCCGCAAGGCATGAGGTTCACTGGCCAAGCAACTGCGCACGAGTCGGCGAAGTGGAACAGCGCCAAATAATAGTGCTTGATCTCTTTCTCGGTGACGCAAAG
>JBBAOD010000406.1:0-1618 GCA_040401635.1 Phycisphaerales bacterium
GCGGGCGTTGTGCGAACAACCTTTGGCGACGAAGCGGAGACCGATCTCTTTGGTGAGCAAGCCGTTCTGTGTGGCGGCATGATGGGCTTAGCGCAAGCTGCCTATGAAACACTGGTTGAAGCGGGGTACCCACCGCTGTTGGCGTACATGGAGTGCGTTCATGAGATTAAGCAAGTGGCTGATCTGCTGTATGCGCGCGGCCCGGCTGGGATGCGAGCAGCCATCAGCAACACAGCGGAGTTTGGCGTATACAGCGCAGCGCCACGCATGGTCGATGATGCAACCAAGACGGCCATGCGAACACTGCTGAAAGAAATCAAGGACGGCACCTTTAGCCGCGCTATGCAAGCAGATCACGATGCCGGTGCTCCGTGGTTCCGCGCGCAGCGAGCCATGGCGAGTGCGCATCCAATGGAACAGTCAAGCGCTGACGTGCGCGCCTTGATGCCGTGGCTTGCCGCAGAGACAACAGGCGGCGCGGCACAGCTAATCAGTGACCAACCAGCAAGGGAAACGTAAGCAGCAATGACACCATTCGACGCTTGGATTCTTGGCATGGTGGAGGGGATCACTGAATACCTTCCCGTTTCAAGCACTGGACACCTGATCATCACTTCATGGCTTCTTGGCCTTGATAAGACCGCGGCGCAGCGCGATGCGGTGGCTGATTTTGAGATCATCATTCAAGGCGGTGCCATTCTTGCGGTTGTGGGTCTATACCGCGCACGTATCGGGCAGATGTTGCGGGGTATCGCATCCAAAGTAGGCGTACAGGGGTTGGGGTCCGCGGATCGGATGAAGGCGGGATGCACCATTGCGCGCAATGTAGTGATCGCATTCATGCCCGCAGCCATCATTGGGTTTTTGGCAAAGGATGTAGTCAAGGCTAGTTTGTTCAATCCCGCTTCGGTCATCGGCGCGTTGGCTGTGGGCGGTGTGGTGATGTTGGCGATCGCGCCGTGGCAAGCACGCAAGCTTGCAACCGAACGTGATTCAGCATTGCGCGCGGCAACCACTGCTTCGGTCACCGGCAGCAGTACGGACTTCACAGGCGCTGCCCTCGCGCGCATGAACGCGATGCAAGCGCTCTTCATTGGACTCTTCCAATGCTTAGCACTGTGGCCAGGAACAAGCCGATCATTCGTGACGATTCTCGCCGGACTCTTGGTTGGCCTGGGCGGCGTCGCTGCGGCTGAATTCAGTTTCCTATTGGGGTTGCTGACGCTGACCGCCGCAAGCGGGTACAGCGCCATGAAGATCGTCAAGGCGCACCACACCAGTGAATTCCTAGAACAAATTGGCGGCTGGCTGCCGTTGGTGTGCGGTCTTCTGGTGGCATGGGCAAGCGCGGCGCTGGCGATCGACTTCTTGGTGCGCTACCTCGGCCGACACACGCTAGCGCTCTTTGGATGGTGGCGACTGCTTGTGGCTGGGATTGTGCTAGTAGTGGCGTGGCAATTCGGGCTTACAATCACACCGTGAATCAACTTCTGCTTTTTCTTCGCAGTCTTGCCATTGGCTTCGTCCTGTTTTTGGTCCTGGCGTTCTTCGCAGCCAAATTCTTTGGTGGAACGCTCTTTCGTGTGACGCCGCGCGTGGACTTTCCGGCCGTCACCCT
>JBBAOD010000407.1:0-1612 GCA_040401635.1 Phycisphaerales bacterium
CTTCAATGAGACCCGGAAGATCTGCAAAGACCATTCGTCGGTCCGGATCAAGTTCCGCGATCCCCAGCTGCGGGCTGAGCGTGGTGAACGGATAGGCGCCCACCTTGGCATTTGCTCGGCTAATGGCACTCAAGAGCGTGCTCTTGCCGGCATTGGGAAGCCCAACAAGGCCCACATCGGCAATCAATTTCAGTTCAATCAGGAGCCGTCGCTCAACAGCCAACTCACCGGGCGTGCACTCCAGCGGAGTCTGCTTCAAGGCACCCTTGAAATGCTCGTTGCCAAGGCCGCCAACACCGCCGGGCGCCACCACCGCCGTTTGCCCAGGGATAATCAAATCCACCAGGAATTCCCCGGTATCAGCATCAGTCACCACGGAGCCAACCGGCAGCCGAATCTCAATGCCCGCGCCGTCCGCGCCGTGGCAACTCTTCTGCATGCCCTTGCCGCCATCGATCGCAAAGAAGTGCGAACGGAACGAGAATTCAATCAGTGTGTCGAGGTGCGAATCCGCCACCACCACTACATCGCCGCCGCGACCACCGTTACCGCCGTCCGGTCCACCCTTGGGGCGGTCCTTCTCACGGCGCAGATGCGAGGCGCCATCGCCGCCCTTGCCGGATCGGACATTAATGACGGCTGTATCGACGAAGACATTCATGGTGTATTGGGTTTCGTTATGCAATGAAAACCGCGCAGATCAAGGGACCTGCGCGGTTCAGTGTTCGGGTCGAATCCTGGTCAGACGCGATCGATCGCCAAGCGCGGCGTCGACGGGTCAGCTGGGATGATGTCAACCATGCGACCACGGAAACGAACGGTGCCCTCAGTCAGAGCCATCAGCGTGTGATCGCTGCAGAGCTTGACGAGATAGCCGGCCTTCCAACGCGTTCCGCACTGGCGCACGATGATTGAGCCGCTCTTCGCGAACTCTCCGCCATAGAGCTTAATACCTCGGAACTGCGGGTTTGAATCGCGTCCGTTTTGGGTAGAGCCCTGTCCTTTCTTATGTGCCATAGCAAAATCTCCTGCAAAGTTCAGTCGGTCAATATCGAGTTCCGAAGTGTAACGGAATCACCGTTGATTCTCAACCGCTGCACGCGCTACAACCACCGGAAACGCACGATTAACATCAAATTTTGAACGAACGTCCGGCAGTGTTCCAAGGATTATCGGCAACGCATCACGCCGACGGCCTGCAAATCGCCGCGGCGCGTCACCGCATCAGCCACTGATCCTTCATCGCGTCAAAGGCTGCCTCGGTTCCGTGGCGCGGGTCCGTCTCGCCAGGAACGGCGAAATGGCGGGACCACGTGCGTCGCGTGATCACTTCCTTGCCCGTGGCGGGGTCGGTGCCGCGATCGAATGCAGCACTCATGCCGCTCACAAACAGCGTCATATCCTTGGCATCACCCTTGGCAGGCCAGATCACAAACCCCTCGCGGGCGTTTGACTCACCGTCAAGAATGTCGCCCATCACCTGGAACTGATCCATCGCCTGCGCGGAAGCAACGGCGCGCTGCATCCGGCGCGCTGCGTCCACCGGAACATCCTTGCCGGCGGTCAAGATCACGCCGTCACCCATCAACATGTCAAAGCGAGGCGAGAAACG
>JBBAOD010000408.1:0-1608 GCA_040401635.1 Phycisphaerales bacterium
CTTACGAGGACGGCCGCTGAGCGCGGCCCTGTCCTCTCCGGCGCCTGCGGCCAGGGTGCGTTGGCGGAGATCAACAGACTGCAGTTGTTGGAGCGCGCCAACGGACACACGCCCCCAGACGCGTGAGCGCCAAGGCAAGGCCGCCGACGATCACGTATTCAGCGCCGTTGGCGTTCAATGACAACAGCCACTCGAGCCAGTCTTGGTTGTGGGCCATCATGCTCCTCTCGCAAGCGGTCAAGTTCTGCCATTCGCTCCTCGGCCGGGCGCGACATCCAATATGCCATGTCTCGCCGGCCAGCTTCCGGGTCATGCAAAGGGCCAACGTGAATCGGCCATTGGCTGCGGTCATTGCGAGCAGACGACATGATGTCGATTGTACCTTCGAATGCTGGCACGATGGCATGAACGCCAACGCACACGCGCCCCCGACGCGTAAGCACCAGGGGGCGTGGAGTGTGGACGCTAGCCGGGGCTAGCGTGGCGCGCAGAGTGATGTCAGGCGCGACGATCGCGGGCGGCGACGAGACCAGCTGAGCTGAAGTTGCGCCGAAATAAGGCCGTGTTTCTCAATGTCGCCCTCTGTCGATTTAGGCTGATCCCAAGGCATCTCGTTGCGCGAGCGATTCCTGCGTAGTTGCCGCCATGTTCCTACATACAAACCTGATCGAGGCTATTGACAATATGTCAGATTCGACATACAGTATGAGTGGTCTAACCTGCCGATACGGCAAGCCCCTGCGATGGCTGCATGGGGAGATTCAGACTCCGCCGTTTACACAGTCGGCGCGGTTAGAGGCAGGCTTGTTGCTTAGGCGTTTGCAGGATGGCGAGACTCTTGGGTTGCCCGCTTCTCGCCCCATGGCATCTGTTGGTGCTCGTTGCCACGAGTTACGCATTCGTGATGCAACCCACAATTGGCGCATCATGTATCGAATTGATTCGGACGTGATTTTGATTCTAGAAGTGTTTCAGAAAAGAACGCGGCAAACTCCATTGAGCATCATTCAAGTTTGCAAGGCGCGGTTACGCAATTACGACTCACCATAAGCAATGGAAGAACGACCGACATGCGCACGACTAAGAAATCACAAGTTGCACATCGGGGCTGGCGCACTGGAACCGTGCAAGACTTTCTGGGCCTCACCGATGAGGAAGCGGCATACGTTGAGTTAAGACACCAACTGGCAAAGTCACTACGAGAATTGCGCATTCGCCTGAACCTCACGCAGATTGATGCGGCGAAACGCCTCAAGTCCAGCCAGTCACGGGTGGCCAAAATGGAAGCCGCCGATGCCACCGTGTCGTTGGACCTTTTGCTGCGGGCGCTCTTAACTCTTGGAGCATCACCAGAAATGCTGGCGCGCACCATGCGCCGATGCGCTTAAATAGGTGTTTCCATTCATTGGCGCTGAGTGAAATTGGGTTGAGGCATCACGCGGGTGTACTGGCCCGCATTCGCCTTACGAGGATGGCCGCTGAGCGCGGCCCTGTCCTCTCCGGCGAGTGCGGCCAGCGACCGGGTTCCAACCCCTGGCATCCAAGTGCCTTGTCGTGTGCGAGCCCCCGCAGTGAGCACGGGATCCTCGGTAAGCGGCGTGTGAAACT
>JBBAOD010000409.1:0-1608 GCA_040401635.1 Phycisphaerales bacterium
ATGCGGGAACGATTCAATATCGGCGCCGCACCGGATGGATGGGACACGTTCGTGCGCCACTTGGAACGCCTGCGCGCGCACCATCAGACCGGCGGGCGCACCGATGACGGCGCACGTGGCAGCGACGCCGTTCCTGACCTGGATGTCTTTCGAGCAGCAGGTCTTGTGCGCGATGGGCGCCAAGGGCCAATCGACGGCTTCCGCAACCGGGTGATCTTCCCGATTTGCGATGAAATGGGCGCTCCCATTGCATTCGGCGCACGGCAGTTAAACGCTGAAGATCAGCCGAAATACCTCAATTCCCCTGAGAGCGGCGTGTTCCATAAGGGTCGCGGCCTGTACGGCATTCACCTCGCTAAGAAGTCCATCATTGATTCCCGCACCGCACTGATCTGCGAGGGATATACGGATGTCATCGCGTGTCACGCAGCAGGCGTGACCAACGCGGTAGCAACGCTCGGCACTGCACTGACCCGCGATCACGCCCGTGGCCTCAAGCGAGTGGCAGAGCGCATCGTGCTCCTCTTTGACGGTGATGCTGCTGGACAGAAAGCCGCGGACCGCGCCATTGAAGTGTTCTTTGCCGAGCCAGTCGATGTGCGTATCTGCACACTGCCCGATGAACTTGACCCGGACGAACTGCTGCGTCAGCCCGATGGGCGCGAGCGTTTCGATGCCGCGCTTGCCAACAGCGAGGATGCACTGCGTCACTTTGTACGACGCTTCCGTCAAGATTTCCGCGGCGCCAACGGTTTGAGCGCGCAACAGCAACGGATTGAAGCAGTGCTGGCGCGGCTGGTTGAACTTGGGTTCCGCGCCATGCCTGGCCTGCGCAAGACGTTGGTGATGTCTAGCCTTGGCTCGATCACTGGCTTGCCAGAGCGCGATCTGGAAGCCGCGCTGGAGGCAGTGAAGGCGCCAACGCCCCGCTCGGCTCCGGAAGAGACGGTCGAAGTAAAGACCGGCGCGGTGTACCGACCAAGCCTGGAAGAGCAAGGCTTTCCGATTCCCCAGGCCCGCGCCCGACGCGACGCCGAACGCGGGCTCCTTGCGATCCTGCTTGCGCACCCGCAACTGGGCGCCGCACGCGTTCGCCTTGACGACGGATCATCGCTTCCGGTCACCGAAGCCATCACCCCGGAGAGCTTCCTGGACCCAGACTGTCGCATGGTCCTCGAGCCCATTCATCTGTGGCTAGAAGATCAGCACGCCTTCACCATGGACGAAGTGTTGGCCGAATTGCGCGGACAAACCGCCAAATCCTGCGCGATTGACTTGGTACTCCTTGGCGAGAAGCGTGCACCGTCCGAGAATATTGCACTTGAGCGACTCCAAGAGGCTGTCGACGCATTTGAACGCATCCGACGCTCCCGAACATCCGTGCTGCTCGCTTCTGGAAACATAAATCCTAGTACAATAAGGAGTTCGGACGAACCAAGCGCCCTCGCCGCGCGTTTAGAAGCGATTCGAAATCGTGGACGAGACCCCACTGCGTACGGCCGATTACCAGGGCCAAGTGGAAATAGACACCCTGATCGCGAAGAAGAATGATGGATCTGAGGGATGAAACCCGTATTAATGATTCTAAGACGCAGATTTACCGCCTTT
>JBBAOD010000410.1:0-1606 GCA_040401635.1 Phycisphaerales bacterium
AGCCAGCTCAGCAAGACCACCGCATTCCGCTCGTTGGCTTTCCGCATGTCCGCGAGGCTGGGGGGGCAGCACCTTACTTCTACGCGACGATCCCGCACACGTGTGCGCCCTACAGTATCTTCAGGCTGTTGGACAACCCCAGCAGCGTGGGCTCGTTGCTTTCGTTGAAGCCGTGCCAGCTGGGCAGCTACACGAAGTCGCACTTGCAAGCGTTCCCCACCGCGGAGGACCTTCTCTCCGTACCCTCGTTGGTGCAGTTGCGAGCCGTCGCGTCGCTGGTTGAAGTCGACATCGCGGCCCGTGAGTGCGGCCACGCGCACTGCCGCCGCGTCAACGAGTTGCGAAGTGTGCAGACCCACTCCATTGCGTTGGAGGACCTCAGTGCTGAATGTGTGTCCCACGCCTTCAGGAAGGCAGGTGCCTCTTCGCATGGGCTTGCAGTGTCAGCGAATCCTGCGTCGGGCGGCCGCGACGGCGCGAGGCCCCGCCCTCGCGGCGGCACGTCTCGCAAGAAGGGCGGCGGCGCGTGGCGGGCGTTCGTCCACATGCGTGCGCAGGGAGCGGGCGGATTGCTTGATGTACGACAGCTGGCCACCGAATACCGCGCGTTGTCGGCCGAAGACATGTCGCGATACGTGGCGTTGGGCAAGGCCGCAACGGCCGCGTTGCGAGCAGGCGCGCAGCGCGCTTTCGCGACCAGCGACGCGCAGTTGCAGCGCGCCGCTGCCAAACGGTCGTCGATTGCCAGCGGACTTGGAGCGCTGGGGTCGGGCGCGACGGTTTCGGCGGCCGAGAGCATGGCGTGCTCGGCGGCGGAGTCCGTCGACCACCAGATGAACGCCGTCACGGCCTTGGCGACGCAAGCCAATTTGCTCGCGCGCGAGGAAGCGGACACCGCTGCGCGCGAGCTATCCGAGTACAGGGTCCCACTCGGCTCCGGGGCTGTGCAACGCGTCCTCGCCAGAGTGCCTGCTCTCGCTCACAGGATGGGTACGAGCTTGCACCCAGTGCCACATAGAACGCCTGCGCTCGTCGCTTATGACAGAGCGCTGGTTGTCTCAGCGACACGCGTCGTGGCTGCCCTTGAGTCGCGCCAGCTGGTGGGGTCAGGGCTGACGCAAGCTTTGCCCAGTCTGTGGGAGCGATCGCACGACGTCATCATTCATGATGATTGTGCACCCGTCAAGGGCAAGTATCCCATCAGCCCATGCGTGCGAGTGGGAATGTGCGTCTGCGAAGGATTGGGCAAGCGAGCAGACCAGCGTTGGCGGAAGCTGACATCCAAGCTCAAGCGCGCCTTCTCGAAGAAGGAGAAGAGGCTGTTGCTCGTTGGTGGGCACGTCGTCGTGCAGCTGCGGCTCGAGCTCCCGACGTGCGGGGAGCGGGGCGGTGACAGCGCGGCGGAGTGGAGCGACGATCGCGCGCACGAGATTTATTTCAGCGTCGCGTTCATCAGCCTCAGCCCGACCGTTGCGGTTGTGCTTGAGCTGGTGAACATGCGGCCGTGCCCCGCGTCGGAAGAGTCGGTGTTGCTCGAAACAAAATTCTCGGGCGGCGACGCTGCGTTTTCCTCCGCGCACGAGCTCTTGTTGGCCATCGACGCCGA
>JBBAOD010000411.1:0-1574 GCA_040401635.1 Phycisphaerales bacterium
GTTGGGTTCCCCGGCGAGACCGAAGCGGACTTTGAGGCCACGTGTTCGCTCGTTCGACGTCTGCCGTTCAAAAACAATTTCATCTTCAAGTATTCGCCGCGACCGGGCACCGTGGCGATTGATCGATTCACTGATGACATCCCTGATGAAGTAAAGCGTTGGCGCAACAACACGCTGTTGGCCATCCAGACGGAGACGAGTGCTCGTGTGCACGCCACGTGGGTCGGTCGCGATGTTCCAGTGCTCTTTGATTCGGTGCGTGGTCGCGCGAATAGTGCGGCGCGCGCGGAGCCTGGAACGGTGGCGCTGCGGGTGGAGGGCCAGAGCATCGCCGCGCCGGCGCCAGTGAGTTGGAAGGTGGATGGTCGCACCATGGGTGATCTCATCGTGGCGATTGCGGCTGATTCGGAGGCCAGTGCCCGCGCCTTGCTTGGGCAACAGCGGGTGGTGCGGCTTGAATCAGCCCATGCCTTGTTGCTAAACGGTCAAATTGTCCAATAACAATTATATTTTCGGGCTTCCAACCGACGGATGTGCAATCCTTACAATGCGAAAAACACTGTGTTTTTAGGTGGTTTTTAGTAACTCTCAAAGATTCGCCAAAATTGGTGAGACACTTACTTGCCCCTCACCTCATCGGTGGCATCATCTTCCGTGAGGCTTCTGGCGCCATGGCTGACTCCAGGCACCTCAAATCGTTCCCCCAGTGCGTGGGTTGTTTCCCCTCCTCGCGCACGATTCCCCCTTCCCCCTTTCGTCAGCCATATAAAGGTTTCCCCCATGAAGACTGTTCTCTTTGTTGCTACCGCAGCTTCCGCGATCGTTGCATCCGCTGATGCAGGTTTCCTCGGCTTCGTTGGTTCAGTTCGTAACGTCGGTGGCAACACCGTCGTTGACGTCTTCGCAGGCGTCTCGAACGCGAGCGACAAGTTCCTCAACGTCTACAACACCGTCAGTAACACCACCTTCGTCCAGAAGGCTGGCTTGGCCACCAAGTCCTGGAAGCCCGACAGCGCTGGTTTCACCTCCACCCGCAACACCTTGGATGACAGCTTCATGACCGCTGGCACCTTCTCAGGTGGTCAGTACGGTGGCGAGTACTACGCCTCGAGCAACACCAACGGCGACCCGAACTTCACCGGCAGCAGCTGGAATGCAACCCCAGCCTCACCGGCCGCCACCACCATTCCAAACTTGGCTGGTTGGTACACCGGCGACCCAACCTCGGTTGACAACGTCTCCGAGAGCCTCCTGGGCATGATTGGTCGTCAGGACCTCTCCGGCGGCTCGACTGCCACCCGCGGCGTCTGGGTTGCTCACTTCGTCGTTGCCGGCAACAATGCCGTCATCAACTTCAACGCCTTCGCTTCCATCAAGGATGGCATCTCGGGCGCAGTTTCACAGGTCCAGAGCTCCGGTTCTTTCAACAACGTCCCAACTCCAGGCGCACTCGCTCTGCTCGGTCTCGCTGGCTTCGCTTCGCGTCGCCGTCGCGCCTGATGCAAGCGGCTTGATTCACAGCCCTGGAAGGGGCTCCCACATTGGGTAACGAAACGTCGCCGTCCGAAAGGACG
>JBBAOD010000412.1:0-1574 GCA_040401635.1 Phycisphaerales bacterium
GAGCGCAGCCGTCCGCGTCCGAGGGTCCCGCGCGCAACGGAGGGGGCGGTGGACGCCTCAACTCACTTCACCGCGCGCAAACCCCCGAACATGGGGACAGCGGTAAACGGCACCTATTTACAGTTCGGCAAACTGCATATCTGAAGACTGTTCGAATGACAGGTCCGGGACGTGCACTTCAGTGGCGAAGCATGCAAGACCGGGAACAGCAGCCATCGCCGTTCGCGAAGCTTCTGCAGTGATCGGCCGCGCAGCGCGGCCATCAAAGCCAGCGCGGAGGTCCGCACCGATCTGCAACTCGCCCTTGACGAAGTCGATCGGCTCGATGGCGCGTTCGAATGCTTGCAGGCGATTCTTGGCGTTCTCGAAGGTGCCGCCCTTCTCAGTCCACGTCGCGCCAGGAAGCACGCACTCGGCAATGTTGCAGAGCGGGTTCTCAAGCGTGTCGATCAGAACGATCTGCGTGGTCATGGCCGCGTCGCGCAATTCTGGAGTGACCCAGTCGCTCGGGTAGTTACCGGTGATGACCGCTGCGCCGAATGCCTTGGCGCGTAGAGCAGCAAGGAATGCCGCGTAGTCCTGCACCGTGCCGCCGCCGCGCTGTGTGTTCAACGCTTCGAGGACGCGACGCACGCCGCGGGCGTTTGGGGCCTTCTCTGCGTAGATCGTGAAGCCGGCCTTGAAGGTGCGGTTCTCGCCATGGAATGGAATTGGTCCAACGGCAAGCTCGGCCTTCGGGTCAAGTGCAAGCACCCAACTGCCAAGTTCGAACGCGTCTTCGCAAGACAACATCGGACTGATGAGGACCGCGGTCTTCTGCTTGTTGTTGATCGCGTTGGCGAGCGTGCCCTGTGCCTTGGCAACGCCTGCCTTCCACGCGTGCGCGGCGGTGCTCGCGTCAAACGCCTCCATGCCCTTCACGCGCGGCATGCGAATGCGTGACTCGGAATGTACATGCTTCCAGCCATGGCGCACTTCGTCAGTGATCCACCAGGTGTTGACGTCCATATTCGTACGCGGCTTGATGCGGTGCATCCGGCCATCATTGTGCTCGACGAAAATGTTGTCGCCACTTGCAGTGATTCCATCAATTGACGGCGTCTTGGTCAGGAACCACACACGCTGCTGGAACAGGAATTCCTTGTCCAACAGAGCGCCGACCGGGCAGAGATCAACCACGTTGCCTGCCAGCGGATTGTCGAGCGGCTTGCCAGGAAAGATGTCGATCATCTCGCGGTCGCCGCGACCGTCCACCATCAGTTCATCAGTGCCAGTGACTTCGCGCGTGAAACGCACACAGCGCGTGCACATGATGCAACGGTCGCTGTAAAGAAGAATGTTCGGCCCGATGTCCTTCTTTGGATTCTTGACCTTCTCTTCAAGGAACCGACTTTGACCGCGGCCGTACTCATGGGAGTAGTCCTGCAGGTAGCACTCGCCGGCCTTGTCGCACACCGGGCAGTCCACCGGGTGATTGATGAGGAGGAACTCCATCACCGACTTCTGGTTCGCCATCGAACGCGGACTGTCAGTGGTGACCACCATGCCGTCCGAGCAGTCGGTCTGGCAGGTCG
>JBBAOD010000413.1:0-1064 GCA_040401635.1 Phycisphaerales bacterium
GGGTGACTGGGCGGGAATCCGTTTTTGGCTGTGGGTTGGGTCACGGGGAGAATCGTTGAAAATGGATTCGTGAGACCCAGGACTATGTGCAGTCGGGCCAGAACACGCATACATTCTGACTCTCACGCTTCCAAGCATCCAAGCATACAAGCGTTCAAACTTTCCAAGACCCTGCCTTCAACGTACAAACTCAGCTTCAGCATGGCTTCCTTCAACAGCAACCGCAACCAGCCCACTGCCCCCGTCCCCCGCCAGCTTCGCCACGTGGTCGCCGACATTCTCTCGGGCCGCATCAACACCAGGACGCGCTATGGGCGCAAGCAGCAGTGGAAAATAGAGCAGTCTATGGTCTACATCAAGGCCCTGCTTGACGCGCACCACCACGTGGACCCGATTTCGCTGTCGGACCGCGGGCTTGGCGGTGTGACGGAGGAGCGTACCGTGAACGGCAACAACCGTCTGCGGTCAATTGTGGCCTTCGTCAATAACACATGGGGTGTGGACGCTATCGGCACGGACGGCCGCGTCTATACATGGTACTACTCGGCTATCCCCCAGTCCGAGTTGGACAAGCCGAGCCGCCGCGCCAGGTGCAGGGTCTTGACGGCTGACGTGAGGGCCAAGTTCGACAATTTCCCGCTGCTTCTGAATGTCCGATTCGGTCTCACGGAGGCGGAGGAGATTGCATGGTACATCGCGCTGAACCGCAACGTCAAGGCACACACTGCAGGCCACCTGCTGGTGGCTACAATCTGTGACCCCGCGTCTCCATTTGCACACCACATGCTGGAGACATTCCCTGCGATGAAGGTCCGTGTGGACGAGGCGCCCGCTGATACGGACGCGGACAGTCTGGGTGTGGCCATCTCAGACGCCACAGGTGTGGAGTTTGACCCCATGCATCACGACGACATCAAGGAGAGCACTCTCCTAGGTCAGGCAGTGGTGTTCAACCTTCTCGTGAACGGAAAGCCCTACGACGACGCGTTCAAGGGCGCGCTGTTGGAAGACACGCTGGCGGCGCGCGCAGCGATGCCACCATGGGTCGCGGGCCGCTGTCCCTC
>JBBAOD010000413.1:1074-1563 GCA_040401635.1 Phycisphaerales bacterium
GGACGCCACTCTTTCTGACAGCCTGAGGACCGAGATGGCTTCGCCTGTGCATACGAAGCCCTACATGAAGACCCTCTGTCTGCCTGGATACCTACTGGGCCCCATGGCTTGGAGCCTAGCGATGGAGAAGCCTCTTGCAGTAGAGGTGTGGAAGCGGTTCCTGAGTAGCGCCGTGGCTGGGACCATCGATGAGGTGTATGGCCGCGAGATTGCGGCTCTCAAGTACGACGATCAGAACGTCAGGAAGTACTCCAGGGCATGGGAGCGCGTTGTTGCCCGTGACAATGCGCAGAACCAGTAAATGCGCGCACGCTGACGCGCAAGTAAACAAACAACCCACAAAAAGTTCAACAAACCACAAGCACAAATGAGGAGAGGGAACAATCCGAAGGTCAACGCTGGCGAGTAAGGCTAAGACACATCCGAGGACCCAATCTGTAGCGCGCGTTCCGCCCGCCCCGCCACGCACTCACCCACCCATTCCCGCAG
>JBBAOD010000414.1:0-1563 GCA_040401635.1 Phycisphaerales bacterium
CTGGCGGACGATGCGCCAAACGCCATTGCTCGTAACGGCGCGCATCTATTGGGCGTGGTGAATGACATTCTTGATGTCTCACAAGTGGAGGCTGGCGCGCTAGCGATCCATGCCACGCACATGGACCTCGGTGCGACGGCGCGTGAGGCCGCGGACTTGCTTGCGATTCGTGCTGACGCCAAGGGAATCACACTCACTGTGGAGTGCGAGCCGGGCAGCACCGTACCAGTGGTCGCTGATCCGTTGCGCGTGCGGCAGATTCTCCTGAACTTGATCGGTAACGCCATCAAGTTCACTGATAACGGCAGCGTTCGCGTCGCCATTACTCGCGAGGGGCCATGGGCGGTTGCAGAGGTCCAGGACAGTGGCCCCGGCATGACTCCCGAACAAATCTCGCGCCTGTTCCAACGATTTTCGCGGGTTGATCGTGATTACACCTCGCTAGGTACCGGCATTGGACTTGAACTGTCGCAGCGTCTGGCACGACTCATGCATGGTGGAATCGCCGTTGAAAGTACGCCGGGTTCTGGAACGACGTTCCGTCTCTCCATGATGAGCGCCGCCTCCGACCCACTGAGCGAGTTTCTGCAGTCGCATCCGAGCGCAGACGGTCAGGGCGGCTTGGGCAGCACGGGCAGCACCGATGACATCGCCCCGCTTCCGCTCGCAGGGATCGATGTACTGATTGCAGAAGATGGCGTGGACAACGCCCGGCTGTGGCGCCACCATCTTGAGCAAGCGGGCGCCGAGGTGTGGCAGGCTTCCAACGGTCGCGAAGCCATTGGATTGGTGCGCGCCGCTGACATGGGCGTCCTGGAGCGGCCCTTTGACATCGTGCTCATGGACATGGAAATGCCCATCATGGACGGTGTGGAGGCCACCCAACAATTGCGAGCGGAAGGCTTCCGGCTACCGATTGTTGGACTGACCGCCCATTCCGACGTGGCAACGCGCACCAAGCTGCTCGATGCCGGCTGCAATGACTGCGCTACCAAGCCGATCAGCCGTGCCGCCCTGACTCGGCTGATTCTGGCGCATGTGCGCGGCGGTCGGCAGCCCGTGACGGTGCAGGAATCAGTTTCCACTACGTGACTGACCCCGTGCCCGGAATATGGGCGGAAGCACTGCGAAACCGAGAAGAATTTCAAGTGAAATCATCAATTATGGCGTAACAATAGATACCGAAAGGTCGTCTTGCTGCCATGAGGATTGCGCTTGGACATCTGCCCTGCCAGCTTGTGGCGCTCACGGCGGTCGTGGCGGTCAACACCGCACTGAACGCAGCAGCCGCTCCACCGACCCCCGCACAGATCGAGTTCTTTGAGACCAGCGTTCGACCGCTGTTGGTGACGCACTGCGATCGGTGCCATTCCAGCTCGGCAACCAAGGTCAAGGGCGGACTGCGGCTTGATTCGCTTGAAGGAATCCTGAAGGGTGGCGACACCGGACCAGCACTTGTACCCGGTGACCCGGATCACAGCTTGCTCATCACCGCCATCCGTTACGGCAATCCGGATTTGGAGATGCCACCGAAGTCGAAACTTCCGCCGGAAGCGATCAAGG
>JBBAOD010000415.1:0-1561 GCA_040401635.1 Phycisphaerales bacterium
ATGAAATCGCCAGCGAGCGTGGCGTCCGGCAACATCTCAAACGTGCGCGTCACAAACTCTTCGTATTCGGCAATTGTGTAACCACGATTCATACGCGCGAGCACAGCATCACTTCCACTCTGCGCGGGCGCGTGCAAGTAGCGGCAGATGCGCGGGGAGTCACGCATGACTTCCAACACATCAAGGCCAAAGTCGCGCGGATAGCTGGTCACAAATCGAATACGCGCCAGCGATGGAACCTCTTCATGGATCCGGCGCAGCAAATCCGCAAACGTGGTGGTCCGCGCCACGGGCGCTGCGTCAGCGCGGAATGCGCGCAATCCAGGCCCAATTTGTGGAGCTTCGCGGCCAGCAAGCGTTACTGCAGTTCCATGCGTGTATCGGTAGTGATTCACGGTCTGGCCAAGCAGCGTGATCTCAATGGCGCCCGCATCCGCCAATCGGCGGCACTCTTCAATGATGTTGTCGGGTGGCCGATGCACTTCCGCGCCACGCGTATACGGCACCACGCAGTAGGAACAAAATTTATTACAGCCACGCGTAATGCGCACATAGGCGCTCCATGGCTGCTCGCGTGCACTCGGATCGAAGGCGCGCGAGAGGTCAAGCGTCTCCAGGCCATCTTCAGCCGCACTCAAGGTAGCGCTGCGACGAGAACTATTTCCAGCAAGCGCCACTCCGCGACCACGCCCCGCACGCAGTGCACCAACATCAACATCGGTGAGTGCCTGCGCTTCAGCAATCTGCGCGCGGCGAACGTTGTCAATCAGTTGCGGCAACTTGTCTAACTCTGCAGGACCGCAGAGAATGTCCACTTGTGGATGTCGGCGCATGAGATCCACGCCGTCGCGTTCGGCCATGCAGCCAAGCACTCCTAAAATGACTTGCTCACCAACACGCTTGCGCGCCGCCACTGCGCCAACGCGGCTCATGGCTTTCTGCTCAGCCAGTTCCCGTACCGAGCACGTGTTGTAAAGAACCACCTGCGCTGCAGTGTCTTCTTCCACCATCTGATAGCCGAGCGAAGTCAATTGACCCCTGACTAGCTCGCTGTCGAGCTCATTCATCTGGCATCCGAAGGTCTCCAGATAGACACGCATATGGGTTTCAGGGGGCACGGGCGCATTATGGCGCAAGTTTGCAGCTCCCTGATGTGTCTAGAAATAATGGCTTTGAATGGCTTGAAATGCCATATTCACCCTTTCGCGTCGGCTTGGTGAGGCTAAACTACCCTCGGGAATCAAGAAATCTGCTGACTTGCGTTGCATATTTCTTGACTCTTGCCGAGATGGCGACATGGTGTTGGAGTCGGATGCGAGGTTTCAGGTGACTAGCAAAAGGGCTAGTTACCAATGAGAAGGGACCCACAACCGTGTTTTACCCCGTTCATACGGGACAAAGAGGGAAAAGGAAATGAAAACTTGTCTTATTGCTATCGTTGGAACTGCTTCGATCGTCGCTTCGGCTGACGCAGGCTTCCTTGGCTTTGTCGCCTCCGTCCGCACCGTTGGCGCGAACACCGTGATTGACATCTACGCCGGTGTCGGCAACGCCAGCGACA
>JBBAOD010000416.1:0-1551 GCA_040401635.1 Phycisphaerales bacterium
TCGACTGTCGGAATTGCCGAGCCGCGGATGAAGTGCAACGATCGCCTCAAGAATGGTTTCACGGCGACGTGTTCCGAGGAGCGGCCATGAAGCGCAGAATGCATCCGTCGATCGACCCCATGCTGCTCGATCAGCATCGGATGGCGTGGTGCCGGCCCCGACGCGGGCTTGCATGGCAAGTAACTCCGCCTCCTCGGCGGCGATGGTCTCTAATGCAGAACGCGCCCAATCGGGCGAAGCGTCAACGCGCAACAGCGGCGGACGCGAGTACATCGCCGGAACCGGCGGCGTGTTGCGCGCCAGCGCGGACTGCGGGTTGTTTGCTGCCGCCGCTGCTGATCGATCTGAAGACGTTCGCCGTAAATCAGCGTCTGAAGATCCTGGCTTCCGCGCATCGACCTCGGCACTGGGTGCAAGCGGACCCTTGCGCGAAGACGGATCGGAACTGGCGGAAGACGCGGTGCTGGTACGGGCCGCGCGGTCGGCTGCAAACCACACCAAGCCAACGCTCACTGCCATAGCAATCACCAGGATTCCAAGCCCAATGGCGAGTTCCGCGCCACGGCTACTGGTTGGTGCCGACGGCGAAACTTCCGACGTTTCCACTTCCGCAACCGGCGCTAGCGCACGCCCAACAGCGTTGCCAACCGAAACAGCACGTAACGCACTATTCACCATGGCGGCAAAGTCAACACCTCGCGTACGCGCAAACGCCGCTAGGCGCGCGCGCGTGCGCGTGTTCCAACCGCCGCTCGAACGAATGATGAGCAACACTTGTTGGTCAAGCATGCGCTGCCGATCAGTTGGTCCGCCGGCCTGAGTCATCGGCGATCTCCGTTCGGGGTCGTGGTATTGATGTCGCTCGAAGACTTGGAAAGCCGCACATCAAGTGCCGCCAGTCGGGCGGACGCAGCGCCATCTCCAAAGCCATTCCCAAGTTGTCGAACCTGCTCAAGGAGCGAGCGAGCACGCGGTTGATCCGCATTTGCAATGGACTCAATCTGCATCGCCTTGGCTTCAAACCACGGTTCCGTTCCGGCTGCATTGGCTGAGAGCACTTGGCGCAACAAGGCTGCCGCGCCCGACGCATCGCCCGAAGCAACCCGCAGGTCCGCACTTGCCAGGAGCAGCGCCGCGGACTTTGGAGACGAAGCCAAGGCGGACGAACCGGCGCGCTCTGCTCCAGTGCGGTCGATGGCGGGTTTCCCCTCCCGGAGCAACTCGGCTTCGGCGCGCATCCACATCGCGGCTTCGGCCGCACCGGCAGTTTCCTGCCCGGAAATCACCGCTTTGGCAACAGCGGCGCGAATTGCGGCATCACAGGCGGGATTTCGAAGCACCGCCCCCATGAGCGATTGCGCAGCCACTCGGACCCACGGCGATCCAGGCTCAATGGCAAGGAGCGCGGTCAGCGCATCGTCCATTCGACCGTCGAGCGCTGCGATCTGTGTACGACGTGCGGCCAGTTCCGCCGCAAGCGCGCTGTCAATCACTGCAGCACTTCCGGATGGTGGCGTTGCAGCGGCTGCACTATCCACAAGCAGCCGTGCC
>JBBAOD010000417.1:0-1532 GCA_040401635.1 Phycisphaerales bacterium
CGGTCCTGGGCATTTGCTACGGCATGCAGCTCGGCTGCCACATGCTGGGATTCGAAGTGAGCCCGGCAGACAGTCGCGAATACGGACGCGCGCATTTGGACATTCACGACAGTCATGGATTAATGCACGGCATTCCGCCGCGGACCACCGTCTGGATGAGCCATGGCGATCAAGTCCGTGATGCGCACGGCGACCTCGCGGTGCTGGCATCAACTGACACCTGCGCGGTGGCGGCGGTGGCGCATCGATCCAAGCCATTCTTTGGCGTGCAATTCCACCCGGAAGTGACGCACACGCCGCACGGGATTGATGTGTTGCGCAACTTTCTCTACGGAGAGTGCCATTGCACGGGCAATTGGCGCATGGCCGATTTCTTAGAACGGGAGACTGCACGCATTCGCGCCGAAGTGGGCACTGATCGCGTCATCTGCGGTCTATCCGGCGGCGTTGATTCAAGCGTGGTTGCTGCGCTCCTCTCGCGCGCGATTGGTAGTCAATTGACGTGCATCTTTGTGGACAACGGATTGTTGCGAACGGGTGAACGCGATTTGGTGGAGAGCACCTTCCGCGGCGCGTTTGATGTTGATCTGCGCGTGATTGATGCTTCCGCCGAATTTCTAGCCGACCTGGAAGGCATCACTGATCCGCAGGAAAAACGGCGCCGGATTGGGCATCGATTTATCAATGTCTTCCAAGCGGCCGCCAAGGACATTGGTGCAAACGCGCGTTGGTTGGCGCAAGGGACGCTGTACCCCGACGTCATTGAGAGCGGCGCAAGTCTGGCGGGAACTGCCGCGAACATCAAGTTGCACCACAATGTGGGCGGACTGCCTGAGGAGTTGGGATTCCAACTCATTGAGCCGCTACGCGACCTCTTTAAAGATGAGGTGCGACGCCTCGGCGAGGTGCTCGCGCTGCCTCCTCAGATTGTCTGGCGACATCCCTTCCCGGGACCTGGTCTTGCGGTGCGCGTGATTGGAGAGATCACGCCGGAACGGCTTGCCATCCTGCGCGATTGCGATGAGATTTTCCTGGAAGAAATTGTCTCCGAGGATTTGTACCGGGTGACCAGCCAAGTGTTTGCCGTGTTGCTTCCCGTAAAGACGGTGGGCGTAATGGGCGATGGCCGCACCTACGACTCGGTGGTTGCATTGCGCGCCGTCACTACCGAGGACTTCATGACCGCTGATTGGGCGCGGTTGCCATGGGACGTCTTGGCGCGGATTTCAAACCGCATCATCAATGAGGTGAAGGGTGTGAATCGCGTGGTGTACGACATCTCCAGCAAACCGCCTGCCACTATTGAGTGGGAGTAAGCGGATTCGCTGGCAATCAGAGCAACGGTATGAAACTGCGCGGTGGACGGCGCGCTCACTGCAGTATTGCTTTACGGGCGGTGCGTTCCGCCGGTGCGATTCAATGCCATCTCTAACACATCGCACACGATGTTCACTTCCTCTTCCGTCATATCGTTGAAGAAGGGAAGGGCGATGGTGCGGGCGGCTGCGCTTTCCGCCACCGGGAATTGTCCG
>JBBAOD010000418.1:0-1511 GCA_040401635.1 Phycisphaerales bacterium
TCCACTTGGGGAACCACGGACAGCCAGCCGGAGGTACACGCATTCATCACTGGAAAGAACTCCACGCCAGCTGGTCGCGGAGCGAGGGGCGGGCATGGGTCTGGCCTGTCTGCTGCATCTCGGGACGTGTCCAAGCTGTTGTCGGCCCCTTGCGGGTTGACCAGCTGAGAAACGGAGAAAGGCTGCACAGACAGGGTTGGTTGCTCCACGCCAGCTATGCGCGTTGCGCGGGGCGTCCACGGAGTCTGGTTAAGGATGGAGGATGGAGGATGGTCAGGCGCCACGTCTCTGAACGGCACGCTGCTGTAGCAGTGTTCCACTTGGGGAACCACGGACAGCCAGCCGGAGGTACACGCATTCATCACTGGAAGAAGGGGCTCCACGCCAGCGGATCGCGAAGCGACGGGCGTTATAGGAGGTTTGGACGGCTTGCTGCTGTGCTCCAATTGGGGAACGGACAGTAGAGGGCCGGTGGTGCAGAGATTCATAAAAGGAGTTGATGTTTCCACAGCTGTGTGTGTTGCAGGTGGCGGAATGTTGCAGTCGGTAGGGGCGATGGATGTTTCGATAGTGCTCGAAGGTGATTGAGCGTTTACAGAATCACTGATGATCTCTGTAAGCATGGCTGCGCCTCCTGTGCGCGCCGGTGCTGCCAGCACCCCGGCGCCAGGTGAGGGCAGTCAGTTGGCGCTGTTGCGGCGCTTGCCGCCGTCGCCTTGCGCGTCCGGAAGGTTGCGCTTGTTGCCAAGCAGCGAGAGACGCTGCGTGATCTGCTGGTTGATGCCAGGGCAGACCTCCTCGCCCTTGTGGCCGGCTGGGCAGCAGCGCTGCGAAGGATACGCCTTGCCGCAGGCGGCGCACGAGGCATGGTCGCGTGAGCAAGCGATGCCGTTGATGATGTTGTTACACTCCTTGGTGGCGAAGGTCTGGCACGGTGGAAAAGACGTAGGAGTTGTGGCCGCGCGGTACTGCGCGCTTGCCGCCTGCGTTCTGTAGGCTGGCGCTGTTGGCTGCTGTGCGTGCGCGCCGCTGGCGCGCTGCTGGAAGGATGATGACTGAAGGGACAGAAGTTGCTGTCTGTACAGTGCCTCTTCCTTAGAGACGAGATGCAAAGAAGCCAGTTCCAGGTAAACCGTCTGAAATGTCGTTGCAGGCGGGAGATCATGCACCAGCTGTCGCACAGCGTGTTCGTATGCCAAGATGGATGACATAGTGTACTTGTCTATGTAGTTCGCCAAAATGTTGTTATGGAATAGTTGTAAATCCAAGAAAGAGTAGATAGTACTCTGCATTTTCAGCGAAGCGCTGTGGAACATTGAGGCCGTCATCGTTTCAGGCGGGCGTGTCTGCTGTGGAGTTGAAAACGTGAAAGAGTTGTTGTCCTCCCCGTAAGACACTTGCACTGAGCGTGAAGCAGACGATGTCTTTGGACCAGCGTTAAGGAATGATGACATGGGGCGCGCGTGCTCGGATAGACGCGCGGCCACAGAGACGTTTTGGGCATTGGCTTG
>JBBAOD010000419.1:0-1509 GCA_040401635.1 Phycisphaerales bacterium
TTGTCTTTGGCATGCTGCGTGCTGGTGCCGTGGCGAACTACCTGCCAAACAACGTCATCAAGGGCCTCTTGGCAGCGATCGGCGTCATTCTCATCTTGAAGCAGCTCCCGCATCTTCTTGGTCATGACGCGGACTACGAAGGCGATATGTCGTTCGTACAGGAAGACGGGCGTAACACGCTGACGGAAATCGCAGATGTGCTGAACAGTTTCGTTCTTGGCTCAGCGCTCATTGGTTTGCTGTGCGTCGCCTTGCTGCTCTTCTGGAACAGGAGTCGCCTCAAGAAATCGCTGTTCCCCGCGCCGCTCGCCGCTGTACTCCTTGGTGTGGCCGTGAGCGAGATACTCCGTATGACCGGATCGTCGTGGGCGATCGAAGATTCGCACTTGGTCTCAGTGCCAGTCTTGGGGACGGAGGGCCAAGGGTGGGACAGCATCTTCCGGCTCCCGGACTTCACGCAGATCAGTAACCCAAAGATTTACATCGCTGCAGCCACGCTCGCCATTGTTTCCAGCCTGGAGACACTCCTCAACCTTGAGGCCACCGACAAGTTGGATCCGCAGCGGCGCGTCTCCCCGACGAATCGTGAATTGTTCGCGCAGGGTGCAGGCAATATGTTGGCCGGATTCATCGGAGCAATGCCGATCACCTCGGTGATTGTGCGTAGTTCTGTAAACGCTGCCGCCGGCGCGCGGACCCGGCTTTCCACAATCACCCACGGAGTCTTACTCGCAGGGTGTGTGTTCCTTCTGCCCACGGTGATTAATCGGATTCCACTTTCGGCGCTGGCCGCCATCCTGGTGGTGACGGGGTTCAAGCTTGCGAGTCCGGAGCTCTTCAAGCAAATGTGGCGTGATGGTCGAGCGCAGTTCCTGCCCTTCATCGCCACCGTGGTTGCCATTGTGTTCACCGATCTTCTCATCGGTGTATTGATCGGTCTCGGTACCAGCCTCCTCTTCCTGCTGCACAGCAGCCTGCGCGGCGGCATGAGTATTAGCCGAGAGAATCACGCCAGTGGAACGGTCAACCGGATTGAGTTGGCGGACCAGGTCAGTTTCCTCAATCGCGCGGCTATTCGTAAAGCGCTCGAGTCAATTAAGCCGGGCGAGAGCGTCATGCTTGATGCGCGCACCTGTGATTACATTGATCCAGACATTCTCGGATTGATTCGCACCTTCCGCGACGAAACTGGACCAGCCCGTGGAATCAGTGTGAGTCTGGTTGGTTTTCAGGATCGATACCAGCTGCCTGACCGTATCCAGTATGTCGATGTGACTACTCGTGATGTGCAGGCTTCGCTCACTCCGCAGCGCGCTTTAGAACTTCTGCGTGCTGGCAATCAACGTTTCACGTCCGGGCATCGCCTGCATCGTGACCTGGCGCGGCAGGTCGATGCCACCAGTACTGGTCAGCACCCGATAGCGGTCGTACTGAGTTGTATCGATTCTCGCGCTCCGGTCGAGATGCTGTTTGACCAAGGAATTGGCGATGTATTCAGTTGCCGCCTTG
>JBBAOD010000420.1:0-1509 GCA_040401635.1 Phycisphaerales bacterium
TCGCCGGACCACCCGACATGATGATGCCCTTGGCACCAAGGCCACGCAGTACCTCGATCGGCGTTCCCGGCGCCACGAGCAGGCTATGCACCCCGAGTTCACGAACCCGACGCGCGATCAACTGCGCAAATTGGCTGCCGAAGTCAAGGATCAGAACGGTCTCGGTGGCGTTTTTCATAGTGAAGCAAGCAATACTACAAGCGGTTGATTGGCTCTACACTCCCCGGCGTGAATCGACTTCCCCGACTGCACTTCGCCCACGCGGCACTCATGACCAGTGTCCTGGTATCAGCGTGTGGGCCGGTGAGTCCCTCCTACACCGATCCAACCCCTGCCGCGCGGCTGGGCGCCATTCGCGAAAGTGCCCAGTCCGGCACCATGGACGATGCGCAGTCGCTGGTGGCAAATCTTGCCTCCGATGACCCCAGCATTCGCTTTGCAGCCATCAGCGCCCTCCACCGGCTCACTGGTGAAACCAACGGCTACCGATTCGACGATCCATGGGAGTCCAGAGCCCTTGCCATTTCTGCGTGGAAGGCCTGGCTCGCCAAGCAACCAACTCCCGCGCATTGATGAGGCACACCCCGCTAACCACCGTTCCCCGCGAACGGTAGACTAAGAAGTCCATGGCAATCAATCCACTCCAAGTCACCGTTGAGCAGATCGATAGCGCAGCCATCGTTCACGCCGTCGGTGATATTTCTGCCGCCAACATCGACCCGTTTCGACAGGCGATCGCCACCGCGATTGCCAAGAAGCCCACAAAACTGGTGATCGACCTCACCGGAACCATGTTCCTCAGCAGCCCCGGACTCGCGGTGCTGGTGCAGACCCTGCAACTGAGCCAACGCGGAGGTTGCTCACTTATTCTCGCAGGAGCAAATGAACGCGTCGGCGGAATCTTTGAAATTGCGCGCCTGTCCGACGTGTTCACGATGACGCCAACCCTCGAGGCTGCACTCGCAAACTGATTCCATGGCCGAGCAATCTGAATCAACCGCCATCCCAAGTGCTCCGATCCGACTCCTCGATAGTTGGATCGCTTTCTGGTTGTCAATCTTCGATCTCGTCGGATCACTGTTCTGGCTTGGACGCGATACCTTCGAATGGATGTGGCGCGCGTTTGTGTTGCGGCGCGTTCGGATCGGTAGCGGAGCGATTACCGCACAGCTCGTTCGCGTCGGCGTCCGATCGATTTCCATCGTGATGCTGGTCAGCGGTTCCATCGGCATCATTCTGGCACTGCAGACTTCGCCAACCCTTGAGCAATACGGCCAAACGGACAAGGTCGCCAATCTGGTTGGCGTGTCGGTCTTCCGCGAACTTGGTCCACTCATTGCGGCCATCGTCATGGTTGGTTTCGCGGGAGCGTCGATCGCTGCTGAAATTGGCACCATGGTGGTTGGTGAAGAGGTCGAAGCACTTGAAGCCATGGGTCTCAACCCAGTCCGCTACTTGGTGGTACCCCGCCTCGCAGCAACCGTCACCAGCCTCCTTGCTCTCGCTGTT
>JBBAOD010000421.1:0-1502 GCA_040401635.1 Phycisphaerales bacterium
CCCATCGGTACGCGTCGGTACCGCCCCGGCCGGAGCCGCACCCGAATGCCGCAACATCCGCTGCAACGCCACACGGGCCAGCGCGCGCGCCTCCGGATGCACCTGAACCACATTCGGCGAACGCCCCTCAGCAATGCCGTCGAGCACCCAGAGCAAGTGCTGCTGATCAATGCGGTACATGGTGGTGCACAAGCACTGGCAGTCTGAAAGAATGCGCACAAAGACGTCACGCTTTGCGGCAGCCTGCGCGATCCGATTCACTAAATGGATCTCAGTGCCAATAGCCCAGCGGCTACCGGGCTGAGCGCGTTCGATGGTTTGAATAATGTGTTCCGTGGATCCACTGACGTCCGCTGCATCAACAACATCTTGCGAACACTCCGGGTGCACCATGACCGTGATCCCGCCGCGATCCGCAAACTCTGCCCGAACCTGATCAACATGCTCAGGCCGGAACATCTTGTGAACGCTGCAGTGCCCCGCCCACAACAAGACACGCGCGGCACGAATCTCCGCATCAGTAAGCCCGCCTTGGTCCTTCTTTGGGTTCCACAGCGCAGTCTGCGCGGGCGCGCCCGGACTTGCATCAAAATCCGTCACAAATCCCTTTCGCTTCGCAGTATTGCGACCAAGGTGCTGATCCGGCAAGAAGAGAATCTTCACCACTTCATCCTTCGCCAGCGGCGTTTCGCCACCCGCAAGGGCCCAGTCAAACACCTGCGAAGCATTGGAACTAGTGCAGCACGCACCGCCCTTCGAACCAACAAAGGCCTTGATCGCAGCGCTCGAATTGACGTAGGTAATCGGCACAACACGAACCTGACTGCCCTTGGTCGCACGCTCAATGGCATCCCACGCATCCACCGCCTCGTCATAGTGCGCCATGTCCGCCATGGAGCATCCCGCGGAAAGATCTGGAAGTACCACCTTGACATGCTCACTCGTCAACACATCAGCGGTTTCCGCCATGAAGTGCACGCCACAAAAAACAATCCACTCACTCCCACGGCGCTCGGCTTCTTCAGCAGCCATCTGACTCAGCTTGAGGCTGTCACCGGTGAGGTCTGCGTGTTGAACAACATCATCCTGTTGATAGTGGTGCCCAAGAATCAACACTCGATTCCCGAGCTCCCGTTTACGCGCACGAATCCCCGCCGCCAGATTGGCGTCATCCATGTGCAGGTAACTATCGGGCAATGCTGGCTGCCAAAGCATCCCGAAAGTGTAGGGCTGAGATGAGTAGTACGACAAGGATTCCAAGTGACTGCCTGCAAGTGCCCCACAACTGCGTCACGGTTTCGTAGGGGTTCGCGTTGTGGGATCACGCCCTTGTACTGGCCCGCATTCGCCTTACGAGGACGGCCGCTGAGCGCGGCCCGGTCCTCTTCGGCGCCTGCGCCCAGGTGATGACTATCCACAATCCTTGGCACCCAAGTGCCTTCCGTGTGCGAGCCCCCGCAGTGAGCACGGGATCCTCGGTAAGCGGCGTTAGAAACTGAGAA
>JBBAOD010000422.1:0-1474 GCA_040401635.1 Phycisphaerales bacterium
TGACGAGCGGTTGCCAACCATTCTGATACGAGAGCCCAGCGGCGGAGTTGACGAGTCGCCGCTCGATCGTGCCGTTGGGCCACAGCCGGAACAGCACGGTGCCATTTCCGCTGCTTGCCGTAGCGACCACCGCGAAGCCGATTGGCTGGATGACGGGCGCTGGTGCTGGCGCGGACCCTGGGGGCGCGTTCTGTGGTTCGGTCGCCGCTGGTGCCAGGACTGGTGTCCAGACGGGCGCGGCGATGGCTTCGGTGGTTCCGGCGCCAGTAGTAACGACGGCATGAAAGACGACGGCGCCTGCGAGCAGGACCAGGCCGGTACCGGTTGAGATGCGTGTGATCATGGGGCGGGATCGTAGTTGGCAGCGGATTCATGCTCTATCGGGGCTTTGGACGGGGGCACCAATTGTCTTGGCTGGCGTTGTTGCATCACGCTTTCGTACTGGCCCTGATGCATCACGCTTTCGTACTGGCTCGCATTCGCCTTACGAGGACGGCCGCTGAGCGCGGCCCTGTCCTCTCCGGCGCCTGCGCTCCAGGTCATGATCTTCGACGGAACGTGGTGTTCACGCCGTTGGTAGCGCAGTGAGGCCCCGAAAATAGGGACAGGGGTGAACGGCACCTATTGAGGGGATTGAATTCCGTATCCTTTGGGGATGCTCGCCGATCTTGAACAAGCACAGCTGGAAGCGCAGTCCGCATTGGCGGCATCAGTAACCACGGACGCTTTGGATGCGTGGAAGAGCGCTTGGATTGGTGGCAACGGTCGCTTGAAGTCCATGATGATGGCGCTCAAGGATGTACCGAAGGACTTGAAGCCTGCTGCCGGTAAGCGGCTCAATGAGTTGAAGGCCACGCTTGAGGCCGCCTATGAGGAACGACGTACGGCGGTCGAGGCATCGGCGGGTCCGCGCGGTCCGATCGTGGATGTCACGGAGCCAGGTGTACCGCTGGCGGAGGGTTGTCGCCATGTGCTGAGCCGCACCATTGATGAAATCACCGAGGTCTTTGGTCGCATGGGGTTCACGCTTGCGGAAGGACCGGAGGTTGAAGATGAGTGGCACAACTTCACCGCACTCAATATTCCGGAGAGTCATCCCGCGCGTGATGCGATCGATAATTTTTATATGGGTGAGCAAGGTGGAGTGAAGCGCTTGTTGCGCACGCAGACCAGCACCGTGCAGATTCGTGCGATGGAGACGCAGTCGCTGCCTATCAAAGTCGTTGCAACTGGCCGTGTCTATCGGCCTGATACGCATGATGCCACGCATTACTCCATGTTTCACCAGATCGAAGGTCTTTACCTTGATCGTGGCGTAACGATGTCAGACCTCAAGACCACGTTGGTGCAGTTTGCACATGCGTACTTTGGTGCGGAAGCAGAAGTACGGATGCGGCCGAGTTTCTTTCCGTTTACCGAGCCCAGTGCTGAGGTAGATATGAAGATGCGCATCAAGGGCGAATGGAAGTGGGTT
>JBBAOD010000423.1:0-340 GCA_040401635.1 Phycisphaerales bacterium
CCGGCAGGATGCCGGCCACAGCCTGCGGGACGCAGGCGCTCCCCGGGGAGAAATTACCCGTCAACCATCCTGCCCCCACCGGATCGCCAGGGACAGCGATCCCTGCCTTTGAGCATCTCCCTGGCCTGATCGCCGTGTGGAATGCTCATCCTCTTTGCCATTGCCAGAATAGCGCAAACGATGTCTAGTCATGCCCGCAAAATCATGATGAGCAAGGGTCGATTGGAAGCATTCAGCGACGGCGTGATCGCCGTGGTCATCACCATCATGGTGCTGGAACTCAAGGTGCCGCACGGCAATGACTGGTCGGCATTGCAACCTTTGATCCAGAAATTCATCA
>JBBAOD010000423.1:350-1197 GCA_040401635.1 Phycisphaerales bacterium
TCATCAGCTATGCGATGAGCTTCCTCTACGTCGGCATCTACTGGAACAACCACCACCATTTGCTCAAGGCCTGCCGGGAGGTCAACGCCGCGATCATGTGGTTCAACCTGCTGCTGCTGTTTTTCATCTCGCTGATTCCTTTTGTCACCGCCTGGCTGGGGGAGAGCAATTATAGCGCCCATCCCGCCGCGCTTTACAGCATCGTGCTGCTGTTGAGCGCGCTTGCTTACTACCTGCTGCAATCGGCGATCGTGCGCCAGCACGACAGCGATTCGCGCCTGTTGGCGGCGTTGGGGCGCGACTACAAAGGTAAACTCTCGCCGCTCACCTACGTGGCCGCCTTGATTCTTTCGCTCGCTGGATTTCCCGTCGTCGCCACCGTGCTCAATGCCCTTGTCGCAATGATCTGGCTGCTCCCCGACCGCAGGATCGAAAAGGCCCTGCGCGAATGCACGGCCAATAAAATCCCGCTGTGATCAGCCGGGTTCTTCCGCCAGCAGCAGTTTCGCCCGTGCCAGCGCCTGGTCGATGTTCGCACAGAAATTGTCCAGACCGAGTTGTTCTGCCAATCCGCTTTTGTAGAAAACCTTCATCGGCTGCGGCTGCACGGCGGTGAGCAGGATGTGGACCTTGTCGCGTTTCATTTTCGCCACCGCCACTTGCAGGGAATGCAGCGCGCTGGCATCGATGGCCGGTACATGACGAAGTCGGAAAATCATCACCTTCGGCTTGCCGCTGTGACTGCGCAGGGCCGCTTCGAGTTTCTCGACCGCGGCAAAGAACATCGGTCCTTCAAAACGAAACAGCACCACGCCATCGGGCACGGTTTTGCCGCGCAGCGAATCGA
>JBBAOD010000423.1:1207-1471 GCA_040401635.1 Phycisphaerales bacterium
CGAATCGACACCGTCATATTCGCTGTCGGTTTCCGGGGTCAGTAGTTTCACATGGGAAATGCTTTCCATGCGCTTGACGAAAAGCACCACGGCGATCGTCAGTCCGACCGCCACGCCGACGGTGAGATCGAAGAGAATCGTCAACAGAAACGTGGTGCCCATCACCGCGAAGTCGGCGCGCGAGCTTTGCCACATTTCCTTGAATGTGTCCCACTCCGCAATGCGCAGCGCCACGCCCATCAGCACCGCCGCCAGACCGGCGAG
>JBBAOD010000424.1:0-1466 GCA_040401635.1 Phycisphaerales bacterium
AACTTTGTGGCTCGATCTGGCGAACTTGTTCACGTCACTGGCGCGAACGGTTCCGGGAAGAGCACGCTATTGGCGTGCATGGTGGGGGCGCTCAAGCCAGCGGTAGGGCGGGCTTGGATCGATCAGACCGCGGTGCTTCCGGGCTATCACCCGCAAGAAGGTGGCTTATTTTCAGCGCTGAGTGTGGTCGCGAATCTTGAAACTGCAGCGCGTCTTGCACGCGTGCCCGCAGTCGATCGATCGAGCGCGGTGGCTCGCTGCCTCGTGGACTTTGGTCTTGCAGAGCACGCCCAGTATCGGGTTGATCGACTGTCCGGCGGCTTGAAGCGGCGAACCGCGCTTGCGTGCGCCGTGATTCATTCGCCCATCGTTCTTGTATTGGATGAACCAGACGCTGGGCTTGATGCGCTTGGTCGCGAGGCGTTAGTTCACACTGTCGAGGCAGTGTTGCAGCGCCGTGGCACGGTGATTCTGGCGTCACATGCCTCGTCATGGCTGCAGGGATTGGCAACGACGACCCCGCATGTGGAGGTATGTCTATGACGCTCGCTGCCTATCACCCCGCGCGGATGCTCATTGATCAGATGTACTTTGGAAGCATCCAAGCAATACCCATGCTGGCGCCACTCATGGGTCGGGCGGTTGCGATCGGTGGGATGGCTACGGTGCCGTTCTGGCGCCGGACGCTGCGCGAAAATGCGCGATTGGCACTTGGACCGCAGGCTGCTGAAGCGGAAGTTCGTGCTGTGGCAACGGAAATGCTTCTGAATATGCAGCGTTCCATTGCAGAAATTTTGCTGTCGGAGGGAGTGACCGTTGATGCACTTGCGGCGCGGGTGACGCGATTCTCCGGCCAAGAGCAGTACCACGCCGCCCATGATCGCAAACGTGGATTGGTGGTAGCCAGCGCTCATATGGGTGCATTTGAACCATCTATTGCACTCTTGCGAAAGTTTGAGTCACGTATTCATGTGCTGTTCCATCCGGATCCGCTGCCGCGCTTTGAACGAGCGCGCAGTGCGTTGCGGCAGTCGCTGGGCATCATTGAACATGCAGTGAGCGATGGAGTGTCTGCATGGGCGGCGCTGCAGGACGCCTTGCGCGCCAATGAAGTGGTGGTACTGCATGCCGACCGCGTGATGCCCATGCAGCAGGGTTCGCGAATCCCATTCTTAGGTGCTCACGACACCGTGCTCCCCACCGGTGCCGCGCGATTGGCGCTGGCGTGTGGCGCGCCGATCGTCCCGACCTTCTGCTATCGACATGGGCACGATCTGGAAATTGAAATGATGGCGCCCATTTATTGCGAAGTGGACTCGCTCCGCTCCGCAGAGGTTGCATCGCACCCGGCGCAGTTGGCATTAGTGACAGCGCTGGAAACTGCCATTCGCAAGCATCCATCGCAATGGATGGCGTTTATGCAAGTGCGGGAGGCGCGGAAGTGATTACCTTGACCTTGGCCATGT
>JBBAOD010000425.1:0-1460 GCA_040401635.1 Phycisphaerales bacterium
TTGAAAAGACAACGATGACCCTGCGCGCGGCGGTTTTCGCGAATGGCAAAAAGCAGGGCGAGGAGTGGCGCGAGGACCTTACGTGGATGAACCACGAAAAGAACCTGACCACCGGCAAAAAGGCGGCCGCCGGTCAAGGCATGCCGAACGCTGATCCCGTTCCGGCCGCGGATTTCAAGGAAGGCAACCTCGCCCTGGACGGCTTCGCCGACAAGGACAACCACTGGAGCATCAATCCCTCGCCTGCGTGGCTGCAGGTGGATCTCGAAACCGCCACGAAGATCGACCAGATTCATCTCTACACCTGGTGGGGCGATGACCGCAGTTATGAATACACCATCGAACTTTCGGCGGACGGCAAGACCTGGCAGCGCGTGGTGGATGCATCCGGCAATACCACCAAGACCACCGACCAGGGCTACCGTCACACATTCGCGCCAACCATGGCACGCTTCATTCGGGTGACCATGCTAAAGAACACCGCCAACAGCGCGATTCATATCTGCGAGCTCAGGGCTTATCAGGCGAAGTAGGATCTTGATCGCCGGGGAGGATATTGCGATGGTGCTGGCCTGTGACGGAAAATCAGACGAAGTAGATTGAACCGAATGATATCATTCCAGCACTTCACAAGCCCATGATCGAGATCCTTCCCAACCTTCAAGACGTCGAACAGGCCAGCGCGTTGCAGCGTCGGCTGTACCGGACGATTCGCGAAACAATGCGCGCCATGGCCGGCCGGATCTGCGGCGTGGCCGGCTGGGAGGCGAAAAAGCTGCTCGCCCGCCATATCTGGCTCGATGCCGAACACGCCGACGCCCTGCGCTCGCGCGTGCTCGAATTGCGCTTTCCTCGGGTGGACGTTGACCTGGTGGCCGACGGCGCGCTCACCGCGATGCTGGGCCGGTTGCCATCGACTTTCACCGATGCCGAGTTCCTAGCGGGTGTCTATCAGGTGATCAAGCCGCAGGTGCTGGATGCCATCGAAGACTATTTGCGACGCAGCGATCCGCTTGACGACGCGCCCAGCCACCGCGCGCTGCGCATCGTGATCGGCGAACTGCGCGATGAACTCGCCGAATTCGAACGATGGTGGAACGCCGTGCCTCTAACAGACCGCGAGGGGGCGGGTCCGTGGGTGGAGTGGTTGCGCGATGCCTTGGAACACGCGGGCGGAGTGCATGGGCGCGACAGCGGCGCGGAGGTGCTCGCCCGCGAGGGTTTCTCTGACCGGCCGCGTTATGTAATTCCGATGCAGCCGGCTCGCGACCCGCGCTGGCTGCCGGCGGTGACGCAGGTGCCGCCACGCCCGCCGCGCACACCACAGGAACAACAGGTGTGGATCGCCATCGACCATGTGAACGAATTGTGGGCCTGCGAACTGCCGGCGGCGTTCATCTGGCATCATGACAACCTGCCATGGTCGCTCTACCGCGAGACCGCCCGCTGGGCCTACGATG
>JBBAOD010000426.1:0-1452 GCA_040401635.1 Phycisphaerales bacterium
GTTTAACAGAGAAAACACATCTTCTGGCAATGACTTGATTTCATTCTCACTCAATACTGGTGGCGGCGGCTCCACTTCACTGCTTCCACCAAGGTTGCCGCGGGTAGCCAGTCCACCGCGCGTCGCCGAGCCCGCAGCACGTGCTCCGCGGGCGGCGGATTTGCTGTCTGCGCCTGCAGCCGCAGTGGCGCCTGCATCGGCGGTACCGGTATCACCCGGCTCAGTATTCGCGGCCGCGGCACTGGCGGTATCCGTCGCTGGTGCACCCGCACCGCCGCTGCCTGTGGTCCCTGACGCCGTGAATGGCGTTCCGGTGGATGACTTCCCTCGTCCAGAACCGCGCACCGTACGACCGCTGTCTTTGCCTGCCTTTGCTTCGCCGTCGGCATGGTTGGCGCCCGAAGCGGCTGCGACCGTGCTGCCTGACCGTGGTGCTTCCGCAGGCGCCGCGCCAGATGTCGCATCGGATTCGCCAGTTGACCGTGATGCCGAGCTCGGCGTGGTAGTGGTCCGCGCATCCAGTCCTGAAGCCACCGCGTCCACATCGTCCGGCGGTGGCCCGTAGCGACGGACTCGCATGGAGGTGCGTGCAAAGTCTTGTGCTTCAGGGAAAGCCACGGTGTAGGTTGGCCGCACCGCAGTCGCGTTGATCGCAAACTCTTGATAGCCGCGCGTGTCGGGCGCTTCCGAGTTGCGCAACACTTGTTCAAACACGCCGCTTTCGCGCAGTTGCTTCTCCATCTGCAACATGATCTCGGTGCCTTGCAGCCCGCCCGCAGCACGAGCCTTGCCACGCACTGTGACTGCTTGGCCTTTGGCCGACTGCGCCACATTGATGAATTCCACCTCAATACCGTCGGGTGCGCTGCATGCAATGTCGGAAAGCGTCTTCGTCATGGAAGCGCCTTGGCGACCAAGCACGCGATACATGGCCTGCTTCTTGCGATCGAGTTCCTCGGCCTTCACGTATCCATCAAGGTCGGGCAGTTTCCAACGCAGAAGCAGCAAGCGCGCGCCCTCCACAGCAAGTGGCGCAAGCGCGAGCGTCAAGATTCCCACCAACATGATGCGACGCGCGGTGCGCGGCTCGGAGATGCGGTTAATCAGCGCACCAAGGCGGTCCGGACGCGCGCTCAAATCAGTCCATTGCAGTCGGGTCAATGGCATGGCTGGCCCGCTTGCGGCGAGCGCGATACCAACCGCTAGGCCATGAGTGCGCCACCACTGCGGGTCCGAAGCCTCATCGCAATCGCGCACCAATGCGGAGAGTTTCCCGAGGTCGGCATCTGCACAACCGAATCCACCAGAGAGTGCGCCGCGGGCCGCTTGCATGGTCCGCTCAATGGCGTTTGGAATTTCGGCACCGGGCACACCAGCATGTACGCATGCTTCGCCAACTGCTTGTGCCACCTCGGCAATTTCAATGTCTTCGCCGTTACCGCCTTCGCGGAT
>JBBAOD010000427.1:0-1450 GCA_040401635.1 Phycisphaerales bacterium
GAACCCGTTTGCAGCTCACGAGGGCGCGCTCTGCAAGGAACTCAATAGTTCTTGCCAAGAGTTGGTGATCCGCGCGGCACGGGCATCCGGCGAGCACCGACTGATTGACCCGAAAGTGGTTGGCGTCGACCCGTGGGGCATTGATGCGCGCGCACAACTAGGCATTGCACGAATTTCAGCCAATCCAGCCCTTGCATCTACCAAGGACGTAAAACCGTGGATCACGGAACAAGCCGGCGGGTAAGGGCTTCGCGCGCGGTACGCGCCCGCTTAGACTGACCGTTCGTCAATTCGATGTCCACGAAGGAAACCACCGATGGCTCAAGGAATGTCCGGCAATCTGAACCACGCGATGATTGATGGACCGCAAGGCAAAGCGGCTCAGGAGTACGCCAACCACTTTGGGGAGCCTGGCTTCTTCGACATTACCAAGGCGTACATCGGACAGAATTACGGCGGGTACACGGCAGAGAACCAGGAAACCTGGCGCGTTCTCTACGACCGGCAAATGGCGTATCTGGCCGACAACGCCAGCGAGGTTTATCTGAGTGGCGCACGCAGCATCAACTTGGTTCGCGACCACATCCCGTACCTTGCGGGACCGCAGTCAGTGAACACGTTCTTGATGCCACTCACGGGATGGCAGAGCAAGGCTGTTCCTGGCTACTTGCCAGCGAAGGCGTTCTTTGCGTGCCTTGCTCGCCGCGAGTTTCCAACCACCATCGTGATTCGTTCGCGCGAGTCCATTGACTACTTACCTGAGCCAGACATCTTCCATGACATATTTGGACATGTCCCGTTGCATGCAGACCCCACCTTTGCTGACTTCCTGCAGACCTATGGCAAGGCTGCGGTCAGCACCGATGATCCGCAACATACCGAACGCCTCTCACGTCTCTTCTGGTTCACCGTGGAGTTTGGTTTGATCCGCGAAGGTGGGCGAAATCGGCTGTATGGAAGTGGACTGATTTCCAGTCCCGGCGAAAGTGCCCACGCACTTGACTCTAAGGATGTCGACCGCCGTCCGTTCGACCTTGAAACGGTCTGCAACACGTCATTTGAAATCGATCATTACCAGCCGATTCTCTATGTTCTTGAGAGCTTCGATCAACTTCGCGATGCCATGAACACCTACGCGCAGCGACTCCTTGACCCAGCCCGTCGTCCCGTGAACGCATAAGTCGCGCGAACGTCACCGCTACACTCCGCGCAATGCGCCGCACCCTGAATTCCTGCCCGTTGTGGGCACCTGTGACTGTCACCACCGCGGCACTGCTTGGCGGCTGCGCCCTTGGTCCGAACTATCAAGCGCCACAGGTTCCGGTAGAGCCGCAATTCACTGCCAAGAGTGATTCCGCCCTCGCAGTAACAGAACCAATCAGCGAGCGCTGGTGGCAGAATTTCAACGACCCCGTGCTGGGCGAATTGGTGTCGCGTGCCGACATGCAGA
>JBBAOD010000428.1:0-1411 GCA_040401635.1 Phycisphaerales bacterium
AGGACGAGACCACGCCATGGGGCACCAACGGCATCCGTGCCTACTGGCAAGGTGAGGCGGCGTCAGCGATTGCCACCAAGCCGGTGCTCGGCCTGGCAACCCTGCGCTTGAAAAAGCTGATGGCGCTGGTTCCGACCACGGATGAGTTGCTGGACGATGCCAACGCGCTGACCACCTACCTGCCGCAGAAGGTGGCGCTCTCCATCCGCTGGAAAGCCAACGAGTCCATCTTGTTTGGTGCCGGCAACGGTATCCCGATCGGGTGCATGAATGCCGGTGCGATCGTGACGGTGGCCAAGGAATCCGGTCAGGCCACGCAGACCCTGCTGCCGCAAAACCTGGCCAAGATGATCGCGCGACTGCCTCCGGGCTCGTTCACCAACGCGGTCTGGATCGTCAACAACGACGTGCTGCCGGCGCTCTTCACGCTGAGCCTGGGTAACTTCCCGATCTACCTGCCCACGGGTTTGTCGGTCGGCGGCATTCAGGTCTCGCCCTACGGCACTTTGCTGGGTCGCCCGGTGTTCGTCTCGCAACACGCCAACACCTTCTCCAGCCAGGGGGACGTGTTGCTGGTGGATCTGTCTTACTACCAGACCATCACCAAGGCCGGTGGCATGCAGACCGCAACCTCCATGCATTTGTATTTCGATGCAGATCTGACGGCATTTCGGACCACATTCCGCATGGACGGCCAATCCAAGATCGTCAATCCGATCGCGCCAGCCAAGGGCAGCAACTCGCTGTCGCCCTACATCCAGCTCGGCGCGCGCTAAGCGCAACGCGGGGCGTCTCAATCGCCTGAGCGTCCCGCAACCCCACCCGCATTCATTTCATTCAGGAGATTTCCATGTTCCCCAACGCAAAGGGCAGCGAAGAGCTGTCGATTCTCGCCACCATCGATCCGGCCAGTCAAGCCGCTGGCACCGTTACCTCGGGCTGGATCAACGTCGCCAACTTCCACGCGCTGCTGGCGATTGTGGAGACCGGCATCCTCGGTGCCGCCGCGACGCTGGACGGCAAGCTTCAGCAGGCGCAGGACAACATCGGCACCGGTGCGAAGGACGTGACCGGCAAAGCGATCACCCAGATCGTCAAGGCTACGGGCGACAACAAGCAGGCGCTGATCAACATCAAGCCTGAGGACATCGACAACGCCAACGGCTTCGGTTTTGTGCGTCTGTCGCTGACCATCGGCGTGGCCGCCAGCATCGTCGCGGGCAAGTTGCTCGGTGTGAATCCGCGCTACGCCACGGCTGACGCATTCAATCAGGCCGCTGTGGTCCAGATCATTTAAGGGGCGAGCATGAGCACGCGCATCCTTTTCAGTCTGGACTTCAATGCGGTCGACGGCGCTGGCAACAGCTACGTCAAGTACCGCGCGGGCGAAAACTACGAGGTCACTGAGGAA
>JBBAOD010000429.1:0-1398 GCA_040401635.1 Phycisphaerales bacterium
ATCATCGGGCAAATTGACGCCGCTGACTTGGTGACCGAGGGCAAGCGTTGGTGCAGCATTGATCCCGCGAAGCGCAGTTGGCAACGTGTGGTGATTGAGAAGCCATTTGGCCACGATCTTGATTCCGCGCGGGCATTGAACCGTGCGCTGGGACGCGTCTTTGAGGAGGAAGCGGTCTATCGAATTGATCATTATTTAGGCAAGGAAGTCGTGCAAAACCTGCTGGCATTCCGCTTTGCCAACGCGATCTTTGAGCCAGTATGGAACGCAAACTTTGTTGATCACGTGCAGATCACTGCATCGGAAACGCTGGGCGTTGGTTCGCGCACCGCGTTCTATGACCAAACCGGTGCCATCCGCGACATGGTGCAAAGTCACCTGCTGCAAGTGATGGCGTTCGTAGCAATGGATCCGCCGTCAAGTTGGACACCGGCGATGATCAATGCAGAGAAGCGCAAGATTGTTGAGAGCATTCAAGTGCCTTCGGCAGATCAGGCGTCACGTGCGGTAGCGCTCGGTCAGTACGCGGCGGGTGAGATCGCCGGGGTTGCTGAAGGCGCCTACCACGAACTTCCTGGTGTTGCTGCAGGGTCCACCATGGAGACGTTTGCAGCGCTGCGATTTACGTTCGACAATTGGCGCTGGGGTGGGACTCCGTTCTATGTACGTACCGGGAAGCGCATGGCGGCGAAACTTACTGAGGTGGTGATTCAATTCAAGGAGCCGCCTGCCAACCTGTTCCGTTCGATGAATAAGGCGCCTATTCAAGCGGATCGCATGATCATTCAAATTGCGCCGGGTGAGAGTTTCAGCTTGCGATTTAACAGCAAGGTTCCGGGCGCTTCGTTCGCGCTGCGACCGGTTGAGATGGTGATGGACTATCGCAAGGAATTCGGCAACGATTCCGTAGAGGCATACGGGCCGCTGTTAGTGGATGCCATGCGCGGAGACCAGACGCTTTACAAGACCCGCGAGGAAACTGAAGATGCGTGGCGTGCGGTCATGCCATTCATCGGCGCAGCGAGTGAGCCGTTGCGTGCAGGAATCCACGGTAATTACGCGCCCGGCTCGTGGGGGCCGCAAGCGGCGGATGACTTGTTAGCGCGTGAGGGGCGCAGTTGGCATAACGGCGAGTGACGTTGGACCTGGCATGCGCTAACGGTTGAGCGCGATGAGCACATTCGTTGCATTGAAGATCGCATGCGCCAAAACCGGTGCTGCTATGCGCCCGGTGCGCTCATAGAGCATGCCCCAGCCAACTGCAAGAATGAACAGCACGGTGATACCTACGAGGCGGGATCCATCCGTCAGTGCACTCCAATGCATAATCGCGAACAGGAAGCTGGTGATCACGATGGCGATCCGTGTACTCAATCCGATGGCCTTGAGCCCCTGTTG
>JBBAOD010000430.1:0-1398 GCA_040401635.1 Phycisphaerales bacterium
CCTCGGCGTGAATGCGAGCGGCGAGATCTACGCCTTCCACCGCCAGCGCAACGCCATCGGCATGGTGCGCAGCGGTATGCGCGCGCGCGACGGCCTTGATGCGCGGATCAGCGTTGGCCATGGCAATACCCATCGGTGCATTGGTAATCAATTCCAGGTCATTGAGACCATCACCAAGCGCCACAATGGATGCGCGGTCAACGCCCAAGCGGTCGGCAGCAACGCACGCCATGGACCACTTGTGTACCCGCGGCGCAAATATTTCCAACATATGCGTGCGCGAGCCAAGCACTTCATTGGCAGTCAATGCGCCCCATGCGCGCACGGCAAGTTGTTCGCCCCAGCGGTCATCGATCAGCTTTACTAGTGGCGCCAATTCTTCTTCAGCGCCAATAGTTCCAACGCGCAACACGCGGCCCTCCAGTTGCTCATGCGCATCACCCGGCGCGGCATGCCAATCACGCGACTTGATGGGATGTTCAGTGAGCCACCACTTGGTGGCGGCATCCAAGTCGGCGGTGCCAACAAAGATGTAGTCGTGACCAGTCAGGCTTGCGTCCATCAAGAGGTGCGCGCGGTGACCGTGGCCCATGATGATGTCGGCCACGTTGAGTGCCATGGGCGCATCAATCGTCATAGTTGACAACACGCGTCCGCTACCGGCCTCATGGAGCGAAGCACCACCAACACCAATGAAGAGCGCGTCTTCAGCGATGCAATCGATGGCGTGATGGCTCTCTGACCAGGTTCGTCCCGTGGCTATTGCCACGTGCCAGCCGGCGTCATGTGCGGCCTTCAATGCGGCCCGGTTACGTGGGCTGACCCGCCCGCGCTTATCGAGCAGGGTTCCATCAAGATCGGTGACAATGAGTCCGGGCATAGAAAGTTTCAGGCAAAGTTCAACGCGGCGCGCCCCGGGAAGGATAGGCGTTTCCCGCTACACTCCCCGGTTCTATGAGCCAGATCGACCGCCGTCTAAAGACCATGCAGCAAGCCGACCTCAGCGAGGGGCGCGTCAATGACGATTTCGTGCATTGGCTCAAGACATGGGGGCAGAACATCCTGCTGGGCGTCCTGATCATTGCCGCCATCGCCATGGGTTGGTTCTGGTGGAGCCAGCGCCAAGAGAAGGAGCGAGACAACGCATGGGCCGAACTTGGTGGCGCCAACCTCCCCGCCGCGCTGCAAGAAGTGGCCGCCAAGCATGAGGGCAAGGACGCGGTTGCTCCGTTCGCAGAGTTGCTGGCTGCTGACCGCTACCTGACCGCCGTGCTTTCCGATCAACGATTCGACCGCGAAGCCGGCGCCGTTGACGCCGCGCTCACTCCCGAGCTGCGCACGGAGTGGCTCAAGGCTGCTGACACCCTGTACGCCAAGGTGGCCGCCCGCATCAGCGCC
>JBBAOD010000431.1:0-1396 GCA_040401635.1 Phycisphaerales bacterium
GAAGCGAGGAAGTGAATGCCGGTGCCAATGTTGCGCGCCTTCAGGCCTTCCATGAAGGCGTTGCGGTCCAGGCCGCAGGCGCGCTCGTCAACGCGGACTACAAAGAGATGACGAGCGTGCCGGTGCGACCACGTTGGGTCGGCAAGCGGCAGGATGCCGTCAACATCCGCAAGACCAGCGCAGTAAAGAGCGGCGATTTCATCGCGACGCTCAATGATGGCGTCAAGGCGTGGCAGCTGCCGCACTGCAAGTACGGCGTTCATATCCGCCATGTTGTGCTTATAACCAGGCTCTTGCACTTCGGCTTGCGGCGATCGTCCCTGCTGCTTGCGGTCATGCGCGTCAACGGCAAGTCCGTGGAAGCGGAGGCTGCGCACCTTGTTGGCAAGCGCATCGTCGTTGGTGGTGAGAATGCCGCCCTCGCCGGAGGTGATGTTCTTGATGGGGTGCAATGAGAAGATCGCGGTTTCACCGCTGCCCACTTCGCTGCCCTTGTACTGCGTGCCGATCGCGTGCGCAGCGTCTTCCAAGATTGGAACGCCGCGGCGCGCGCACACCGCGCGGATGGCGTCAATGTCAACCGGTGCGCCCGCATAGTGCACCGGAATCACCAGCTTGGTGCGAGGAGTGATGGCTGCGTCGATCGCTTCGGCGGAGGCGAGCAGCGTGTCGCGGTCAACGTCAACGAAGACATTGCGCGCGCCGCGCAGTTCAACCATGTTGGGCGTGGAGACCCATGTCATGGATGCACCCACGACTTCGTCGCCCGGACCGATGCCCATCGCTTCCAGGGCAAGGTGCATGAGCGCGGTGCCGCTTGTTGCAGCAATGGCATGCTTTGCGCCAGTGCGCGCAGCGACCATGTCTTCCAGTTCGGCGACTTTGGGGCCAGTGGTGATCCAGCCACTACGGAGCACATCCGCGACGGCGGCAATGTCCTCTTCGGTGATGGATGGACGGCAGAAAGGCAGGAAAGTGGCCCGCATCCCGGAACTATATCCGGACATGGGTACATGGCGATCACGGGCAGGCCAAAGAAACACACACGGGGCGCTCTTGCGGGCGCCCCGTGTGGGAAATCATGCAGAAATGTAGGCGAACCGGCTGAAGCCGATCGGCAGATCAGTAGACGGTTGCGCCGTAGCGACCAAGCATGATGCCCATGTCAACCCCGTCAACGTGGCCATCACCGTTGAGGTCGCCATACAGCGGGTTGGAAATGCCCCACCAGCCGAGGAGGATGCTCAGGTCTTGGCCATTGATGATGCCGTTCAGGTTGAGATCGCCAGCGGCGTACTCACATGCATCGGGCGTGCCGTCGACGTCCCAATCCATGGCGCCGTTGATGATGTCAACCGAATCAGCTACGCCGTTGCCGTTGCAATCAGCGGTGACC
>JBBAOD010000432.1:0-1395 GCA_040401635.1 Phycisphaerales bacterium
TGCCACTCAGCATTGCTGGTGGAAAGCTTGCCATGGCAAACTTGCTGCCAAGGTGGGTGGAACCCCAGAAGATATACAGCGCAACGAAAGCCACCACCGTGGTGCTGCCCGATCGTGCAGGCACTTCGCCAACAGGATTGGTGCTCACGGAGCTTCAGTCTGCCACGACGCTGGGTCAGCGCCGATCTTCATGCCCAAGTCAGAGAGCGAACGCATGGTTGCCTCTTGGAAGATGCCTTCCGTTGGGGCCTTCCAAGAATCAGGAATGGCCATCCAGCGCACTTCAATGTCGCCATCGCCGCGGAGTTGGTTGACCTCGGCCATGGAATACAAGTGCCGGAGAGCGATTGTTGTTGACGCACGCACAGCCACTTCGAGCGCGCGTGAGATCACGCTCGGCCACGTCGGTTGTACGGTGACGGGTTGCGCAGCGGCATAGTTATTGAGAATGACCCAGTAGCGAATCTTTGGGATCGACTCGCCCGCATACATGCGCTTCCATGTTGCACCGAATGTTTCGTTGCGTTTGAATGCGCCGCCGTAAATGATGTTGCTGGTCACTGCGCCATCGACGTACAGCGATCCATCAATCTCACGCGGTGGGAATGCGCCGGGAATTCCTGATGAGGCAAGCAGAATGTTCTGCAGTCGACGAATGTTGCCGTCCTCAGTGGCTTGCTTGGCCGCCAAGCTCCAATTGAACGGCTGCGCGCTGCCGTCGTCCATGTTGGTGGTCTGAATGACCACAATGCGGCCGGTTTCGAATTCCTTGGCGATGCGCTTGGCAAAGTCCATGTCAATGAACTTGTCGACCTCGCGCTCAAGCCCAGGTACTTCGGCAAAGCTCGCGTTGTCCGGCAGGAAGAACAGGGGACCGCGTGACTTCACCCAATCTGGCTTCGGATTGCGGTACAGGTCATCGATCGCCTTCAGGTCTTTGGCAGTTCCGAGGTAAGCAAATGGCGCGATCAAAGCGCCGGTACTCACACCGGATACCACTTGAAATTTCGGAAGCGCGGTGGGACCGGCGGGCAGTCCGCTCCAGCCAATCAAGACGCCTGTTCCAAAGGCGCCCCAGTCGCCGCCGCCGGAAACAACCAATACATCAACGCTTGCTTGTGGCTCAGCGGCACGGCGCTCATGCACGTTCTTGACCAGGAATTCCATCCACATGCGATTGCCTTCGTTGAATCGCTTCTTGATTTCCGCGCGCTCGGCCAGCAGTTCTGATTCCGGCTGCACGGGTCGTCGCTGCGCACACGCGGGGAGCGCAACGGCGCTGACGGTGATGGCGATGCAAGCAATAGCGATGTTGGCAAGAGTGCGCATAGGGGCAAGATTCTATAGATTTCGCTGCGGCTCGTGCAGGTTGCGCGCGTTCAGAATCGAATATCC
>JBBAOD010000433.1:0-1363 GCA_040401635.1 Phycisphaerales bacterium
CCAGGCCGAGCCCCAGATTCACAAAGAATCGCACGCTCCTCGCTGTTGTCATCTTTATCGAGGGCGGTTCTGTCTACGGTCAGGGTGCCAGTGCGCAGCATCGGTTTTTAGGTCCTATGTGCTGTGGTGTACACAAGCGGCATAGTCCAAGTCGCGCCCATATATGCGGGGGTGGTGAGTCCGGTCTCGATCCGCGTGGTGTACAGCCGCCCCATGTCGCCTTGACCCCTAGCCGTGCCCCTCAAGATTTACCGCCGTCGCAGGGTTTCAAAAAAAAAGATACCAGTACCGTCGCGGAATGGCCGAGAGCTCCGAGACGTCGCTGCGGGACGCCAAGATTCTGGACGGCGATGGCGCGCTTGCAAATGAGGCGGCTAATAAGTATCTGATGAAAGCGCACGCTGAGGCTGTCAAGATTCTCGAACCGGAATGCCGAGTTTACGGAACTGGCAACCGAAAGAACGTGTGCCTCCAGTTTCAGTGCACAAAGTGCATGACAAAACGGTCCGATCTACGAACAACCACAGTCAAATCTCACCAAACATGCCGGTCACGAACGTCGAGCGACCGCACAGTCGCCCAGGCTGCGGAGGAGTGTGCAGTGGAGCTGCTTCAGAAACATCAAACTTGCCTTCCCGTTCGGGACTGGCTAACGCAGGCCGGAGATGCAAAAGCACTGACGCGTCAGGAGGCGATGGAGGCCGCGCTTGAGCGTGAGCGCGAACGGGAGGCTGAGCTACGGCTGCTGCAGGCGGGAGCCATCGAGCTCAGCCCTACCAACGAGAAGGACTTTGACGGATCAGATCTTCCGAATCATCCATGTTTCGGCAGGCCGAGGAAGCGCAAGCTTGAGGAGCCGCATAGCGACAAGCCCGAGCCAACAGTCTTCGATAAGTTGAACGCCGATCGCGGCTCAGCGGATGGCATCGAGTCTGGTCGTGGTCGTAAGCATGCCGCAAAGACGCACAAGACGTTCGGCTGGCTAACGATGGTGGTCCCGTACCTCCTTTTCTGGGCGTTTGGTTCCACGAAAAGGTGCGTAGACATTGCTCACGCTTGCATGAATCCGATGCACATATGCTGGACCGGATGCCCATGCCACAGGTTAGTGCATATTATCGTCGACATTATCTTTTACTTCGGCGTCGAAGAGTCGGTCAATGAAGAGATCAGGCATCGCCGCCGTGACAAGCCCGGCCGAGACCGAGATTACGACACAGCCATGTACATCGTGAACAGGCTCGTTGCAATCATCGGAATGCTCAGCTCGTGCGCTACTGCGATGGCCATGTCGGCTTTGTTCACGATTTACGTGGCCATCGCGCCAGAAAAGGGCTACAAGGCGCGCGTCGCAGAATTGCTT
>JBBAOD010000434.1:0-1354 GCA_040401635.1 Phycisphaerales bacterium
TGGCGCGGGTTCCAACTGCACCGCTCATGCCGTTCACTTGCAGAAACTAGCGCGCCAACTGGGTGCTGACGCCGGCCTGCAAGTCACTCCGTATTACAACAAACCATCGCAAGAGGGCATCTACCGCCACTTCATGACGGTGGCGGATTCGTGTGACTTGCCGGTGATGCTTTACAACATCCCTGGCCGCGCCGCCGTTGCGATCGCCCCTGAAACCGTTGAGCGCCTAGCGCAGCATCCCAACATTCAGGCCATCAAAGAAGCCACCGGCTCGATGGATTCCGCGAGTGAAATTCGGCAGCGCTGCAACATCACTGTTCTCTCCGGCGATGACAGCTTGACACCGAGCTTTGCAGCAGTCGGCGCGAAGGGTGTAGTCAGCGTCGTCAGTAATTTGGTGCCGGCGCGAGTGGCAGAACTGTGCCGACTGCTTGCCAAAAATGATTTCAGCGCGGCCCTTGAAGTACATATGTCCATGCTGCCGCTTTCCAAGGGACTCCTTTCGATTGATGTCAATCCAGTCCCCGTCAAATATGCGCTTTCCTTGCTTGGTCTTGATTCCGGTGCGGTTCGACTGCCACTCGCCCCCGCCTCTGCACAGGCGGCGATTCGCATCCGCGAACTTGTCGCCAACGCCGGAATCGTCGCGACCGTCAGCATGCATGCTGGGGCAGCCCATTGAGCCTTCACGCCGCTCAGTACGACACAGCCGCACTTCCATACAAGGTGGCTGTTCTTTGCTACCTGTGGGACGCCGAGGGTCGCATTCTCATGCTGCATCGCAAGAAGCAGCCGAACGTTGACATGTACTCCCCAGTCGGTGGCAAACTTGAGATTAGCCGTGGCGAGAGTCCGCACGAGTGCGCCATTCGCGAACTGCATGAAGAGACCGGTCTCGCGCTCTCGGAAGAAGACATGCGAATGTTCGGCATGGTCAGCGAACGCGCCTACCAAGGCGAGATGCACTGGCTCATATTTCTGTTCGAATGCACGCGTCATGTCCGCGCCGACGAAATCGCGATGGCTGAGTTTGACGAAGGGCGCCTTGAATGGGTCGCAGCAGCGGACGTTGAGCGATTGCCGATTCCGGTGACGGATCGCGAGATTTTGTGGCCATTGGTGCGCACACATCGGGGCGGATTCTTCAGCGTGGACATTGACTGCAGCACCGAGCCCATGACACATCGGGTGCGAGAGCGCCGTCCGGCTTAGATGTTCGCGCGGGGATGCATCACGGGTTTGTAGTGGTCGGCGTTGTTGCATCACGCTTTCGCAGTGGCTTTGATGTTGCACGATTTCCTACTGGCCCGCATCCGCCTTACGAGGATGGCCGCTGAGCGCGGCCCTATCCTCT
>JBBAOD010000435.1:0-1348 GCA_040401635.1 Phycisphaerales bacterium
CGAGCACAATCGCCCTTATTGCTGTACTGTGGACCGTCACGTGGGCTCGCGCTGACAACCAGATCAACCTGTCCTTGGTGCCACCAGCGCAGCCAATCCTTGTCGGTCAGACCATCGATGTGAAATTGAAGGCCACCAGCACGTCCAACGATCAACTGGTTGGCAACACCTTCGTCATCATTGATTCGATCATCCGCTGGGATCCGTCGCAACTGGAGTTCATGGGAATCTCGACTGCGGGATCAGTGGCTCTATTGAATTCGTATCTGCCCTCACCCGCATCCGACTACACGGGCGTGAATGAATTGGCGATACCGAAAGATGGCGACGCGCTTTACACGGCCCTGGCAAACTTTGGATCGCCGGTGGTCGTGACTGCAAACGGAGTGCAGGTCACCACCTTCCGATTCAAAGTGCGCACCAACTTTTCGGGGCCATCGACGATTGAAGTTGTGCCAACCCTGACCATCCGTAGCCGAGCTGATTCCGCGGTCTATGACGGACAAGTGCCTGGATTAGACGTGATCGGTGACCTCATTCCGGCGGTCATTACCATTGCGCCGCCGGTCTTTGGAGACCTCGACGGGGATCGCATCGTCAACGGTCGTGACCTCGCCGCGCTGCTCGGCCAATGGGGCATGCCTGGAAGCGCCGACCTGAGTGGCAACGGCGTGGTTGGCGGGGACGACCTGGCCTACCTCCTGGGCGCTTGGACGGCATCAGCATTCGATTCTTGAGTGGTTGGTTGACTTCCTCGGCATTACCCCTATAATCGCTCGGCTTCGCAGCGGGACAACCGACTCATCATGCGCCACCAGCAGTGCCAAGACGGCACTCCGGCCAATGAGCAAACCCCTGATTCCGCTCTCGAAGCACTGACAGAGAGCATGGGCTTTTAGTCAGCACATCGTGGGCGGAGATACTGAACCAAATGAACGGGATTCCCTGCGTGAACATGATTACGCATTGGGAGCACGTTGCGTTCAGTTGAGTACGGATCGAACCCGGCGCAGGACGCGCCGAAAGGAAGCTGGTGTCTGGATCGCTCGGTAATTCCGACAGAGATCGCGTCTTGGACGCCACGGACCTCGTGGCGCTCATCGGCGAGCTTGTGCAATTGCGTCCGAAGGGGCGCGAGCACGTGGGGATCTGTCCATTCCACGACGACCGCGCACCGTCCATGACGGTAGTCACCCACAAGAGTTCTGGTTTCTACAAGTGCTTCTCTTGTGGCGCCGCAGGAAATGCCATCGATTTCATGATGAACTACCACAAGATGGAGTTCATTGATGCACTGCGCGCGTTGGCTGAACGCGCTGGCATCGAGTTGCGACAGACGCGCAGCGAA
>JBBAOD010000436.1:0-1345 GCA_040401635.1 Phycisphaerales bacterium
ACTGGCTCTGAGGTAGATCCCACATTGACATAGGCGGCGGGTGCTGCAGGTGCCGCGTAAACAGCAGGTGCCTCTGACGAGAGCGCGGCAGGTGCTTCTGCGGGTGATGCAGTTTGAACGGGCGCAACGTACGCTTGTGAGGCAGGTGCCACGTAAGTCGGTGCCACGTGTGTTTGGAAAGGTGCTGGCGCTGGCGAGGTCTGGGGTGCGGTTTGCGAGGTGACGCCACCTTCAGGCTGAGCGTGAGACTCGAGCTGCTGTCCGTTTGACGAACCATCTTCGTTCTCAAAGCTTGACCCTTCGTCTTGACCGCGTTTGCCACGACGGCTACGACGACGACGGCGTTTGCGTTCTGGATCGCCGCGATCGTTGTCGTCTTCAGAGCCGGGTTGACCTTCTGGTCCGTTTTGCAACTGATGTTGATCATCGGCTTGTGCAGCGTTGGCCGCGTCAATGCGTGGTCCTTGCGACTGACGTGGCGCTTGCGCAAAACCGCTTGCTTGTGGGCTTGCGGTAGAGCCGGGTGCCTGAGTGCTGTCGGCGCCTTCTTGGCGACCGTCACCTTCGTCGCGGCGTTGGCGTCCACGTCCGCGTGGATTGCGACCGCTCTGGCGTGCGCCGTCCTCGTTTTGCTCAGAGCTCGTAGCGCGACCCGCACCCGTACTTTCGTCACGAGGTGGGCGGCGGTTGTCTGTTTCGCCCGATGGCTCTGCACCTGAACGTGCATCATTACGATGCTCGGGGCGGCGACCACGGTTTTGACCGCCGCGATTGCCATTGCCGCGATTACCCTGGCCATTTCGACCGCGTTCTGGACGCGCTTCACTTGGTTTGGGTGTCTCTTCGACCTTTTTCTCTTCTGTTGAGCCGCCGGTGAGCCAGCCCATTAAGCGCTTGAACAAGCCAGGAGAGGGTTCAGCAACAACTGCGTCAGCTTTTTTGGCCGGCGTTGAGGAAACTGGAGCAGGTTGTGAAGGCGTGATGCCCTTGACCAAGGCCTCAGGCTTTGCTTTAACTTCTTGCTCTTTAGGCGCCCAACTCATGTCAGTTGAAGGTGCATCGACCATATCGAAACTGGTCTTAATGTCTTCAAGGCGTGGGTCATCGTGACGCAAACGCTCGATGTGATGATGCGGCGTTTCGAGATGACGATTTGGGATCAGAATCAGGTTGACCTTCAGGCGAGCTTCGATCTTGGTGATGTCTGAGCGCTTTTCGTTCAACAAGAATGAGGCCACTTCCACCGGCACTTGGGCGTGCACGGCGGCGGTGTTGTCCTTCATGGACTCTTCTTGGATGATGCGCAAAATTTGCAGCGCTGAGCTTTCGGTGTCGCGAACATGGC
>JBBAOD010000437.1:0-691 GCA_040401635.1 Phycisphaerales bacterium
AGCGCAGACTACATGCATGGTGCGCATGGGCGCCACGCGTGTGTGTGCATTTGTGTATATAGTTGCATCCTTGCGATCGCCGCGTGCATCGTGTGTCCTTTCGGTTGCGGGCGAATGTCCAGGCAGTCTATTGCATTTGATCCGTGGAGTGGGATGTGGAGGCTTCAATGTTTAAACGGATGTCGCCTTTGTGGGCAGCGATCGTGTTTCGTTCTGCAGATTGATGTGCCACATTGGTGTCGATTTGATGTCGTTGTTGTTTGTAGCTATCTCGTGGCAACGTCGGCGAACTGTAGCACCGTCTCCAGAACCTTTTCGTTCGACGGCACCACCGCTTGTCATGGCGTCGAGCACCGACGTTACCTCCACGGACGCCAGCGCTCTTCTGCAGAAGGTGGCAGCAAGCGGGTGCCTCCACACGAAGGATGCGCGGGATGCAGCCCGTGCTTGCGAGGTCGGCAAGGCTGTCTTGCGCGTTGCCGCTGCAGAGTTGGTGGCTGCCGCGCAAGGGGCTCCGATCCTCAACTCGAAGAGCGCTGACGGGACGCCGATCAACGTCGTCGTGCGCTACAAGAGTGTCCTTCCTTCGGGGGCGAAGGTGAGGCGGTACGGCCGAGCTGGGGAGGAGTTCTTGGTGAAGAACCAGTGTTTGCGCGTGCGTTTGCCAGGCAAGGCAATGGCCAGGGTCTTG
>JBBAOD010000437.1:701-1344 GCA_040401635.1 Phycisphaerales bacterium
CAGGGAGATGGGCCATTGGGGCTGCGCCGTCGAGCACTTTTGCTACGATCGGTGCGGGCTCACCGCGCATGGCCGCTTGTGGCGCCAGTGGCACGCGATGAAGGCGGCGTCGTTTGGCGCATTGGCCGCGCCCGTGCCCGCAGAGGTGCTCCGCTTGAGCGAGTTCGTCGTGTTCACCGCGTGTGCCGCCCACGACGCCCAGAGCGCTTTTCGCTGGGGTATGCGGAAGTGGTTGGGCGACAAGGATCTGCTGCGCGACGTGTACGTGTGCATCGAGTCCTTGAGGAGGTCCATGGATTTGATCCACGGCCACCTCGCGGAGTGGGTTGTGTCCCGCATTGAGTTCGTCGACGAGCTACAGATGGATGCCGTCGACCAGCGGAGGCTTCTGTGGCAGGCGTTGGACGTGGAGATGGAGACCGCTGACGTATTGGCCGAGGTGTTGCAGCTGACCTTCGAAGGCGGCCGCTTGCGCGTGGCCAGGAGTGTCTCCGCGCGCGCGGACCTTGTGTCCTTGATCGTCACCGCGTTATCCTCGGCGTGGCGTTTCCAGCGTTGGTGCGAAAGCCGCTTCTTGATTGCGGGGGCACAGGCTCGTACTATGGTGGCCGCCATGCTCACAGGCATCGAGGACTTGGTCGCC
>JBBAOD010000438.1:0-1337 GCA_040401635.1 Phycisphaerales bacterium
GATCAGTGATTGCCGCGCGCCTTGCTAGCGTAGCGTTGCAAGCATTCATTGCCAGCGTGGTAGCCGGAGCGCCGTCATTGCCGCCCGACGTAACGGTGGTGCCCACTGACATTCCATTGTGGTCACGTCCGTGGCATCTCCTTGATGCATCGCGGTTCGGCGCCATCATTGCTGCAGACATTGAAGCCGTCGCGGCAGGATGGGAAGCACATGAACGTGGCGTGGTGCCAGTGCATGCAACGCAGGTGGGTACGGAGCCATGCCACATTCACGCCACGGCGCGCCTTGGTGTTGGCGTAGTGCTTGACACAAGTAACGGTGCGATCTTGGTGGACCGCGATGCTGAAGTGCGGCACGGAAGCATCGTCACCGGACCGGCATTTATTGGCGCCAAGACCATCGTGTCCGACCGTTCGGTATTGAAGGCGCGCACCGCGCTTGGGCCGCAGTGTCGCGCGGCGGGTGAGATTGGTTCGGTGATCTTTCAAGGGTGCACCAACAAGGCGCATGACGGTCACCTTGGCGACGCGCTCCTTGGCGAATGGGTCAATCTGGGCGCGGGAACACTCAATTCCAACCTGCTGAATACCTATGCCGATGTGGCGATGCGCTTGCGCGCGTCCGGGCCGCTGGAGCGCACCGGTCGGCAATTCATGGGCTGCATCATCGGCGATCACGTCAAGCTTGCCATCGGTACACGCATCATGACCGGCGCATGCATCGGTACTGGAGTGATGTGGGCTGCGGGTGCTGCGGTGATTGGCGCGGTGGAACCGTTTGCGTGGGTCACCGATGACGGCGAGCGCCGATTCCGACTCGATAAGTTCATGGAAGTTGCCACCACCGTGATGGCGCGCCGCGGTCGAAGTCCACTCGCTGCGGAGTCTGCAACGCTCGCCGCTGTCCACGCTGCAAGTCCGGGCTAAACGGACCACCAAACTATCCATGGCCACTCTCTACCTGATCGACGGCCACGCGCAATTCTTTCGCGCTTACCACGCCATCCGGCCGGGTATGCGCAGCCCGGTCACGGATGAACCAACGCACATGACGTTTGGATTCATGGGCATGCTCTTGAAATTGCTGCGCCAAGATCGACCGGAGTACCTCGCGGTGGTCATTGATGCGGCGGGTGATCGGGGCACGTTTCGTTCGCAGATTTATCCGGAATACAAGGCAAATCGAAAGCCGGCGCCTGAAGATCTACACCAGCAGGTGGAGCGATGCGTTGCGCTCTTGAAGCAGATGTCGGTGCCAGTGCTCGCGGTGGCTGAAGTGGAGGCTGATGACACCATCGCTACGGTGGTGCGCCGCATGCGCCGCGAGCAACCGGATCT
>JBBAOD010000439.1:0-1268 GCA_040401635.1 Phycisphaerales bacterium
GAACACGGTGGGTTTGACGTCGCGGGTGATGGCGGTTGCGCCCGGGGAGCTCACGGAACCATCCCGAGCACCGACAGCCCGTCGGTCTCCGGCCAGCCCAGTGCGAGGTTCATCGACTGGACCGCTGCGCCGGCGGTGCCCTTGACGAGGTTGTCGATCGCACTGGAGATCACCAGGTGCGTGCCGGTTTCATCTGTCCCAAGCGCGATATCGCAGCAGTTGGTGTGCGCAACGCTGGCGATCGATGGCCAGCGGCCGGCGGGCAGCAATCGCACGAAGGGTGCTTGCGCGTAGGACTTCTCCAGGCATGCGCGCGCATCGGCCAGCGTGTAGCCGGGCGCCAACTCTGCATGAATGGTGGAGAGAATGCCTCGGTCAAGTGCCACCAAGTGCGGCGTAAACAAGATGCGGGCGCCAGTTTCTTGCGCCATTTCTGGCTGATGTCGATGCGTCAGTACGCCGTACGGCTGCAGGCTGACTTCGCAGAAGAGGCTCTTGACGGCCGCTGAACGCCCAGCACCGCTGACACCCGAGGCGCTATCGACGATGACTGCGCGCGTTGGGTCAAGGATGCCAGCGACTACCAGTGGACGGAGCGGGAGAATGACTGATGTTGGATAGCAGCCCGGGCATGCAATCAGGTTCGCTGTGCGGATTTCATCAGCAGCGAGTTCTGGCAGTCCGTAGACAGCATCGGCGAGCAACGCAGCGTGGCCGTGTTCAAACCCGTAATGCGTTGCGTAGAGCGCCGGATTCTTCAGACGAAACGCAGCGGAGAGATCAAGGACAACGATGCCAGCGGCAAGCAGCATCGGCGCCAATTTCTCGCTTGCCTCATGCGGTGTGGCAAGGAAGACTGCGTCGGGTTCGCATGCGATGATGGCTGCCGCATCGGCTGCGCGGACCGGAAGGTCAACCGCGCCCGCAAGACGTGGGAACAGGTCCGACATGAGTTCCGGCTTGCCATCAGTGGCGCGGCGTTCGCTGCCAAAAAGGCCCACGATCTCCGCGTGCGGGTGCGCGGCGAGCAGTGTGGCAAGTTCAGCGCCGGTGTAACCCGGTGCGCCGACAATGACAATACGGATGCTGTCAGCCATGGGACCAGATCCTTTGCCGCAGTTAGGCGGCGGAGCGAGCGAGGCGCTCGATGGTGCGTGCGAGGGACGCAGCCGCGTCAGAATCCTTGGCGGCTACGAAGATGGTGTCATCCCCGGCAATAGTGCCGAGGGTGCCGGGCAAGCCGGCGCGGTCGAGCTCAATGGCCAGCG
>JBBAOD010000440.1:0-1255 GCA_040401635.1 Phycisphaerales bacterium
AGCACCGAATGGTGGGGGAAACGTCCCGCCGTTGAGCGGGCGCGGGCAGCTCATGCGCGCGGGGAATTCTCTGATGCAGTCATGCTCGTTGATGGAAATCAGATGTTCAACCGACCGGGACCACGATTGATTGACGCCCTCGAATGGCTTGCAGCGTGGATCAACCAGCGCCCCGAACACACACCTGCCGGCTTCCCCGCAGAACCGTGGCAGCCGCGCCACAATCAATAAACTTCACGCTATGAACGATCGACTCACGCACGCGTCGCAAGAAGCGCTCCAGTCTGGTCAAACGCTGGCAACAAGCAGCGGTCATGCTGAGTACTCCCCGCTACATCTGTTGGCAGCACTCACCGCCGATTCACGGAGCGCCGCATCAAGTGCCCTCGAGCGCGCCGGAATTGATCCGCGCCGCGTGCAGGAAGTTGCACGTGCAGAACTCAAGCGCCTGCCGACCGTTCCTGGCACCCAGCCGCGTCCCGGGCAGGCGCTGGGTCAGGTCATCACTGACGCCGAACGACTGGCGCAGTCAATGAAGGACCAATACACCACCGTCGAGCACCTGTTGCTTGCGCTGGTGTCCGCGCAAACCCCCGCCAAGTCCGTTCTCACTACGCTTGGAGCCGACGAACGAAAGCTATCGAAAGCAATACAGGAGATCCGCGCCGCAAGCGGGATTACAAACGTGAACGATCCGAACGCTGAAAACACGATGGAGTCCCTCAAAAAGTACGGTATTGACCTGACGGAGCGCGCCAAGGCTGGCAAGCTTGATCCCGTGATCGGCCGCGATGAGGAAATTCGCCGCTGTATGCAGGTACTGAGCCGCCGTACCAAAAATAACCCTGTTCTGATTGGCGAACCCGGCGTTGGCAAGACCGCAGTAGTTGAAGGCCTTGCGCAGCGAATCATCAACGGCGATTGCCCAGAGCAGATGAAGGACGTCAAGATCGTCGCTCTTGATGTTGGACAACTGCTCGCCGGTGCAAAGTTCCAAGGCGAGTTTGAAGAGCGACTCAAAGCAGTCATTCGTGAGGTGAGCTCCTCCAATGGTCGAATCATTCTGTTCATTGATGAGATCCACACCGTCGTCAGCGCTGGTGCCAATTCTGGAAGCCCGGGCGCCGGGCAATTGCTCAAGCCTGCGCTCAGTCGTGGCGAGTTGCGCACCATTGGCGCCACCACACTTGATGAGTATCGCACGCACATTGAGAAGGACCCTGCGTTTGAGCGGCGCTTCCAGCCCGTCTATGTG
>JBBAOD010000441.1:0-1243 GCA_040401635.1 Phycisphaerales bacterium
GTTCGGCCTGTGCGCAACTCAATCTCTACTAGCGAATAGCCTTCGTAGACTTCGCGCACGCGGTACACCGTTTGACTTGGCTTTCCGAATTCATCGTGACGCACCGCGGCTTTTTCCTTCAGCGTTGGGTGCTTGCCAAGCGGAAGGTCAATCACGTCTGCAAAGGGCTCCACTTCGCCCTCAACAAGGCAGAGGTAGCGTTTCTGCGTTTGTCGCAATTCAAATTGCCTAGAAATTCGCCAGTGCGCGGTGTCACTCTTGGCGCACACCATGACGCCCGAGGTGAACTTGTCCAGGCGATGCACCACGCCTGGTCGCGCAATGTCGCCGCCGACCGTACTCAGCGTGCCGCCTGAGTTGTGCAGGAAGTGCCACGCCAGCGCGTTGATCAGTGTGCCGGATTTATGCGCGCGCGCTGGATGCACAATCAGGCCCGGCTGCTTGTTGACAATGATCAAGTGCTCATCTTCAAACAGGATGTCAAGCGGAATGTTCTCCGCGGCCAGCGTGTTTGAGGGCGGAGGCGGTAGGGTGGCGACCACTCGATCGCCGCGGCGCAACTTGGTACTGGCCTTGGGAACGCGGCCGTTCACCGTGACGGCTTGCTCTTCAATCAGCCGCTGCAACTGCGTGCGACTTAAGAACGGAACGCGCCGCGCTAAGTAGCGATCAAGGCGGAGGTCAACGCTCTTGGTGACTTCGAAGACAGCCGTGACCGGCGTTTCATCGTCGGCGGATTGATTCTCGTAAAGCTCAAAGAGCTCCGCGGGATCAGCGCTCAGCGCTTCTTCGTCAGTGTCGCCTGCAAGCTCGTCTGGCCCATCCGATGGCGTGGTCACGGCGCAGCAGGTGCTGGCGCAGCCGGAGCCGGCGTTGGCGCGGCCGGTGCCGGAGTGCTACCGCCTTGCAGTTGACGGATCATTTCTTCACCAGCGGTTGGAGACGCTGCGGGTGCGCTGCCGTTGGGTGCCAGCGCGTTTGGGGCCAGTTGTCCGGTCAAGTCCGGGATGGCAGGCGCCATCGGCGCGATCGGCTTGGAAGGAAGCACCACTGGAGTGCCCAGTGCCTGCAACGTGGACATGCGCTTGGCGGCCAGTTCGCCAGCCGCGGCAAAGTCCGTGCCCTTGGAACGAGTCTCGATGTCCTTCAGGTAGCCCTCGGCAGCCTTGAGGTCGCCCAGGTCTTCCGCCACCGCGGCGCGTCCAAAGAGGGCGCCGAACAGGAATCCGTAGTCGCCTGGATT
>JBBAOD010000442.1:0-1240 GCA_040401635.1 Phycisphaerales bacterium
TCTGCTAAATCACAGGGATGTGCACTGATTTTCCGGCCTGTGCTGCGCAGCGATGATTCGGCTTTTTCCAAAGGTCCTTTGGCACGGGCGCAGATCGCCACGTCAGCCCCTGCAAGAGCGAATGCGTGGGCAATGGCCAAACCTATCCCGCGGCTACCGCCAGCGACCAAGGCACGTTTACCGGTTAAAGACAGTTGCATGATGGCGTCCAATTCGTGAAGGGAAATCAAGTTTAGGGGTGCCTAGAAAAGCCAGCTGTCACCGCCACGACGATGGGGTTCAAGGCACGCGGGCTGTCTTCAAAGGAGAAGGTGGGGGTTTTGTGTGCGGACACGGGCAGACCTTGAAGGGTGCAGAGCCTGTCAGATTACCAGTACTATTTTCTACCTTCAAAACTGTATGAATGTACAGTATATTTGAGGAATGAAAACCGAACTCACATCCACCCCTTGGCCTGTGCACGTGCCCGACACGAAAGTCTGGCTCGACATGAGCACGTGGACGGTGCGTGCGGGATTTCCGTCCCCGGCCGCCGACCACACGCAAAAGCGCATCGACCTGAACGAGCACCTGATTCGCAACAAGGAAGCAACCTTCATCTTCAAAGTCAAGGGCGACTCCATGATCGGTGCGGGCATCTACGAAGGCGATGCGCTGGTCATCGACAGCTCCATCGAGGCCAAGCACGGCAACATCGTGCTGGCAGTGCTGAACAACGAGTTCACCGTCAAGCGCTTGTACCGCCGCGGCGGGGTGGTCAAACTGGTGGCCGAAAACAACCTGTACCCGCCCATCGTGGTCAAGAGCGGCGAAGAGCTGACCGTCTGGGGCGTGGTCACCTACAACCTGCATAAATTGTTATGACCGCCATCGACCCGGACAGCTTGGCCGCATTGCCGCGCAGTGCCGGCGTGTACATCTTTCGTGGCGAAGGCACGCTGCCGCTCTACATCGGCAAGAGCGTGGACATCCGCGCACGGGTCATGTCGCATCTGCGCGCGCCCGAAGAGGCCGAGATGATCGCGCAGACCCGGCGCATCGACTTCATCGAAACCGCGGGCGAGATCGGCGCGCTTTTGCTCGAAGCGCGGCTCATCAAAGCGCAAATGCCTTTGTTCAATGTCCGTCTGCGACGCCTGCGCAGTTTGTGCGCCATCCGGCTCGATGGGGATCTGCAGACCGGCCTCACGCCCGTGATGATCGAGAGCAAAGACCACGACCTGGCCACCACGCCCGCTCT
>JBBAOD010000443.1:0-602 GCA_040401635.1 Phycisphaerales bacterium
ACCACCACCCATTCCACGCGGGCCTGCACGGGTGCTTGCATTCCACTAGTGACGCGCACCAGAATGGCGGTCGGATCACCCGGGCGCACATGATTGCCAACACCCATACGCACCAGTGCAATATCCACATCCGCACCACGCGCCACGGCGGCACACAACAGACCACACGTAGCCATCATCAGCGCTATTCGCTGCATCCAGGCACGTGGGTAGAAGTGTGCGCGATCGCTCAAGTGGTCATAGCTCCAAATTCCGCCAGCATCGCCGCGTGGCTACGCGCGCCATTCATCAGGCAGGTCACCTCAAACTTCTCATTGGGGCTATGCACGCGATCATCATCAAGACCAAATCCAACCAGCAGACTGTCAACACCAAGAATGCGCTGAATGCTGCCCACCGCCGGAATGGAACCGCCGGTACCGATCAACGCCGCATCGCGTCCAAACACGCGCTTCAATGCGCGCGAGGCACACGCAACGAACGGCGAATCGGTGCGTACATGGATAGCGGGGTTCACTCCGTGGGAATGAATCTCCAACGTGTATCCCGGTGGCACCTGCGCTTGCAGATGTGGTTGCACCGGCGACTTGAATCGCTCGGGG
>JBBAOD010000443.1:612-1234 GCA_040401635.1 Phycisphaerales bacterium
GGTCGACTCCATGTGCGCTCCAGGCATGACCGACCCACTTCGCCCCAACCAACGCGAACGCCCGCTTCGCCTAGGAATTCTGCTTCATCAAACCCAAGTTTCTGCCAACTGGCCAGCACTTCCGCAGTCGGTTCAAGCACTCCGTCATAGAAACCCTTGACCGCAACGCGACCAGATGAATCGTGCATTGAAGTAATCATCGCAGCCAATGCATTGATCGGATTGCGCAGACTTCCGCCGTACATCCCGCTGTGCAAATCATGCGAAGGGCCAGTGAGTGTTGCTTCTAAGTAGCACAGTCCGCGCAGGCTGGTGGTAATGGCAGGAGTGTTGATGTCCCACATACCAGTGTCGCTCACCACTGCAACGTCGCACTGCAATTCCTTGCGGTGCGCGTTCATAAATGGTTCCAGACTGACGCTGCCGGATTCTTCTTCGCCCTCAATCATCAACGTGACGGGGCAGGGCGGACCGCCCGCAATTTCGTGCCACGCGCGGAGTGCTTCAAGGAACATCATCACTTGCCCCTTGTCATCCACGGCGCCGCGCGCAACGATGCGCTTGCCGTGCGGGCCATCAAGTAACTGTGGATCAAATGGCGGGCTTTCCCACAGTTCAATGG
>JBBAOD010000444.1:0-1210 GCA_040401635.1 Phycisphaerales bacterium
GCTGCCTTGTCCGGTGACCAGCCGCGCTGCGAGGTCCTGTTGCGTCAGCCCGATCGCCTTCCGCATTTCGGGAAGCGGAAGTGCCGCAATGGTCTTAGCCACACGCGCATCAACGCGCGCCCGCGCCTCGGGTGACATCCGTTGCTTCAGCTTGGTCCATTTCTTTGCTTTCATTTAGAGAAGTCCTTCGTCTTTCAGTGCAGACAGGTGCGCGTCGTAGAGCGCGTCCGCTGATTTGGTTAGTCGTTCGTAAAATCGTCTGTCTCCAGACTTATCTCCGCCGATGAGCAGAATTGCATACCTGCGTGGATCGAAGGCGAACAGGATCCGGAATGATGCGCCGCGATGTTGAGTTCGGAGTTCTTTCATATGAAGGTGCTTCGATCCCCTGACCTGATCTGCAAATGGTCGACCGAGCGCTGGACCAAATCGACCGAGTACCTCGACATCGTGCGCTACGGCCTCTTGCGCTGACTCGCCCAACGTGTCCCACCACCGCTCAAACTCGTCTGTGAATTCAATGTCCCAGTTGTCATGCATCTAATTATTCCATAGAATCGATATATGTCAAGATGAATATTTGACTTTCGCCATTCGCCACGATTGCGGGTGAACGCCCCTCGCGAGCAGCGAACTTACGCGCGGTTTCATCGATTCCCAGCCGACCGTGCTGAATTCCCGGAGACATCGCATACAAGCTTGCCAGCCCGCGAAAATGGTCCGGGAGGAACGGGAGGACCGGGACCATTTTCGGTGCGGATTTCGGCGTACCATTCCGCGCTCTATGGCAAATCTCACTATTGACGTGGTAAAGATGCTGGGCGCTGAGGCTGATGGTCTTCTTTCGCATAATGCGAAGGTCGCAAAGTCCTCGCTGCATCTTCCTGGGCCTGACTTTGTGGACCGGTGCTTCGCGCAGTCGGACCGTAGCCCGCAGGTCATGGGCAGCTTGCAGCGGATCTATGGGCACGGGCGCTTGGGTGGAACCGGGTACATGAGCATTCTGCCGGTCGATCAAGGGATTGAGCATTCCGCTGGCGCGAGCTTTGCCAAGAACCCCGCTTACTTTGATGGCGAGAACATCGTGAAGCTCGCAGTGGAGGGCGGCTGCAACGCAGTGGCCAGCACCTTTGGCGTGCTTGCAAGCGTGAGCCGTAAGTATGCGCATCGCATTCCGTTCATGGTGAAGTTGAATCACAACGAACTGCTC
>JBBAOD010000445.1:0-1206 GCA_040401635.1 Phycisphaerales bacterium
TGGGCAACCCATGCTGGTCTCTGGCTTTGAACAAAAGCACGGCGAGGCCGATCGCATACGCCTGAGCGCCGAAGCGCCAATCGCCTTGGGCGGAAGCGATCGTGTCAGAAATAACAGGACGATCACGCTCATTGTCATCACTGCTCAAGTCGAAGAGGGCTTTTAAATTGAAGGCTTCGGTTGATCAGTTGCCAATCAATGCGTCACAGGCGCACGCCAAAACAGTTGTCGTGCGCAACTCGTTCGGCCAACCGGTGATCTTTGGCATGGACTGGACCGCAATTGTTGGTGGCCAGCCTCTGAAGCAGGCACGCAAACACGCACGCTTGGTTCGTGCCACACACTTTCTGCTCATTGGTGCACCAGCAATGACAGTTGGGTGCGCACAGCTCGAAAAAAAATACTTCGCGCAGTCTTGCGGGATCTATTCAGCGGCGGCGCTGTTTTCCGTTGCGTATCCTAGCGCAGCAGTAGCATGCCTCGTTCGCTTTGAAGAAGGCGGCTGCTGGATGGTCGCCTCGCATTCGGGCTCGATCATGTCTGAAACAGATCGATGGTTCGTGGATGCTCAATCCGCGTTTGGGGCGCTACACAAAATCCGCCTTCGCTTTCCAAATTTGGTGGTGCATGAAGGGCTTGTCGCAAGTTCAACACAATTGCCGGCGTGGTTGAATGATAAATGCTCGGAGCAAGCTCGGGTATTCGTCCACCAGGCTGCGCGGTTCGGGATCAAGTCTCGCGCCGCTTTCCTCGCGCTGGCAGTGGTCGTTGGTCTTTGGGTGAAATGGTTTGATCAACGTTCCGAACGTGGCGCGACCGTGACACAGGTTCACCCCAGCCAGCGGTGGCTTGACGCCATGACACATTACTCCCAACAACATCCGGTACACGGGTTTTCTGATCTAATGCGGGTGATGGACGCTTGGCGTCGTGTGCCGTTCGATCCGGCGGGTTGGCAATTGTTGCACGTGCAATGTGAACCGGTGTCGCTGAATTGGTCGTGTGCTGCACACTATCGCCGCCGACATCGCTTTGCCGTGAATCAGCATCTTGAAGCCGTCAAGCCCGGCGACTGGGAGTTCCACGCGGTGGCGCTTGATCGCGCCATGCTCACCTGGAGTCTCTTGCACGCCGCGCAGCCCCTAGATTTAGCGCAAGCACCGGTGCCTGGCGACTGGATGACGAGCTTGCAGCGGTTGAGTTCGC
>JBBAOD010000446.1:0-1205 GCA_040401635.1 Phycisphaerales bacterium
AACCGGTGGATAAAGGGAAAGATGCAAAGCCAGGAAAGGAAACCTTCCGGAAGGCAGGTCCACCCTGATAGGCGCAACTTCCGTGCATAGTGGATCATCAATCCGAAATATTTCGCTGACATACCCCCTGCGCACCGCCAGAGGCACCATGGCTTACCCTCCACCCATGAATAAAGTCCTCGTCGCTGCCCTCCGCTATTCGCAAGGCCCCGACGCCACTTCCGGCTTGGCTACCGAAATGGTGGGGCTTGGACTGCGTGGTCCAGTCTGCATCATTGCCAGCCGATCGGCACAGAAAGAACTTGAATCAACATGGACCACGGTGTTCGCCGCGGCCGGCATGGCGTTCGTGATTCATCCGTTTAGCGGCGAATGTTCGCGCAACGAGATCGCACGCGGGCGCGCGGCGGCAGCTGCATGCGGAGCACAGGTGATCGCGGGGGCTGGTGGCGGCAAAGCGCTCGATACGGGCCGTGCGGTCGCGGCAGAGCTTGGGATCCCTGCTGTCTGTTGCCCAACCATTGCGTCAACCGACGCACCGTGCAGCGCCATATCCGCGGTCTACAGCGATGAAGGTCTGTTTGAAACCTATCTCTTTCACCCGCACAACCCAAACTTAGTCTTGGTGGATTCCACAGTCATTGCGCGCGCACCGGTTCGACTCTTAGTGGCCGGTATGGGCGACGCACTTTCCACTTGGTTTGAAGCACGCGCATGCATGCGCAGCGGCGCGCGCAACTCGCGCAACGGCGTTTCCACCGGCGCTGGCATGGCGATCGCCGAACTGTGCTGGCGCATCCTGCAAGCGGACGGGGTCAGTGCGTTGGCCGCCATGAAGACACCAACCGCTAAGCCCACACCCGCACTCGAGCGCATCATCGAAGCCAACACCCTGCTCTCTGGAATCGGATTTGAATCTGCCGGACTTGCAGCCGCACACGCCATTCATAACGGCCTCACTGTTGCGCCCGAGGTGCATGCATTCCATCACGGCGAAAAAGTTGCCTTTGGAACACTTGCGCAATTGATGCTTGAAGACGCTCCGCAAGAAGAAATCACTGCGGTGCTGAACTTCTGCACGTCAGTCGGGTTGCCGGTGACGCTTGCCCAGATCGGGCTTCATGACCCGAGTGATGCACTACTCATGCGCATAGCAGAGCGAGCCACCATCGCCTCAGACACTATTCACAACGAACCGTTCGCGG
>JBBAOD010000447.1:0-1201 GCA_040401635.1 Phycisphaerales bacterium
GATGCGCTCCAGGCGCTGGGCGATCTGCATCATGTCGATGGCCTCGGCGGTGCGAGAAACATCCTCTTGAATGAGTTTCCGGGACGCAGCCGCAACTTCCTTGTTGAGTGCGTCAACCCGTCGGTCGGCGCGCCGAACTTCATGGCAGCACTCCGTATCTTCGTCAGAGAGGGCGCCGAGCACATCTGAAAACATGGTTCGAGCCGCGCTCGCCATGTCAGCGAGTGCGCCGGGAACCTCGGTCGGCCCATTGCCATTGGACCATCGAAGAACCTTCTTGGAAATGCCCCGACTGAGGTCAGCAATGCGTTCAAAGTCGCTGGAGATTCTTACCACGCTCAGCACAAAGCGCAGGTCATGAGCCACTGGAGCGCCGAGCGCCAGAATGCGCATGCACTGCGATTCAAGCTCCACTTCCATGTTGTCAATCTCGCTATCGCCAGCTTTCACTTCTTCCGCAGCTGCAATATCGCCATGCACAAGGCCGCGGGTGGTGAGTTCGAGACGCCGCTCCGTAGCGGAACCCATGGCAAGCAGACCACGTCGAAGGCTCAAAATTTGGGACTGAAGGTCGATTGCCATTGTTGGAATTTAGTTTAGCGTCTCTTTAGCCAAAGCGACCGGAGACGTAGTCCTCGGTCTGCTTATTGACAGGATTGGTGAAGATGCGGTCAGTACTGCCGCACTCCACCAACGTGCCTTCAAAGAAGAACGCCGTTCGATCACTGACCCGCGCGGCTTGCTGCATGTTGTGTGTCACGATGACAATGGTGTAACTGGTCTCGAGCTCGCGGATCAACTGCTCAATGCTGGCGGTGGACTTGGGGTCGAGTGCTGAGCACGGCTCGTCCATCAAGAGCACTTCTGGGCCGACGGCAATGGCTCGTGCAATGCAGAGCCGCTGCTGCTGGCCGCCGGAAAGGCCCAAAGCACTGGACTTCAGGCGGTCTTTCACTTCATCCCACAAGGCCGCTGCGCGCAGGGAGTTTTCCACCAATTCGTCAAGGTCGGCGCGGCGGAAGGAGCGGTGCAGGCGCGGTCCGAAGGCAACATTGTCGTAGATGGACTTGGTGAATGGGTTTGGTTTCTGAAAGACCATGCCCACGCGGCGGCGCAGTTCCACCACATCGAGCGACCAGCTGAGCAAGTCATCGCCATGCAGGGTCAGGGTGCCGCTGGCGCGCGCGCCCGGAATCGGATC
>JBBAOD010000448.1:0-1197 GCA_040401635.1 Phycisphaerales bacterium
GATTACATCCAAATGATCTGTCGCGATTGGTGCGAACTGCATGGCGACCGCCGTCACGGAGATGATCCGGCGATCGTGACTGGCTTCGGTCGCATCGGCAGCATCAAGTGCTTGGTAGTTGGACACCAAAAGGGGCGCGACACCAAGGAGCGATTGCGCTGCCACTTCGGCTGCGCGCACCCAGAGGGGTACCGCAAGGCGCTTCTCAAGATGAAACTCGCCGAGAAATTCAAGCTGCCAATTGTGACCTTTGTTGATACCCCTGGCGCGTATCCAGGCATCGGCGCGGAACAGCGCGGTCAAGCAGAGAGCATCGCAGTGAATCTGCGTGAAATGAGCCGATTGCGCGTGCCGGTGGTCTGCATCGTGATCGGCGAAGGTGGCTCCGGCGGCGCGCTCGGTATTGCAATTGGCGACCGTGTGGCGATGCTGCGGAACAGTTGGTACAGCGTCATCAGTCCGGAAGGTTGCGCCGCCATCCTGTGGAAGGAAGCAAACGAACGCACCAACAATTTGGCCGCCAACGCGCTTGCTCTGACGGCCACCGACAACCTGAATAATGGCCTCGTTGACGATGTCATTGAAGAGCCGCTCGGGGGCGCGCATCGGCACCCCAAGGAGATGGCCGAGCGCATCCAGCACTACGTGGTTGACTGGGTACGCGAACTGCAGCGCCTCGATCCCGCAACGCTGGTTCGAAAGCGATTTGAGAAGTTCCGCTCCATCGGCAGCGTGAAGTAGGTCGGGGCGGTGTGACACGGCGTCGCGCCGTCCGCGTTGACGCTTCGCACGAATTATGCTAGGATTAACGATTCTTCGGCGACACTGGTCGCTCGTTCGTCGGCGTTTCCTGCTTTGACGAGGGTGCTCTTTCCATGGCGAAATCCAATAAGAAGGCTGATGTGAAGAAGCCATCCAAGCCGGCGGCCAAATCGGCTTCCAAGCCCGTGGGTAAGCCCGCGTCAAAATCGGCACCAAAGTCCTCCGTGAAATCAGCCTTGAAGACGTCAGCCAAGACCCCAGCCAAGACCCCAGCCAAGACCTCAGCGAAGCCGCCCGTAAAGGTCGCAGCCAAGCCCCCCGTCAAAGCTCCAGCGAAGGCCCCAGTCAAGACCCCCGCCGCCAAGTCCGCAGCCAAAATCGAAGTCAAGCCCGTGCCGTTGGTGATGCCAAAGATCATCAACTCCGGTCCCAAGG
>JBBAOD010000449.1:0-1195 GCA_040401635.1 Phycisphaerales bacterium
GTCCCCGAGGGCAACTCTGTCAATGACTCTGCAACCAACCAAAAGTTCAAAATGATGCAATCAGACGATACCTGCGCCCTGATGCAACCATTTGGATTCATGGCAAAAGTGGACCTGTCAGACGCCTACCGCACAGTGGGCGTGCTGCCTGCGCACTGGGAACTCGCCTCCTTCAGGGGGTCCATCGATCAGGTACTCAAAATCCTCTCCAGCTCCCGCCTGGTTTTCGGCATGGCGGCAGCAGCAGAGCCCTTCTGCCGCGCAACGCAGGCCACCCGCGCCATCCTGGCGGCGCTGGGCGTCCCTGCATCTGTCGTTTTCAGCGATGATTTCTGGATCATCACAGGGGACGAACAATCCTGCCAGACAGCTCTGGACATTCTCCTCTTCCTGCTGCAACAGCTGGGCTGGACGGAGAACGTCAAGAAGCGCCTGCTGCCTTCGCAGGACTCGGTGCACTGTGGCATTCGCTTCGAAACCAACAGCGACGGCGCTGGCAGCATGCGTGTTTCAGTCCCACCGGAGAAGATGCAGCGCGCGCAGCAGCTCGCCAAGGAGCTCGCCAGCCGCGATACGCTCACCATCAACGAGCTGCAGAGCGCCATCGGCGTATTCTGCCATCTTACAGTTGCAATCTGGACTGGCAGAACATATCTGCGTCGCCTCATCACAGCTCTGGCCACGGCAGAAGCGGCGGACCACAAGACCATCAAGGTCTCGCGCGCCATGCGCCTCGACTTCGCCTTCTGGCAGCACGCTGCGCACGAGCGCAACGGCCAGGCCATCCTTCTGTCCCCTCCGCCAGCACAGTCTGGTCTCCTGGCTACCGACGCCTCCGACAAGGGCATGGGCGGCTACTTCAACGGACAGTACTTCTCAGTGCCCTGGACCACCGCTGGCTTGGATCGCGCCTTCGCCGCGCTTCCCCCGCTGGCCAAGAATCTGTTCAGGAAAAGTCTCTGGCCCAATCGAAAACAGGGCAACAGCATGTGGTTCATCGCCTACCGCGAGACCTTCGCAGTCTACTGGGCATGGCTACTCTGGGGCCCAACTCATTTCAAGCACCGCCTCATCCTGCATCACGTGGACAACACTGTCACACGCTCAGCAGTGAACAAGCTGAAAACCAAGCACAATCTACTGATGAACCTGGTTCGACACATGGCGGAGCTACAGGTGGATCTGTCTATGCATG
>JBBAOD010000450.1:0-1188 GCA_040401635.1 Phycisphaerales bacterium
ATTGCCAGCCCAAGTCTTGAACGAGTCCCCGCCACCGAATTCATCCTGCCACCAATCAAGCCGAATACCGAACTTTGTAAGCCACAGAGGCGACGTCATCGGATTGGCCGGGTCGAGGACATCTGGCGTGTCTGCTTGGATGTCCGCAAGCAGATCCGAAAACGAACCCACACACTCGATGAAACAGGCGCAATTATCAAACCGCCCGGTCGCTCCTGACCACTTTCGACTCGCCAATTCTAGTAATCCGCAGCAAGCAAAGAATTGCCCAGGGTTCGTGAGATCGAGGGGGATTCGCATTACGCCGGTCATGAGTTGGGTGCTCCGATCGCGGCCGACTTCGATGCCTCAATATCGGCGCATCGAACCAATGATTCCATCGATGCTAGCCCCCAACGACCGAATCGCTGTTGCAAGTCCGCGAACCGTTGGAGTGCCTCGGCCGCCACTCGCTCACTATCCACGGTTGGTCGAGGCGAAGGATCGAAGTGCTTTCGCTCGAAGTGCGGGCGACTCCATCCATGATGAGCGGCGATGAGATGTAGGATCAAATGTCGCTCGGGGTGACAATTGATCTGTTCCAAAATTCGACTCCCGCACGAAACCAATGAGGCGTCCACTAGCGATCCAAATTCGTGCCGGTACCCGTTGAGCATTCCCCAATGACCGTACTTCTCAGACTTGGCGATCGAACCACCTGGAGTCGTTCGATGCGGCCAGTTGTTGGCGTAGCGCTGCCAAATTTCGCGCCCCTTCCCGACATCGTGGCTTGCGGCTGCGAGCGAAACAGCTTCAACGAGTTCGATCGCCAGCCCAGCGGCCGCCGCGAACTCACCGCCGAGGCGACCGACCGACTTGTTATGCTCGTCGAGCCCCACACGACTGCCAGGCTCGCGCTCGCGCCCCTTCGCAACGCGATATTCGATTATGCGGGTCACGCCATCGTCTGCCGCCGTATCGGTTGAGAGGCTGACGGAGGTCCTCGTCACGGCATCAACTAGATCGGTTCCAAGAATAGCCTTGCCATCACCATTTACGTCGCGAGCGAATACCCGCTGCCGATCGGTTTTGCCCCCAATGGCGATTTCTGCAACATCGAGTGATAGGTGGTTCGCCGGTGCTTCGCATTTGCCATCGAGGCAGCCATCTCTCAGGCCACCAATCACCGTTGGCAACACAATGGTTGCG
>JBBAOD010000451.1:0-1187 GCA_040401635.1 Phycisphaerales bacterium
GTGAATATCTCGCAGATGCCTCCATCCGCCGCAACATCAAGAGCGGCTGCAAGCGCAACCGCGGTGGTGTCGCTGCCGCCACGGCCAAGCGTGGTGATGTCACCGTTGGGTGAAATTCCTTGGAATCCACAGACAACCGGCACTGCGCCCGAGTCAAGGATGCGCTGCAGTTGCTTGCGATCAATCTGCGAGATACGTGCCTTGCGATGCGCGGCATCGGTATCAATCCCCGCCTGCGCTCCGGTCAGACTCACCGCATCACAACCGAGCGTGTGCAGCGCCATGGCCATGAGCGCCACCGTGATCTGTTCGCCAGTGGCCATCAACATGTCCATCTCACGCGGGCTGGGCGCGCCAGAGATTTGCTCAGCAAGACCGATCAGCTGGTCCGTGGTGTGGCCCATGGCACTGACCACCACCACAACGCGGTTGCCGGCGTTGCGTGCTTCAACAACGCGTGCCGCACAGCGCATGATCCGTTGCGGATCTGCGACGCTGGTTCCGCCGAATTTTTGGACGATCGTTGGCATCCTGCCTGCACTCATTCCTTGGAAGCCCGCTGCCCAATGCTGCGGGCCGTTGGTCACACTGGTCGATCCATCGACACGCCTCACAGACTAACGCGAACCCGCTGCGCAGCACTCCGCGCCTTTGAAGTCACGCCACACCTTGATTTCGCCGCCGGTATCCAGTTTAACAGAACATGTTTGCAAACGGACGTTGTGTCAGTGGACACGGTCTCGGCCGGGTTCCCTGACCGAAGCCGCCGCGTCGCCAGCACGCGCATCGGACACCGCCGCGCGCCACCATTCCAACAGACGCTCGCGCGCCGCGCCAACCGGAACCCCATAGGCATCACACATGAGACCGGCAAATTCATCGCGCGCGCTGATCGTTCCCAGTCGCTGCCAGATCGCTAGCGCACGAGCGGCGCCGTCCCATGCCGCGTGGTTACCAGGCGCCGGCAGTGCACGCAATTGCGATGCCGAAACCCGAATCGTCTGCGCGGACATCCCCGCACCAGCGTGTCGCCACCATGCTTCGGCGGCCGTGGCTGGCGCCAACAAGGCTGCCGCCACCTTCCACAGATCTGCGGCGCGCTTGGGCGTCACGGTGATCGCTGGAGTTGACGGCATGGCAATGCCCTTCGCATCCACCCACGCCTCAATCGCTCGGGTCTGGGTCGC
>JBBAOD010000452.1:0-1170 GCA_040401635.1 Phycisphaerales bacterium
TGTTGACGCTATTGCAGCGCTTGTTGCGCAGGCTGATTCCGCGCTGGGAGTTCGTGGGGCGCCGGTTGGTATCGGGGCACCGGGCTCGCCGAATCCGCAGACCGGTTTGCACCGTAATTCGAACCTCTTATGCATGAATGGCAAGCCGTTTGCCGCCGACATTGCCACGCGCTTGGCGCGCCCGGTGCGCGTGACCAATGACGCCAATTGCCTCGCACTCAGTGAGGCGATCGACGGCGCCGCTGCGGGGCAGGGTGCGGTGGTCTTCGGCGTGATCCTTGGAACCGGCGTCGGCGGCGGCGTGGTGGTCCGGGGCGATGTAGTGGATGGTGGCAACGGTATCGCTGGTGAGTGGGGGCACAACCCATTGCCGGGGCTTGGTGATGCAGAGGCCGCGGCGCATCGCTGCTATTGCGGCAAGAGTGGATGCCTTGAGCAGTTCCTTTCGGGACCAGCGCTTGAGCGTCGGTACGCGCAGGCATCTGGCACGCAGCGCGCGCCCGCGGAGATTGCCGCACGTGCGGCGGCGGGCACTGATGCACATGCGGTGGCCACGCTTGACTGGTTCGTTCACGCACTTGCGCGCAGTCTTTCAGTGGTAGTCAACATCATCGACCCGCACGCGATCGTTCTTGGTGGCGGCGTGAGCAACATCCCGGGTCTTGCCGAACGCGTGCAAGCGGCGCTCCCTGCGCTTGTCTTCAGTGATGAGTGCCACACGCCGGTCTTCCGCGCCAAGCACGGCGATTCGAGCGGCATCCGCGGCGCCGCCATGCTTCCGAAATCTGTTGTTGGATAGTCACTCACCGAAGCCCCGCCTGTCTCAAAAGTTATTGACTACCTAAATGTTAATCAGTTTGGGAAATTCTCCATGTATCCAGAATAATTGTATGTTAACACCATACAATTAAGACATGGACTCCTCCATCGTCAAACGCGCCCTCCAACTGCTCGGCGAACGGCTTCTGACGCGGCATGACGCGGATATTGAGGTGCTTGTGGTGGGCGCGTCTGCTGGCATGCTGACGGGACAATTGCCAAGGGGGCGCACGACAGTCGACTGCGATGTCATGGTGATTGCTCCGCGAGAAACAGAGGGTGCACTTCTCGCAGCAGCTTATGACGTTGCCGCCGAGTTTTGACTTCCAACATTTTGGTTTAACACGTATG
>JBBAOD010000453.1:0-1156 GCA_040401635.1 Phycisphaerales bacterium
GACGCGGAAGGACGGACTCATCAAAGTAGCGCATGCCACCAACGAAAACAAGCCAGCAGACGACAAGCAACACCATGCACACAAACGACGGAAATAGATCTCCACCAGCTCCGTCTGCCCTATTAGCACGCGCAGTCCCGACATCTTTGCTTAAGCAGGCCCTGGGAAAGATGTGAGAGGAGGCGCCTTCGAATACAGCGTTTGTAATAGCGCCTGTTCTTCGTTCGCCTGCCTGTTACGATACAACAAGCACAGAGCAACCCGTTGCTGGTCCGTGGTAGGTGCGGGCGAAAGAGCGCAAGCCTCAAGAGATTCAAGTTGGTTCGAACGCCGAGAGCGCGACGGACCAGAGAAGAGCGGTGAGAGCGGACGGAATAGGACTGAAAGGATGGCAGGTCTAGATCTGGGGAAGCAGTTGTGGAGTGCGTGCGCTCGTGAAGACCCGGCAGAGGCAGCGCGACTCTTGGACGCGGGGGCAAACAAGGAGTGGAGAGACCCAACAGGGTTTACGCCGATCATTCACGCTGCTTTCTTTGGACGCCTTGCCACAGTCAAGCTGCTTGCTGACCGCGGAGCAGACAAGAGTGCGCGAGACAACTCAGGCATGACCGCGCTGATGTGGGCCGGCTACGCGGACAAGTCCGACGTCGCGGCCTTCCTCCTGGACCGAGGTGTCGACATTGGTGCAGTAAACAATGGTGGCAGAGATGCATTGCTTTGGGCTGCGTTGAAGGGCCACATCGACACCTGCTTGCTCCTCATCGAGAGAAAGGCCGACACGCGCACGAGAACCAACAACCTCACATCCTTGACCTGCTTTGGCATACACGTACGTCACCTCAGCGACAAGGAGAAGCAGCAGGGCCAGCAGCAGCTCATCGCCGCCTGGCTCGCAGGCCCGCATCCCTCGCAGGTGGCGCAGCGCCACTGGGACCGCCGCCGCTCCGCGATGATGTTCCTGGTGGGCTGCAAGCTCCAGCCCACGGCTGCGCAGAAGGCGGCGCAGAAGGCGGCGAAGGCCTTGGTGGACACGTACGCGAAGCTGCCGGGCGTGCCGCGCCGAACCAAGGAGGAGAACTGGAACTACTTGCAGACGGCCGTCTTCGGGCACCCCGGCCTCGCGCGCAAAATCCTCGGCTGGCTGTGAGGGAGGGGG
>JBBAOD010000454.1:0-1143 GCA_040401635.1 Phycisphaerales bacterium
TGGATGAAGCGTCGCGTGACCCGGGCGCACCGAAGCAGGCCACCGCGTGTCTGTTGCAGCACCAGAATGACGCATCGGGCAAGCGAGTGAGCAGTGACCCGGCTATGTTGAGGCGCAATATGGGCGAAGAATGCGCCAGCGTACACCGGTTGGCGCCAGAGGCGGTGCTGGGTCCACGCTGTAGCACATCCATCGATGATGCTTTGGTCGAACTGCACTGGGAGAACCAAGCCACGGTTGCGGCGGCATCCACTGCCGGCGTACCACTGCGCCCGTTTTCAGCGGCAGCATTGAGTGCGGTAGACCCTCTGGCCCCCATGGCCAAGGTTGACGCGGTTCGTGGTGTTCGTCGTGATTTGCGCGACTCATTGAATCGGCATGCCGTGGACCGTGCGAAGGGGATTTGCAGGGCGCAGGTGTCGCAGCAGCGGTTCCGCGCGCATATCGAGCGATTGAATCGCGAGCCATCCATGGACGAGCTACAAGCCGTATTTGCCAAATTGACGGATGTTGGACCGGGGGTGGATGGGGTATCACCTGTGATTCTGCGATGTGTGGAAGCCGGTCTGACCTTGGAGACCATTTTGCGTCTCTACCAGGTCATGTTTGCTACAGGTGTGGAGCCAGCGTCGTGGAGTACGCATCGGATGCTGTTCCACTACAAGGGCAAGAACGACGACCCGTACTGCTTGGCCAACTATCGAGTGTTGGGCATTGACCATCTTCTGCTCAAGATTTGGTCGTTGCTATTGGTGGATCGCCTGGAGGAGTACATACGCGTCACCCAAGGCCTGTCAGTTTTGCAGGGTGGCTTTCAGCGACAACGTGGGTGTCCTGAGCAGGCGTTCACCTTGGCCGAGACAGTTCGTGGGTCGGCCAAGTCAGAGAATGTGCAGCTGGTGTTTGTCGACATCAACAAGGCGTATGACCGTGTGATTCACCCTATCTTGTGGAAAAAGTGCGTCGACAGGGGTATTACGGGCCTGTTTCTGGCATCTTTGCAGGCCATTTACCACGACGCAAAGGCGGTTGTTGATCTCGATGGGGTACTGCTCGATCCCGTAGATTTGCAGACCGGCGTTCTCCAGGGTAATCCACTCAGTCCTCTGCTGTTCAACATCTACATCGCCGATGCGATTCGGG
>JBBAOD010000455.1:0-1140 GCA_040401635.1 Phycisphaerales bacterium
GATCTTGGTTGCTCCACAATCGCCGTGAAGGTATACTGCACTCCTTGGACCGTGAGCCGTTCATCTATATCGTCCGCGGTACGCATGACAGCTTCCCGAGTTCTATCGTCAAGCCGAGCTTGAGGCGACACTGGTGCAAACCCATTAGTTGCATCCCGCCCACTGTAGCGATTTCGCGGTGCGCTGCTGATTGTGGTGCACTCCGGGGATGCCAAGTATACCCGAAGATTGCGCAGAGTAAGACGCCAGACATCCCACAACAGCTTAGCCAGCTGCTTCCAGCTAGGCGCTGTACCAATTTCTCCCTGAATGTAGACAGCCGTCGTACCAGCGACATTGTGCCTTGCAAGCATGGCAACTACTCGGGGATGATCCGGCGGATACAGGTCACATGCAACGTAGTAGAAACCCTGAATACGCTCAATTGCTGTGCCAACAGAGAACGTCTTCGATCCCCACTCGTAGATGACCGCCGCATCTCCGCGCAAATCAAACTGCTCCAGAAAGCACCGCCCAGCCTGCCGTGGTAGACTGTTTACCTCTGGTCGCACCCCAAGATAGTGCTGCATCGCAGGCAGGCCCTTGATGACCGGATGCATAAAGGGGACCGATGGCGCTAATGCTGTCTCTGGCGCAGTTTCAACACAGGTGGGCAGATGTGGTGCAGCCGTCGGAGCCGAAGGACTGGACCGAGGTGGATGATAATACTTACACCCACCTGGCCGGCTCGCATAAGGGCACTCTGCTGTACGCTCTGCAAACCGGCACATCGGCACACCAGGTCGGTGTCGACCAGTGTCTGCGGCAGATGTCCCCGGCCTTGTCGCAGAGCTTGGCCTCGGAGGCTGTCTTGCAGACCAACTCATTTGCTGTTGACTGCAGGCACCTGTCGAGCCCTGAAATGTATAAGCTGACGATGGACGTTGACCAGTTGAACGCTGATTGCTCTGCCCATACTCATCCGGCCGGCGACTCGGCGACCTGGCCCGTGGCGTAGATGGCCCTGCGCCCGAATGCCCACCAGTATTCTGTCGAGAGGATCCCGCAACATGTACAGGTGGCGACTCGGATCTTGACACTACGACGACTTCAAGTCCTGGATTTTGTGCAGACCAGGCCTCAAGGAGAGGCTGATGCGGC
>JBBAOD010000456.1:0-1126 GCA_040401635.1 Phycisphaerales bacterium
TGCGGGTCGCACGCCGAGTTCGCGTACAAACGGATCGATCTTTCCTTTGAGTTCAACGCAGATGGTTTCCGCCGTGCGCTTGCCGATTTCCGGCAGCGTCTGCAACATGCCGTGATCACGAGCGGCGATCGCTTCCGCGACCTGTGCAAAGGGAAGTTGCAGCGCGCGCAGTGCCTTGCGATTGCCGATGCCTTTCACGGTGGTGAAGAGCTCAAAGAAGGCGCGATCGGTGGCTGACTGGAAGCCAATGAGGCGCGGCCAGAAACTGGAGCCCTGCCCTTGCCCTTCCAGGTAATGCAGCGTGTGAAATCGAACCGGTTGCCCAATGCGCGCCGCGAGTGACATGGAATCCGCGGCGGGAATCAACACCTCGTAGGTGAGTTCGGCCACCTGAACATGGGCGGCGCCGTCGTCGATGGCGATGAGATTTCCGGTGAGTTGGGTGATCATGGGGGCTTCCTTGCCTGCGCCTATCCTACGAGCCATGCGCTACGCAATGATTATGGCAGGTGGATCCGGTACGCGACTTTGGCCGATGAGCCGGCAGGCTGTTCCCAAGCAGTTGTTGCGTTTCATTGATGGAAAGAGCCTGCTTTCCGTGGCAGCGGAGCGGATTCGCACGCTGGTTCCAGAGGCGAACCGGTATGTGTGTGCCGGGGAGAAATACCGCGTGCTGATCCGCGAGGACATTCCGTGGATGGATGACGCGCACATTTTGGGCGAGCCGATGGGGCGCGACACTGTGAACGCGGTGGCATTTGCTGCTGCGGTGGTTGGGAAAGATGATCCCGACGCGGTGTTCGCTGTGTTGACGAGCGACCATTTGATTACGCCGCAAGCGGAGTTTGAGCGCGCGATGGATCTCGGCTTTCGGTTGGTGGAGGCAGACCCGACGCGGTTGGTGACTTTCGCGGTGACTCCAACATTTGCAGCGACCGGGTTCGGCTATGTCGAGCGCGGCGATGCGATTGCGGGATTCCCTGGCGCGTTCGGAGCGAAGCGATTTGTGGAGAAGCCGGATCGTACGCGCGCTGAGGAGTACGTGCAGAGCGGAGGGTTTGGATGGAACAGCGGGATGTTCGTGTTCAGCGCGAAGACCGTGCTGGAGGCATTGCAACGTTTCAAG
>JBBAOD010000457.1:0-1120 GCA_040401635.1 Phycisphaerales bacterium
TCTTCAAATTCCACACCGAGGAGTCGCGGCCCGGACGGATTGGGGGTATCGCCAGAGCGCACTTTGGCTTGAAGTTGCGCGCCGTTCACGCCCGCTGGCAGATTGGTGACACGAACAATCCAGAGTCCCTGCGCCAGATCTTGATGGATGACGCGCGTCACCGCTGCACTGGTTGGGTAGATCACCACGCGGTCGATGGTGCCGGCATCGGAGATCGTCTGCGTTGGCAGATCTTGCGCGCTGGCAACGGATCCGGCCAGCGCGGCACACGCCAGGAGCAGCAATGAAGAAACGGGACGACGGATAGTGGCAGGGCGATCGAATACGAGCACAGGAATCCTCCGGTGCGCAGGGTACGGCGCAACGGGGTCGCATGTACTAAGTGTCATCCGCGCCGCGTTAGTCGAAATCTTCCAGCGCGGCGCGGGTTCCGGCCCGCGCCAAGAGCTCGGCAGCACGTGCCGCGCCCGGTGCAGTGGAACCCTGCAATTGCTCCACCAGGCGGCGGTTCTCATCGCGCTTACGCAGGTAGCGCAACGATAACGCTGCCACGGCGCTTGGTTCCACGCCTTCCAAGTAGTTGACGCCTTCGCGGTAGACGATGCCGGACGCCAAGCGCTTGGCGACCATCCAGTCCAGGTAAGCCTGCGGAATGTCCGTCCAGAGTCGGTCGCCAGCAATGTCCTGCAACTTCTGCGGGATGTGTTCACGAACCACTTGCTTGGCCAGTTCGCGGTCCGCGGGTGTCCAGGAATCCATCGCTGCGCGAATAGCGTCCGCTGCTTGATTGATCACCTTGGAGAGTTCCGTAGAGAGTTCGGTGAGCGGAGTGTGTGGATGACGACGGCCTTCCGCCATCAATAGTTCCGCCTCAAAGCGCGCCAACTCACGCAACTTCACCAGCACTTGTTCTACAAACTCGGCCTTGATGGACATGAAGCTCTTCTCATCAAGCAACATGCTGGCGCCGATTTCATAGCTTGAGCAGATCACGCCGCACTTGTTGGCGCTGGAATCCTTAAAGATCAGGCAGCCGGCTGCAAAGAGTTCCTTGCGTGCGCCCGGAGTTAGGAAGAGGTTGGCGCCTTCCACGATGATCGGGGCGGATGGCTTTCCTTCC
>JBBAOD010000458.1:0-1107 GCA_040401635.1 Phycisphaerales bacterium
GAGCCGAGTTGACAGACGCGCCCGCAGCAATAAGGCGCGAGACAACCTCTTCGTTCCCCTCGTAAGCTGCAGTGTAGAGCGGCGTGCTGCCGTATGTATCGGCCTTGTCGACAGACGCGCCTTTGGCGAGGAGGCACGAAACGATCTCGGTGCGCCCGTTTTGAGCGGCAATGTAGAGTGGCGAGCAGCCGTCTGTATCGGCAATATCGACAGACGCGTTCGCAGCGATGAGGCGCGAGACGGCCTCTTTGTGCCCGTGTTGAGCCGCCATCATCAGAGGCGTCCAGCCGTGCGTAGTTTCCGCCTTGTCAACCGACGCGCCCGCTGTGACGAGGCGCGAGATTATGTCGATGCGCTCCTTGTATGCCGCCGCCGTATACCGCGCCAGGGTGTCTACCGCAATATACAGCGCCGTGCAGCCCATAGCCTTATCCGCTACATTAACGTCATCGACGGAGTACTTCTTCAGCAGTAGCGCGATGGTCGATCCTGGCACGCCACTCACGACAGCCCACATCAGCGGCGTTCGCCCGGCAGTATCTCGCGCCGCTACCACATGCGGATGTGCGCGCATGATCGCAGCTATCTTGTCGGGCGATGCGGGGGGCATGCATTGATCTAGCGACGCGCTTGCGTCTGCCGGACGCGAATGGCCACAGGCGCGATGCAGCGATATGGCGGCGGCGTTCATTGCGGGGGCCGGCGCGTGCGCGTTATGTTGTAGGATGCTAGCTTTAGCCTGACGTTGGTCTGCTTCGATGTAAAGAGAGCTGTGCACTTTGTCGACAAGGGTTCGACAGAGTCACATGCATATCCGATCCTTTTTGCGTGGTGGTTTCATTTTTGAAGGCCGCTAACACACAATCGAAGTAATGTAGCATGCGCACGCATTGTGAGGCCACTACGGTAGTTACATAGGTGGCCCGTCGAACGCGCTACCGAGGTGGGCCCGGCGTAACTGCCATCGGACTGCCAGTGGCGCGTCAGAGGGTGCCGCCTGCCTCATGATGCTGCAGAGGAAGCACATGCAGGGCCGCCGATGCACTCGCGCGAGGAGCCTCTGGCGCACTCAGCGGCTCAGCTACATTCGCCAGTGGCCGGCTCTGA
>JBBAOD010000459.1:0-1106 GCA_040401635.1 Phycisphaerales bacterium
ACGCATTGCTGAGCGCCTCTGCGGCAGCACGCTCGCGCAGCACGGCGGCGCGCCGGGCGTCCGCTCTGCCGCCTCCGCCAGCCGTGCGCGGCATCAGACTGTACCACCTCCGCCGCACGAAGCGCGCTCGGCCCGGGGGCCCGGCGCGGGCCGCGCCGGCGCCGCCCGGCGGGGGCGCGCTTCTCGGTCGGCGAAACCGTCGTTTTTTCTTCGACGTTCGCCGACGTCGCGAAATAAAAATCGTCGCGACCAGAGTACGTAAGCCATGAATCTGCTCCGCTGTTTCGCGCATGGGCACAGCTGCACAACTTCGTTGCATTCTCCGTGCGGCACTGGCAGATATAAAGCTGTGTGCGGAGCGTGTCTCTCGCAGGAGTTGGGTGGCGCGCTCGTGTGCAACGGCGCGTGCGCGCGCGCTACCAGCGCGCTTCTATGCGCGCCATGTGTATATGCACTCTGTAACTCCGTCAACGCTCCTTTTTATTCTTTCCGAACTTTGCGCAGGTTATGTCGCTCGTGCAAGGTCTTGGCTGAGCGAAACTCCTGAAAGCCGTTGTCGTCTGCTCGAAGTCCGGCGTCGTGTTATGTTCTTCTGCATGCGCATTGGTGAGTTTTCAGAGCGCTTAAATTAATCTGGATCGAGTTGCTTGTATCGTATGCGTACGCTGCTGCGCGTTGTCCGAATGGTCGTTCCGGAGAGCTCGCTGGAGGTGGGGCCAGACGCCGTACGTCAGCGTGTGTCGTGGCCGCAGCGCGAGCCTTATGCTGACGGCATGGCCACACAGCCTTTTTGTCGCGGCACTCGCGCATCGTCGTACGTTTACAGCACTTGTGCGTTTTCCCCTCCCTGAACACATGCAGCGCGACTTTAAACTGCGGCGAGGCGAGACGGACGACAACTTTTCCACACGGACGTCGAAGTACATCGAGCGAGACTGGCCCGGCCGTGCAACTGTTGACATCATGTTGTAAGGTAGGCTGCGTGCAATGTTTCTGCTGCATATGTTTGCTGGAGTTTGCCGTGTGTTGACCGTTCTTCGCTTTTGAAAATGACGACGATGTATGAGAGGCAATCACAAATTCCGGTCCTTCAAAATCCGTTCACA
>JBBAOD010000460.1:0-1083 GCA_040401635.1 Phycisphaerales bacterium
AAGAGTTGGTAATGAAGGCATTACTCAACACAACATTCTTTGGTCCGTGCTTCTTGATGAATCCCGCAGGGTATCTCTTGAGCTCATCTTCTATCCAGATGAACATCTGTGTGGCGCTACTGAGATGCTCGGTTGCAAGTGGGGTGACTTGGTAACCGGCCGCTGTCGCCGCACTGGTGTTTCCCCACGCTTTGACAGTCCCGCCAAAGTCCGCCCGATACGCATCCGCAAGCGCAATGAATCTTGGGTCTTGTTCAACTCCGTCCAACGCACACGCAGGCTTGCAGCAGAGCACAAGCAATACGCATGCGGCAAAGAAATTCAGGCAGGAAGAACGAGGTGGATTGGTGGTCATGTTTGAGTAGTCCGATGCAACCGAAGAGCCATACAATTCGCTCGCGACGCAGGTGGTACAGAGTTGCAACGCGCGTCCGTTCATCACCCGGGCCATCAAACCCGCTTCACCCGCACCAGCTTCTGGGTGCGCGCGGCTTCGAGGACAGCGTCACAGACGTACTGAGTGCCGAGCGCGTCTCGGAAGTCAGCGTAGCGCTTCGCGGCCTTTGGGCTGTCAAGGCTCGCCAGGAATTCGTGCAGCGCATGCACAAACGAATGCTCGTAGCCAAGGCACAGGCCAGGAACCCACCATTTGCCAGCGTACGGATGGTCAACGTCAGTGCAGTGGATGCTTGACCAACCGCGTCGGTCACCCGGCACGCCGTGGTCAAAGTATGACAGGCGATTGAGGTCCTGCAAGTCCCACGCGAGCGACTTGTTGGCGCCGTTCATCTCAAATGTATAGAGGGCCTTGTGACCGCGCGCATAGCGGGTTGACTCGAACACCGCCATCGAGCCATTCTCAAAGCGTGCCAGGAAAGCGCACGCGTCGTCAATCTTCACTGCCTGCATCTTGCCGGTTGCAGTGTGAACGCGCTCCTTGACGAAGGTCTCCGTCATTGCACTTACCGCGACGATGTCGCCGTTGAGCCAACGCGCAGTGTCAATGCAATGGGCCAGCAAATCGCCCGTCACGCCGGATCCAGCAACCTTTGCGTCAAGACGCCACAGACCAGCGCCGCCCTG
>JBBAOD010000461.1:0-465 GCA_040401635.1 Phycisphaerales bacterium
AAAAGCATACACACGCTATCCAAGCGGGTGCGAGCCTTCCGTGAGCGCTCGTATGATACGAGGGGTGAAGCCGAGACTGCCAAAGCTTCGCCTGCTTCTCCGACGGGGCACCTCGCGAGCACCTGTGCCCACGCCGCGCTGGTAACGCGGACTTTCCGCAAGTCCACCAAGTACGCCGTCGCGGCGACCCACTTGACCATGTCATCCGCGGCTTCGACCATTTCGTAGCCACCACGCTTTCGTTTGCGCGAGACACGACTGCGTCCGCATAGAGCCACAGACCCCGCGGGCGCCGCTTTGACGAGCCTCGTCACCAAGCTCAAGCTTGGGTGGCCAACAAGCAAATGCTTTCGAAATCGACCTCTCCGCGCGAGAGGCGCAATCTGAAACGCTGGCCACAAGTTGCACACGTCCGAAGCGAGCAACTTCGAACGATACTTTCACTGGGATGCAGGATCCCAAAGA
>JBBAOD010000461.1:475-1082 GCA_040401635.1 Phycisphaerales bacterium
CCATGCTTGGAGCAACGTTTGCAAGCGCACCAACTCGTGGGACAAAGGCTCACGCGCCGAGTTGACAATGGCACACAACTCGGCGATTCTGATTGGCATATACGTCTCGGGCCACAACGGGTAGCCTTCTGCTGTTGCCGAGGCAACGATCTGATATACGATTGCTCCGACGGGCTGCTTGAGCGACCGCGTGGCTTTTCTCCAAAGCGCGCGGCAACCCTGGTGATCAAAACCCAACGCTTCTGCGTGCACGTACTCCCAGCGGCCTACGACGATCTGCACGCACCGCGCGCGCCTGTCGGCGTCTGGCAGCGCATGTCCGCCAGCTGTTGTCCAGCCGGCGTGCCACCCGCCTGCGCCAACAGCAATCAGAGCGTAGATAGTCAGAGGGCCTTGCGTTGGCGGTGCCTGACGCGGGCGGAGGCGCTGCTGCCGACGGTTCGGCGGTGGAGCCGCGGCGGCGCCGCCCTCGCAGCAGTCATCCCCGTCCACTGAAGCCGAGTCGGGGTCCATGGAGAACGTAGCGCAATAACGGAAGCGTGCGCCGTCGGATTATTGGGCATGTGATAGATGTGCAGACGTATTCGAGAAACAGCCTTCGTCTCCG
>JBBAOD010000462.1:0-1070 GCA_040401635.1 Phycisphaerales bacterium
AACCGCGACATGCAGTTCATGGAGTGGCAGGTCTACCTTGCTCGAAAGATCTGCGCAGTCTTTGGCGTTCAGCCACAAGACATTGGTATTTCGTTTGACGTGAATAAGAGCACCGCAGAGGTTGGCGCTGCATTCACCGCTGACAATGGCATTGCTCCGCTTCTTGACCTTATTGCTGAGTACATCACGCGAGAAATCGTTTGGCGCTACGACAAGAAACTTCGATTCGCTTACACAGAACTTGGTCGCAGCAGCCAGTCCGCAATGGCGGAGTACTACAAGGCTGCGCTTTCTGGAATGCCGTGGCTTCGCCTCAATGACGCGCTTCGCGAGCGCGGTCAGGACGGTATTGGTGAGTGGGGCGAGGAAGTATGGATTAACACCCCGCAAGGTCCAATGCCGCACACGCTTTATTTGCAGTACGTGCAGACGAAGGTCCTTGGTGCGCCAATCGATGAGAACGAGCCGCCTATGCCACAAGATGACGGCGGAAACACGCCTCCTCCTCCGCCGCCTCCATCTGGGGACAAGCCAGTACCTCCAGTCCCACCAGCAAGTGGAGAGAAGCCGTCCAGCCCACCTACGCCGCCAGCAGGAAAGCCGTCCAAGACGCCGCCTGTTCCCCCAGCGCCAAAGCCAGGAAAGAATCCCGCTGCTGGTAATACCCTTCCACCAACGCCACCCGCTAGTAAGGCTGTTGAGGTAGAGGTCACAAAGGCTGGCGTAGCACCTATCGTTATTTGCGACATTGACGGCACCCTCGACATGGGTGGTGGCAAGGCAAATGCTGCTGTGATTGAATTCCTTGACGAGCAGGCGATTAATCACCGTATTTATATCGTGAGCGGGCGCCAGAAAGAGCGCCTTGCTGAGACTCGCAAGTTCCTTGACGACAATGAGATCCCTCACGACGAAGTAATGCTGAATACACTCCCTGCTGGTCCAGATAGCGAAGTGGAGTTTAAGAAGCAAGCGGTTGAGGCTCTGCTAAAGCACAACATTGTCGAACTAGCCGTAGATAACAACCCAGCGGCGCGTGATGCGTACGCAGAGGCTGGTGTTCGAGTGAA
>JBBAOD010000463.1:0-1051 GCA_040401635.1 Phycisphaerales bacterium
GAGCGCAGCCGTCCGCGTCCGAGGGTCCCGCGCGCAACGGAGGGGGCGGGGGACGGCTGAACTCACTTCGACCGCTGACATCACGCCCGCCTACTGGCCCGCATTCGCCTTACGAGGACGGCCGCTGAGCGCGGCCCTGTCCTCTCCGGCGCCTGCGTCCAGATGACGGTGTTCCACAGAACGTGGAATGCACGCCGTTGGTAGGCAAGTGAGTTGAGTTACTAGTGATCGGCGTGAGCGGCACCCCTTTCGTATCTCACCCGTTCCCGGTCGTTGCATACGCTTTACAGATGCGCGTCGTCAGCCTGCTTCCATCTGCCACTGAATTGCTGTTTGCAGCCGGCGGCGGCGATCTGCTCGTCGGGCGAAGTCATGAGTGTGATTGGCCTCCGCAATCCATGCGCGCTCCGATATTGACAAGCGCGCGGATCGCACACACTGCTGGAAGCGTAGGTGAGCAGAGCGTGCCCGTTGACTCTGCCGCCATTGATGCCGCCGTTCGCGCTTCGATTGCCGCCGGTGAATCGCTCTATCACCTTGATGAGCATCTGCTCCGCGCACTCGATCCGGATGTCATTCTCACGCAAGACCTGTGCGACGTCTGCAGTATTGACCTTCGTAGCGTCGAGCGGATCGCGCGCACATTGCCGCGTATTCCCAAAATCATTAACTTGAATCCAACCACCGTGTGGCAAGTGCTTGATGACGTGCTCACCATCGGCGAAGCCGTTGGGCGCCCCGCGCAAGCGCAAGCCGCTGCGACTGCGTTGCGCGACCGCCTGTGGACTGCCAGCGAACGCAGTGCGCCATTTATTGATGGACCTTCGGTGCTGTTCCTTGAATGGACCGATCCACCATTCGTTGGTGGCCACTGGACCCCTGAACTCATTACCCTCGCCGGCGGGCTGCACCCTCTCAATGCCGTTGGTTGCAAGAGCCGAGTGGCTACCCCAACAGAGATCATTGCCAGTGCACCCGAACGCATTGTGGTGGCACCCTGTGGTCTGCCGCTGGCAGCAGTCCGCGCCGCGATGCCCGCGCTCGAAAGCAC
>JBBAOD010000464.1:0-1045 GCA_040401635.1 Phycisphaerales bacterium
GCTGGCGCTGTGCACTCAGAGTCGCGTTCCCCATGACACGAAGGTTGCCACGAACACCTGGTGTGCTCTCTGCGCTCCGCGTGCTCCATGTGATCACTGTGCTGTGTGTCATTGGCGTGGCGTCCGCAACGTCGGCGCTGCCGCCGGGTGACGGCGTCTTTGGAAGTGCATCAATCGTTCCCGCAGATGTAGGAGTGGTGGTTCACGTGCGCGGTGCCAAAGGTCTGCGTGCTGATGCAGACATGCTGCCAGCGCAGGCGGCGCTGCTTCGGCTTGCTGGTTCGCGGGTCTTGGTGCAGACATGGGATCGGCTAGCAGCGGACCTGGGCGTGGATGCCTCCAGTTTGGTTGACCTACTGCTGGGCACCGATGTCACCTACATCGAACGCACCCGCGCTGGCCAAGTGGAGTGGACGATCGTGACGCGCATTGAGCAGCCGCTGCTTGACCTCTTTGTGGAGAAGTTGAAGCCGGCGACCGCTGCTGGTGGGCGATCGATTTATCCAGTGCAGCAAGTTGCTGCGGCGTGGCGACCTCCAAATCTTGTCCTTGGTCCATCGGACCGCACGGCGCTCTTTGACGAAGTGGTGGGGCGCATTGATGCGCCGAATGCAGACGGTTCGCTTGCTGCTGCTGCGGATCTTATTGCAGCCAACGGATGGGATACCGCGCCAGTTGAAGTGGTTTGGCGGCATGAACTTCCAACTGGCGGCATGACGGTGTTCACCGCGCGTGCAGTTGATGGTCAGTTGCGGATTCGTCACCGCAGTCGATTTGATCGAGCGCCGATCCACGTTGCGTCTGGCGCGCCTGCTGATGCCGGTTTGCTGCGTGCTTTGGACGGGGCAGGTATTGCGGCGTTGGTGATGAATCCGTGGCGCGGTCCGCTTGATAAACAAGAAATCGTCGATGCGTTCTTACTTGAAGGACGCATTGATGATGCGATGCGTTCCAACATGGGGGCGCGGCAAATTGTGGTAGTTGGCGATGCCGCACTTGATGGCACATCGGTGCGCGTCCCGACGCTCGGCATTGCCTTTGAGGT
>JBBAOD010000465.1:0-1044 GCA_040401635.1 Phycisphaerales bacterium
GTCGTAACAAGGTAGCCGTAGGGGAACCTGCGGCTGGATCACCTCCTTTCTAAGGGATAATTTAGACCACAATCGAGAGCGATCTTGATAGTGGATTTACTAGTCAACGTAACCTCGTACTGCAGCAATGCAGTGAACTAGCCAGTAATGGTTAGTCAATGGCGTCCAACTGTTCCTTGATATATAGCAGCGCCCCGGCTTTCTCAGCCGGGGCGCTGTGCTTTTTGGGGTGTGGTGGTTGCCTTGTGAAGTCTCGTCTGGCGCGTCATGTACGAGCGCCTGGCCGTTGCTATGCAATCTGAGGTGACCGTGGGAGGGGGAATCCCAGAAACGCCGGTCAAATTGCCCGTTATAAGACCGCAAAATCAGTTAATTCGCTGCCACTTCTTGACCTTCGTGGAACCGGGGCTACGTTGTGGCAGAGGTTTGAGAGGAGACCGAGTCCTTCGGGGTACGGTCAAGGAAAGCAAAAGGGATTCAGATACCACGACACTTGTTGGCTAAATGCCTGCGTTATGCGCATGCACTCCGCTGACGGCAACGCGACCAAGTCACGCACTGGCTGTGGCGAAGCAGATGCTTCGCTGGCCGGCGAGCTTGGAAGCCGAGTGGGTAGACGAAACTGAGCCCTTTTCTGAACTCGTGGGTTCGCCGTTGTCCGACGGCGGGCCCACGGTTGTTTTTAGGGTTTGCTGACGAACCTGAGACTGAGCTGGTGCTCACAGTCCCGTTCGGTTCGGTCAATCCTGCGCGCCGCGTAGTTCAGTCGTTGAAGCCGCCGATGTAGGGCATTGGGCTGTTGCCACTTGGGCTACCAAACCAGGCTCCGTTGCCCATCTCTTCTGCGTAATACGACGGAGTCAGTCCCCAGTTCACCATATCTCGATTTCCAGCAACGGTTCCGTTCGACATTCCGCCGCCACCGTTGCCACCGGATGAGCCACCCGCTTGTCCGAGTGGCGGGGGATACCCCGGGCCGTAGTGATGCATCACCACGTTGTTGCCGTACGGGGTCACAAATTTCGCCTGCACGTAGCCGGGAGT
>JBBAOD010000466.1:0-1043 GCA_040401635.1 Phycisphaerales bacterium
CCATGAAGACCACGCACCTCAACGCGTCCGCACTGTTTGTCTCCGTCGTGACCGCTGCTGGCGCGCATGCTGCCATGACCGGCGTCACTTCCACCAACTACTCAGTAACGGATGGTGCCCGTCGCTACTCCGTGATGGATGTCTATGTGGACTTCACCGGGGCGTACGACAAACTCGTCAACTTCTACGGCACCACCGGTTCCACCAGCATGGTGGTGACTTCCATCAACGGCGTTCCCAATAACGGCTCATCGCTCGTTGCAGGAAACGGCGCGGGATTTGCGCAAGCGGCCGGCACAAGCTGGATGCCCGCTTCCGGTGCCGCAGGTAACGCGTGGGACTCCTTCGTGACGATCGGCGCACGCGCGCAGGACGCCGCCGCAGGAATCGCCGCCGACAACTACTTTACGAACGCCACCACCGTGGATGCTGACACCGTTGCTGGTGGAAGCACCGCGCTCGGCGCCTATGAAGGCGCTGGCTGGTACACGAACCTCCCCTCTGGCAACCACGTCTACGCCGGTACCTACGCCGACAAGCGCATCATGCTCGGACGCTTCAGCGTGGAGACCACGAACCTCTCAGCCACCGATGTGTTGACCTTGCAGTTCAAGGGCAACGTGACCATGCGCGTGGATGGCGCAAGTGCAGGCACAGGCACGGTGAGCCAGCCGTCATTCAACCAAACATTTACGTATGGCTTCGTGCCGGCACCGGGCGCTGTGGCGCTCCTTGGGCTCGCGGGCCTAGTGGGTAGTCGTCGTCGCTGAGTTTGCGCGGATCACGATCTCTCACAAAGAAAGCCTTCACATGCAACTTAACCTCCCATCCTTATCGTCCGTGACCCCATCGCATTCCGTTCGTGGTAGCGCGATGGTGTCGTTCATCGCTGCCGCGGGGGCGATGGCCGTGGTTAGCACCGCACACGCGCAAAGCATGGCCCGCGTGTGGGGAGCCAACGTCTTGGGCCAGGCGAGCCCACCACAAATTGTTGAGGGGGTAACGGCTGTGGCACTGAGCAGCGAACACAGTCTCGCGCTGCT
>JBBAOD010000467.1:0-1041 GCA_040401635.1 Phycisphaerales bacterium
CAGCGTGCGCGAGGCGTGGAACCTTGGTGCATGCGCAGTGGGTGCCACCATCTACTTTGGTAGCGAAGACGCAACCAACGAGATCATGTACGTGTCCGAAATGTTCGAAGAAGCCCACGAATTAGGCATGTGCTGCTTCCTGTGGTGCTACTTGCGCAACGATGCGTTCAAGACCGGCGGCAAGGATTACCACATGAGCGCGGACCTCACCGGTCAGGCGAATCACCTTGGCGTCACCATCAAGGCGGACGTCATCAAGCAGAAACTCCCCGAACTCAACGGCGGATACACCGCCATGGGCACCGGCGGTTCCAGCTACGGCAAGTTTGACAAGCGCATCTACAGCGAACTCTCATCCGATCATCCGATCGATCTGTGCCGCTACCAAGTGCTGAATTGCTACGCCGGTCGCATTGGCCTCATTAACTCTGGCGGCGCAAGCGGCGAGAATGATCTTGCCGACGCCGTGAAGACCGCCGTCATCAATAAGCGCGCCGGTGGCCAGGGCTTGATCTCCGGTCGCAAGGCGTTCCAGCGCCCGATGCCGGAGGGCGTCAAGATTCTGAACGCCATTCAGGACGTCTACTTGGACGCAAAGGTCACCATCGCCTGAGTAGCTAGGTGCCAGGCACTACTGGCACCATCGGCACCAATTTCCGAATGCCTGCCACCACCCGTTGCCCGCGATGTGCATACGCCCTGACCGGCTTGCCGGGCGCGCCCGCCGCGGAGCATGCGTACGGGCCGTTCACGGCCGATGACCGCTGCCCGGAATGCGCGCTGCAGATTCCTGTTGGCGCCCATTGCCTGGTCGGTGGCGTCACCCCCGATGTTGTGGATGCGTCCGGCTCGCGCTCGCTGATGTCCATTGTGGGCGCCGGCGCACTGCTGATCGGTGGTCCGTGGGCGTGCATCTTGATCGGGGTGGTGTTAGTGAATGCCCTGCGCGGTACCACGCTCAGGGGCGGGGTACCGATGAGCGCACTGCAATCATGGACCATTGGCGGCGTGCCATTCGTCCTGGGTATCAGCCTGACCGCA
>JBBAOD010000468.1:0-707 GCA_040401635.1 Phycisphaerales bacterium
TTGGCGGTGCGTGTCTTGGTTGGGAATGACGACGTAGAACTCACATCGTTGGCAAGCAAGCTCGTTGTCGCCTTCTTGGTTCTCACGCGACGGGAACGCAAGAGGCCTTGCGCCGAGCGAGGTGTGGAAGCTGTCGCGGTCCGCGTTGCAAGCAAAGCATGGGCGGAGCCCATCATTCCAGCTCGGTAGGCCAAGCGTTGTGGCGAACTCCATCCAATCGCCTTTGATGTGGATGAGGGCAGCCTTCACACCCAGCGGGGTCCCCGCTTTCGATGCGCGCGCTTCGTCAGTGGGTTGCCAAGGCTTACGGTCGTGCCGCCGCGCAGGCCACATGCCTTCAGCCAGCGCCGCGAGGCACCATGCGACGTAGCGGAACATCGCGTAAAAGGAGCACCATCCACGACAACCGCATTTGCAGACGGTTCGCTTCCGTAAGCACGCGAACAAATACCGTTGGCCGCTGACCATGTTCACCAACCACCAGCCGACGACGCTGTCGGTGTGCGAGTATGGCACACCATCAATGAAGATGCTGAGTGGCCACACACGCGCATTTGCGGAGGCTTGCACCCTTGGGTGCGTGTAATAGGCCGGAGGCAACTGGTGGTCTGCAACAGCTTCGTCGAGTTGCACGCGTAAGCTCGGCGAAGCAACAACGTCACTCGCTAAAAGCTCGTGCGGGGCGAACGTCGTGACGCTATGCAATG
>JBBAOD010000468.1:717-1038 GCA_040401635.1 Phycisphaerales bacterium
TTTCGCTGAACACCCCCAACGTTGCCTTGACGTGCCGCGCGAAATGGCCGCTGGGTGCGTCTGGGTTGTGGCCCAGCCGCACGGCTTCGTGCACCCCTGCTTTCCCCGCCCACCACATGATGATGCACAAATCCGTGTATGTGATGGTGCGGCTCAAGAGCAAGATGCGGCAATAGCTGCTAAGCTCGTCGGCTGGGGTCGCGCGGCGCGTGTCATCGTCCGAGTCGGACATGGGCGTGAACTCGCTTTCATCCTCGCTGTCGGCACCCGACTCTCGCTCTGGCTCGGGAGCTTCCCACGAGTGGCGCGACATGGGCCCAC
>JBBAOD010000469.1:0-1032 GCA_040401635.1 Phycisphaerales bacterium
TTCGATCGGTCAGCCGCGTCACCAGTTGGCGCGATACCACCATTGTGCGCGCGCGTGATGGAGCCGTGGTGTGCAGCGCGTCGACGTGCTGGGCACTTGTTGATTTAGCCACTCGCAAACCTGCGCGTATTCCGGCTGAAATGTTGCTCGCCTTTGAACCACTGGAGGCTGGATGCACATCGCGCTCGTCGTCGATCCCGAACGCCTCCTGACGGACGCTGCTGCAGTGCAACGCCTGGCCGTCGCCCTCGCTGGCGATGGCGTACGTGTTCGTCGCATCCTGCCACCAGCGCGTGATGAGCCGCCGCTGCTCCGGATGATTGCAGCGTCAACCTTTGACTTTGATAGTTCACTGCTCTTTCGCCCTTCGCGCCTTGGAGCGCTGAGTAGTTCGCTTGAGGACGATCCGCCCGAAATATTTGTGAGTTTCGGAGCGCGCGCATTCATTGCCGCTGCGGAATTGGCAGATGACATGGATGCCGGACTGGTTGCGATGATCTCCACATCCGATGAGCTGGATGCCACCGCGCTGAAGCGACACACCGGCCGCCTTGACTTGGTGTGCGCCGCCACGGCACCGATCGCCGCGCGTGCAGCGCGCGTTGTTGGCGAGCAAATGGTCACCATTCTCCCCCTTGGTGTTCCGGTGCCATCGCGGCGCGATACCTTTGTTGCCAGCCCACAAAGTCTGGCGATCGCCGGCACCGGGCGCGACGTTGGCGCCTACCGCGCCGTGTTTGCGGCCATTGCCGACGTCATGCCCGCGCTTCCTGAGTTTCAAGTGGCCATTGAGTTGCCCCCCGGGCACGACCCTCGCCTGTGGGCGCTCGCTCGTGAGTTCGGCGTGCAACGTGTTCTGAACGGTGTGTCACGCCTGGAAATGGTGCGACCATTGGCGCTTGCCTGCGGCGTGTTTGCGCTGCCAGAGGCAATTCACGGCGTTCGATCCGTGGTCCTGGAAGCGATGGGGCTTGGCAGAACCGTAGTAGCGATGGATGATCCATTTGCTGATCACCTGGTTGACGGAGTTAC
>JBBAOD010000470.1:0-1021 GCA_040401635.1 Phycisphaerales bacterium
ACGCAATATGCGTTCGAAGTCATGCTCGCCGTAGTTGCTCCATCGCTGCCAGCGATTCGCGATGAATGTGGAGGTCCAGCGCAATAGCGGTCTATGCCACAAGAAACACATGTGTTCGCTGGAGTCGTGTATGTCCCCGGCAAACGAGAACAAACAGTTGTGCAACGATCGTAAGCTTCCGAAGCTTGCCCTCGCAGAACCACATTCCGTCCCAGAACACGCGTTGCTGCCACAGTCCACGCTTACGTGGCATCAGCGAATCGTGGGCTGTCCGACCTTTGTGGTCTCCCGTGGCAGATTGCGAAGCGTGGGTCACCTATGGTGCTCTTGCCAAAATTGGGCAGTAGTTGGCACCTCAGCGAATGCTGTGGATTACTCCATCGAAAGCTCCCACAGCGCTACCAAGTCAAGCACGCAGTGAACTGCTCGATCCTATGAACCAAGCATGAAACAAGCTGCTGGGTCTCTGCCCTCTGTCGTCAACCAGATGCTATGAACATGCTGAGATTCCCTGGCAAACTCTCAGAGGAGTGCGCCAACTTATGCGTTTATTCACCCAGTCCTGCCTGGCATGGCAAGAGCATGTCCAACCTGAGAGTCAAGCAATCACGTTAGCATTGCTCGACCTGTGCGATCAAGCTGCTGGATCACCGCCCATCACTTGCCAAGTAAGTTGATCGCAAGCCCGTCACCGATTGATAGGCAACGTGGAATGACCCGCTCGATCCAAAGTGACAAGCATCTCTGCGCATGCCGCGCTCGAGCCATGGTGTGGCAAGATGGAAGGCAGAACTTGGTCATGAGAGCGAGCTGTTGTATCTCCGCCCAATACTTGCCAATCGCAAGCCACCCCTGGTGTAGGAGGCGCCAACTTGCAGCGACATGATTGGTTCGCTGAGAGCAGGTTGCCGGATTTCGACGGTCTCTTTCTGCACACGGGCCCTCCCGTGACAATCCTGTCCGTGGTGTTCGTTTGCGAACACGGACTGCCATGAAAATCATGGTGTGGGTGGCACGATTG
>JBBAOD010000471.1:0-1018 GCA_040401635.1 Phycisphaerales bacterium
AGCTATAATCCGTTCGGTGATCTCGTTGTAGTGCAGCGGTGTTGCTGAGGCACTCAAGACTTTCTCGATGGCCTTTCGCCAGGTGAGTTCAGTAGGCATGATAGGCTATGTCTTAATTTCTTGTCGAACAGTTAATTAGTTCAGTCGCGGATGATATCGATCCTGTCGAAAATGAGAAGGTGATTTTTTTGGCATGCACTAACCCTTGATAACCAACAGTTTACGCATTTCTTTCGCATGCACTTGTTTTTTGGAACATGAAGTTATTCAGATCACTTTCACTAACAGATATCGCACGTCCCATGACTTGAATCCTGGCTTCCAGAGCCCCCCCTGGTCACAGCGGCCGTGCCACCGTCAGCGTCGCGCTGCCGGACTCATTCCCCGTATCGAGCACCACGTACACCTTCAACGCCACCATCGTCCCCGGCTGACCCAGCCCAAAACCCGTCACAAACTCCCGCGCATCCGCCACCCCATTCGTCGCGATCACCACCGCATCCTCATCGCTGTACTCCTCCCCCGGATTCCCGCGCAGCTCATAGCGCTCCAGCGATGCCTCCGCCGATGCCTCATACACCACCCGCGCCTGATCCGGCGCCACAAACACCGCACTCGCCACCACCGCATCCGGCGTATGACCCGGCGGCGGCGTCAACACCGGCAACGTCTCCACCAAACTCCCATGCTGCGCACACCGCGCCGGCACCACCGTCCGGTACGACACCAAAATCGCCCGAATCCGCTCCTTCAAACCATCCCGCTCACTGCGCGCCAACACCGCCCCCTGATTCGCCGCCGCCTCCGCCACATAGCTGCCCGCAATCCCCGCCAACTCCTCGCCAAACTCCTCCCGCGTCGTCCCATCCGAAAGCACCAACGGCAGCGCAATCCCCGCAGGCGCCGCCCCCGCATTCAACTTCTCCCACAGCGAAAACACATCCCGCAGCGGCGCCAGAAAAACCCCCTGCCCATCCGACAGATTCGGCGCATAAGCCCGCGCATTCACAAACGCCGT
>JBBAOD010000472.1:0-1012 GCA_040401635.1 Phycisphaerales bacterium
GCACCAGATCCTCCGACTTCATCAATTGCCCATCCGGCGTTCGTCCCGGCGTGACATCCAGCATGGTGCGCGGCAATTGTCGTTCTTGATAGAGCGAATCGATGACTTCCGTACTCACCTGCATGGAGCAATAGCCGGAGTGCAGCCAGTCAGCGTCCACGCGATCGGCTTCAAAGTCCTCAGTGTCAATACCAAGCGCATCGCACTTCACACGCGCATTGATGTCCTTGGTAATGAAGATGGTGCGCAGTCCCTGGCGATTCAACTTGGCGGCAACGCTGAGAATCAGATTGTCATTCTTGTTCAGCTCCAGCGAACGTTCGTCCTCCATCGGCTCCACGCGCGCTACGCGAATGATGCCGCCTTGTTCGTTCCAGACGACGCCTTCGAACAGATGACCGATGCTGCGCAATTTGTCCAAGCCGCGAACGACCTGACGCGCGTTGCGACCAGTTTCATCATTGTTCTTCTTGAAGGTGTCCAGTTCCTCAATCACCGTGAGCGGAATCACCACCTCGTGCTCTTCAAACTTGAAGATCGCTTGCGGGTTGTGCAGCAGTACGTTCGTGTCAAGCACGAAATACTTCTTGGTTGCCAACGCTCCCTGCGCGGCGGATTGGGTTGTGCTTCGGGCTTCAGACGCGTCGTGAGGGGTGTGAGTGGTCAACGCGCGATCCTTGAGTTGTCAGAGCCAGAGGGCGGCTCCGTAGGTGCTGTGCCGGCAGTAACGCCGGTCATTGGCGGCCGCATCCGTGCGGTCCCCGTTCTGAACTGACATAAGAGTGCGATGTTCTGAACCCCCCGTCAAGTGGTTTCCGGACGAATGAACGCTACTCTTGCAATCCATGGCACGCCCCTCACCACGCCGCCCCCGCCCGATCGCTCCTGTTGGACGAACTCGTCGATCGGGGCGCCCGCCCGCGGGCAGGCCGTCATCGGTGGGGGCACTGGCTGCCGCCATGGAGGCTGTTGCGCCCGCTCGGCTGGCGGAAAGTTGGGACAACGTGGGACT
>JBBAOD010000473.1:0-1009 GCA_040401635.1 Phycisphaerales bacterium
CAAGTTTGAAGTCAAGGTCGTTGGTCACACGGACAACACTCCCTTGGTTCGCACCAAGTCGAAGTACGGCACCAACCTCATGCTTTCGGTCTACCGTTCGGCAAGCCTGCGCAACGCCCTGGTCAAGGACCACGTCAGTGCTGGTCGTTTCCAGATCGCTGGCTACGGCGAATACCGTCCGGTGGTGATCAATTCGGCGAAGGGCTCCTCGGAGAACCGTCGCGTCGAATTGTATCTCACGCCGCTCTCCATCGACATGGCATTGGATACTTCCAGCGAAGACCGTACTCCAGCTGAGGCTCCGGTTGCCACCAAGGCAACCACGCCAAAGGCTGCTCCGACGAAGGCTGCGCCAGTGGAAGACGAAACGCCTACCAAGTGATCGCTCGATGCGATCAGCCCTGAAGGTCGCAAAGTGCAATTGAAACGCGGCGGCAGGATTCGTCCTGCCGCCGCGTTTGTTTTTAATATTGGTTGGCGAAGCTATTTGTTACGCTCATGACCCCGGCGTTGGCTTACCGCAATCAAAGCTGGTTGGCACCATGCACAGAAACCGCAACGGCCCAGCGCCGACATTGCGGAACTGATGCATCTGATTCGGAGCAATGAACAGAACATCTCCACTACGGATACGGTGCGTTGCCGTTCCATACGTGACATCGGCTTCGCCATCGATGACGATGACTTCATGCTCGTAGTTGTGCGCGTGATGAGGCGTGTGCCCGCCGGGGGCAACCACATAATGTCGCATGGCAAAGTTGGGGGCGCCGTGCTGGCGACCCACCAAGATTTCCATGCGCGTGTCCTTCACGCCATCCATGGCCACTGGCACTGCGTTGGCAGGATTGGGTCGAACCAGATGCAGCGCGCTTGCAGGAACTGCATGCGCAGCGCTGCAGGTGTCCGCGTCCGCACCGTTGCCGCCGATTGGCGCAGCGGGCGCGCCCGCTGCGTTGCCAGCCGTCACTTGCCCGCCTCAGCGGTGCCCTTCGCGGCAATGTTCAATTCG
>JBBAOD010000474.1:0-1005 GCA_040401635.1 Phycisphaerales bacterium
CCGAGTCCCGCCTGCGCTGTGACATCTGTGAACCGTCCCTCGCCCATGTTCTTGAGCAAGATGTCCGCACCAAAGCAACAGATGTACAAGTCATCGCGGCCGTCGCCGTTGTAGTCACCGGTAGCACACCCGAATGCCCAACGCGTGGGGCGTGCGCCCATGCGCTCGGAGACGTCGCGGAATTTCAGCCCACCCAGATTTTCAAAGAGGCGCGCTCCCGGTCCGTGCTCTGGGTCCGCCAACGTTGAACCATTGGGCATAAAGATGTCCATGTCACCATCACCATCGAAGTCAATGAGTGCTAATCCACCGCCCTTTACTTCAACAATCTGTGTCGATGGAAGCTTTCCACTGGTCATCACGGCATCAATACCACTGCCAGTAGTGGCGTCTTCAAATCGAATGGATGCCGGCGGAGCCACCGCTAGCGCGGTCTGAGCGTGCGCGTACATATGCGGCGCGGCCAGCGTGAATGCAACAGCAAAGGTGTTGGTGATGATCATGTTCATGGCGACGGTTTCTCAGTTTCGGTGCGCGCCTTGATTTCTGCCTGGCGAGCACGCGCATTGGCTGCATCACTCGCGCGACCGAGCCGGTCAAGGACCCGCGCCAACTTGGACCACGCCTCGCCGTGGGTTTCAAAGATTTCAACCGCCTGTCGATAGCACTGCTCTGCTTCCGGCAATCGGTCTTGACGCAGCAGTACGTCGCCCAGGCGCGCCAAATTCTTGGCTCGCTCACGCGCCGCGCCTTGCTGCTCCCCAAGCAATTGCAGCGCGCGACGAAAGTAAGCCTCGGAGTCAGTCACCCGATCTTCTTCGTAGGCGATCAGTCCCAGCGCAAACTGCGTATCGTCATACTTTGGGAACGCGTTCGCATGAGTTGTGAAAGCAACGCGCGCACCCGGCAGGTCGCCCAAGTAGTAACGGCACCAACCGAGGTAATGCACCGCGTGCGCGGCCTCAGGAAATAAATCAACTGGCGCGGCACTGGCACGCTCCAAAT
>JBBAOD010000475.1:0-1004 GCA_040401635.1 Phycisphaerales bacterium
GGGTGAGGTCCGCAGCAGCGACGCCGAAGGCACCGGGATTCTTGCGGAATTCCTTGCGAAGTTCGACGGCACCAAGCGCAGGATCTGCGGCAAGACCACGGATGACATCGCCGGCAGGAATGACAATCCATTCCAACTTGGCGCGGTCAGGGAACTTGTAGCCAATACCGCCGGGGCCAGCGCCAAGAACGCTGGTCTTACCCTTCTCAAAGGTAGCGGTGAGTTGATCGGCAGTTGGTGAGCCAACGGGAACCACATCACCGACGGTGTTCGCATCGATCGGAACAACATCGCAGGAAACGTCGGTGAGGAGTTCGCGTGCCGCGAGGCGCGTGCGTGCTTCCGACAGTCGGCCAGCGCCGACGTTCAGGCTGATGAGTCGTTCAACTCCGCGCAGGTTGGCGAGGGTTTGCAAGACCACTTGTGGTTGCTGGCGCGAACTCGCGCACAGGCGACCGAGCAGTTCATCGGGTTGCATGCGCGCTTGCACAGCGGCGCCATCCAAGTAACTGCGACCATCAGCGATGCCGCCAATCATGCCGCTGTCTTTTGCTTCCTTCACCAAGAGCCACCAATGCTCGGGGTTCTTGGCAAGGCCCAGCTGCATGCTCATCTGGTCACGCAGCATTTCAAGAACGGCGAGTTGACCACGCAGATTCTCAAGGTCACCGAGTGTGAGCGTGGAGCCGTCACTGGTGGTTGCCCACACGGAGGTCGGCTTCGAACTCATTCGGCTGCATTGCGTCACAGCGCTGGGTGCGAGGAACACCACCAGCAGCAGCATGCTGACGACGGCGAGGATCTGCTTGTTGTAAGTTTGCAGGTGTTTCATCATGGCGGGTCGCGAGTCTACGGGAACGGCAGCAAAAAAGACCGGAGCGCGCCATTTAGGTGGCACGCTCCGGTGAATTACAAACTTTATTGAGCGGAGGCGCCAGTCCTCAGCCCACTCTGATCAGCGATAGAACTCGACGATCAGGTTGGTATTGACATCGAACGGAATC